>NZ_CP081844.1:322500-635584 GCF_019803445.1 Caenibius sp. WL
CAGGCCCGCCGCAGATACCTCGCAAACGACGGCCGCCTGAGCCGTGTCCATTCGCCGCGCCGCATTCTGGTCCGTCTCAGGGCAGTACATCACGTTCGCGATCCAGTTCGCTGCGAGCGTCATTATTTCCCGCTTCTTCCTCAAACCCGCTGAAATCGGGCTGTTCTCCATCGCGCTTGCCGCCGCGATGGTTCTGGCCATCTTCCAGGACATGGGTGTCACCCGCTTCATCTCCGGCCAGCCGCAGATGCGTCGGGATGCCTTGGGCGATTACCTCACGCTCACCATTGGCATCGCCTGGAGCGTTGCCGCCATTCTCATTCTCAGCGCGCCATGGCTTGCGTCCTTTTACGATCAGCCCGGGCTCGTCGGCCTCGTCCGGCTCATCGGACTGTCATATGTTCTTGTGCCCTTCGCCACCGTGTCCTGCGCCCTCTTGATTCGCGACATGGATTTTCGCGGGCTGTTCTGGGTCAATGCCGGCAGCGGTCTGGTCGGCAATATTACCGCGGTGGTCCTGGCCTTTCAGGGCTTCAGCGCCTTTTCCCTCGCCTGGGGGGTCATCGTGACCGCACTGATCAAAGCTATAAGCGCCCAGATCATGCGGCCGGTCGCCCCCAGGCTTCGCCCACGCAAGAAGGAAGTCGCACCGCTGCTGCGGTTCGGTTCGGCCTCCTTTTTGATCAGCGCGAGCGCAGCCATAGGACAGCGTTCGCAAGATCTGATTGTCGGCTTCATTCTGGGTATTTTCGCCACCGGCCTGTTCAGCCGCGCAAGCGCGCTCGCCGGGCAACTGTCGATGCTGGTGACGGGCGCGATCAACAGCGTGTTCTATCCCGCTTTCGCCCGAAAGCGCGACGCCGGTGAACCGCTGGCCGAACCATACCTGCATCTTATGGCCTGCAACACTGCGCTCAACTGGGCTGCGATGACCGGGCTGGCAGTCTGCGCCGAACCACTGGTGCGCCTGCTCTATGGCGAGAACTGGACAGGTGTCGCCCCCTTGCTGTTCTGGACGGCCATCGGTGAAATGCTGTTCATCGCCATGCCCTTGCAGATGGATATTCCGATCCTGCTCGGCCGGATCCGCACGCTGGTGTGGATCAATTTCCTCGAAACCGGCGCGGCCGTGATGATTCTGGCGTTGGCCTGCCTGATCTCGCTTGAAGCGGCCGCGATCAGCCGGGTTCTCTATGGCTTGGTATGGTGGGCGATCTATGCTGCGTTCCTCACCCGGTTGATCGATCTTCCCGTCTGGCGCGTTGCGATCATCTATATGCAAAGCGCGGTCTGCGCGCTGGGGGCCGGATTGCCGATGATCGTGCTGCTGTACTACCTCGGTTCGGAGAACGTCGGGCTGCCGGCGCTCTTGCTCGGCACCGGTCTGGGCGGGCTGGCATGGGTCGCCATGCTGTTTCTCTGCCGTCATCCCGCCCGCGAGGAAATCCGCCTCGCGCTGAACGTCGCGCGCGGTTCGCTGCGCGCGCGCCGCTTGCCCGGGTGAGGCGATGAAGATTGCCTATCTTATTCTGGCCCATGACCAGGAAGCGCAGCTCGATGCGCTGACCGATGCACTGCTCACCCCCGAATCGGATGACATCGCGATCATTCACGCGGATCGCCGGTCGGCGCTCTGGCAGCGCTTGCGCACCCGCACCGCACCGCCGAACCCGCGCATCCATATTCTGCCCAATCCCGTCACCGTGCGCTGGGGCCACCATAGCATCGTGACCGCAACGGAGCGCCTGATTGCCACCGCCCTGCAGGAAGGGTGCGATTTCGCACATCTGCTGAGCGGGGCGGATTGGCCGATCGTTCCGCGCGCCACAGTCGTGGAAGCGCTGGGCAAGGCGGCAAAACCACCCTGCCTGATCGAAGCCGCACCCGATCCTGCGCTGGAGGAGCGGATGCAGACCCACCGCCTCGATGCACGGTGGCTGCGGCTCGATCCGGCAAAGGACCGGATGGCCTATACCGCCACATGGGAACTGCGCCGCCTGTCGGGCTGGCTCGACCGGGTTTGCCCGTCCCGTCAGCGCCCCTGGGGGGCGTGGCGCAAGGGATCGCAGTGGTGGACGCTCCCCCTCGATGCGCTGACCCTGCTGGGGGCAGAATTGCCCCGCCTGCGCAGATCGGGCCGTTTGTCCGGCACCGTCTGCGCCGACGAGCATGTGATCCAGACGCTTATCGCCGCCCATTTCCCGGAGAGGCTCGCTCCGGCCCGCCGCTTCATCGACTGGGAGGCGGGCCATTCGAGCCCGCGCACGCTCACCCGCGCCAGCATCCCAGCACTCGCCGCCAGCGGCGCATGGTTCGCGCGCAAGTTCGATGCGCGCGTGGACCCGTTCTTCCTGGAGCCAGGGGCGTTCGATCCCATCCATGCCGTAGCGCGCGCATCAGACTGACCGCCGCAGAGAAGGTGCCTGCTGCCTGCGGGGCCAGAGCGCTGGCCTTGCCGCGCCATCTTCCGATTTTGCACGCATCCACTACATAGACAGCCATGCCGCCCGACACACCTCAACAGGACACGCTCAGCCGCCTCGATGGCTGGCATACGCTGAAACGCTTTCTCCCGTATCTCTGGCCCGCCGATAACCGCGAACTGCGCTGGCGCATCGCGGCGGCGGTGATGCTGATCCTGGCCGCCAAGGCAGTCACTCTGGCTTTGCCGTTCTTCTACAAACGCGCGGTCGATGCGATGGCGGGAGATGCCGCGCAGGTGGCGCAGGTGGCGATGGCGTTCGTGCTCGCCTATGCCGCAGGGCGCTTTTCGGGGGTGCTGTTCGACAATCTGCGCAACATCGTGTTCGAACGCGTCGGCCAGGATGCGACGCGCGCGCTGGCCGAGGATGTCTTCGCCCGGCTGCACCAGTTGTCGCTGCGCTTCCACCTTTCACGCCGCACCGGCGAAGTCACCAAAGTGATCGAGCGCGGGACCAAAAGCATCGACGTGATGCTTTATTTCCTGCTGTTCAATGTCGCCCCCACGGCGATCGAGCTGATCGCCGTGGCGGTGATCTTCTATTTCCAGTTCGGCTGGGAACTGGTGATCGCCACGGCGCTGGCCGTGGTTGCCTATGCCTATGCCACCCGCACGATCACCGAATGGCGCACGGCGCTGCGCGAAAAGATGAACGATCTCGACGGGCAGGCGATGGCGCGTTCGGTCGATTCGCTGCTCAATTACGAAACGGTCAAATATTTCGGCGCCGAACAGCGCGAACAGAACCGCTATGCCGAAGCGACGCGCGCTTATGCCAGCGCCGCGGTCAAAAGCGAAAACAGCCTCGGCCTGCTGAACATCGCGCAGGCGCTGATCGTCAATCTGCTGATGGCCGGGGCGATGGCCTATACGGTGTGGGGCTGGTCGCAAGGCAGGCTGACAGTGGGCGATCTGGTGTTCGTGAACACCTACCTCACCCAGTTGTTCCGCCCGCTGGACATGCTCGGCATGGTGTACCGCACGATCCGGCAGGGGCTGATCGACATGGCTTCGATGTTCCGCCTGATGGATACCGCCGTGGAAGTGCGCGACGCGCCCGGCGCCCCGGCGCTGGTCGTGCGCCGCCCCGCTCTAGCGTTCGACAACGTGACGTTCGGCTATGAACCCAATCGCACGATCCTGCACGGGTTGAGCTTCGAAGTGCCCGCCGGGCACCATGTCGCGATTGTCGGACCTTCGGGCGCGGGCAAGAGCACTATCGCCCGGCTGATCTTCCGCTTCTACGATCCCGTGGCCGGGCGCATCCTGATCGACGGGCAGGATATCGCGCAGGTGACGCAGGCCTCCCTGCGCGCTGCGCTGGGAATCGTGCCGCAGGACACGGTGCTGTTCAACGACACCATCGGCTACAACATCGGTTATGGCCGCGACGGAGCGGATGCGGCGACAATCGAACGGGCTGCGCGCGATGCCGCGCTTATGCCGCTGATCGAGCGGATGCCCCAGCGTTTCGCCACCGAAGTGGGCGAGCGCGGGCTGAAACTGTCGGGCGGGGAGAAGCAGCGCGTGGCGATTGCCCGCACGCTGGTGAAGAATCCGCCGATCCTGCTGCTGGACGAAGCGACCAGCGCGCTCGACACCCGCACCGAACAGGAAATCCTCGCCACGCTCCACCGGGTCGCGGAAAACCGCACCACGATTTCCATCGCCCACCGGCTGTCGACGATTGCCGATTCGGACCGTATCCTCGTGCTCAACGAAGGGCGGCTGGCCGAACAGGGCTCACACGCGCAACTGTTGCGGCTGGATGGGCTTTATGCGGAAATGTGGGCGCGCCAGCAGGCCGAAGGCGATACGCCCGAACAGGCCGCGGCGATGGCGGAGTAGGACAAGCGATGGGGGACAGCGGGGCGCAGCCGGATCGCGGGGCGGATCGTAGCGGGGCCGGCGCCGATCGAACGGCACGCTTCGGCCATCCCAAGGGCCTGTGGGTCCTTGCCGGGACCGAACTGTGGGATCGCATCTCGTTCCACGGGATGCAGGCGATGCTCGTGCTCTACATGGCGGGCGAACTGCTCAAGCCCGGGCGCATCGAAAAGGTCGTCGGCTTCCCGCAGTACCGCGCCGCGATCGAAGCGGTCACCGGGCCGCTGTCCGATCAGGCGATCGCCACGCAGACGTTCGGCCTCTACATGGCGCTGCTGATGTTCTTCCCACTGGTCGGCGGGTGGATCGGTGATCGCTGGACCAGCCACCGCACCGCCGTGACGCTGGGCGCGTTGCTGATGACCGGGGGCCATTTTTCCCTTGCTTTCGACCAGACCTTCCTGCCCGCGCTGCTGCTACTCATCCTCGGTGCGGGGCTGCTGCGCGGCAATCTGAAGGCACAGATCAAGACGCTCTATGCCGAAGGGGACCGGCGGCTGGCCGACGCTTTCCAGGTCTATAGTTTCGTCGTCAATTTCGGGGCGTTCATCGCCCCCATCGTCGCCGGGACGGTGGCGAAATACTATGGCTGGCATGCCGGATTCGCGGTTGCCGGGCTGGGGATGCTGATCGGCCTCGTGGTCTATCTGTTCGGATCGCGCCATCTGCCCGCCGACCGCGCCAAACATGTGGCGGTGGCGCGCGGCGCGCTGACCGTGCGGGAAAAGCGCAATGTCATCGGCCTGTTCCTGATGTGGCCGGTTTCGCTCTGTTTCTGGACCGCGCAGGCGCAGATCTGGAACGTCTACAACCTGTGGGTACGCGACCACGTGAATCTGCTGATCGGCGGCTTCGAAGTGCCCGTGCCGTGGATGCAATCGCTCGATGGCCTGGCGCCGGCGATTTTCATCCCGCTGGTGGTGTGGCACTGGCGGCGGCAGGCCAAACGTGGGACGGAGCCCGATATCTTCGTCAAGATGGGGATCGGCTGTCTGATCTTTTGCGCCGGGGTGCTGTGGCTCGCCGCGGCACCGCTCGTGGCCAATGCGCAAGGGCGCGCGCCGCTTGCCTGGCCGGTGATGTTCCATCTGATCTCGAATCTCGGCGCGGTCTATTTCTCGCCCGTCATGCTCGCGCTTTTCGCCAGCCGCGCACCGGCCGCGTGGCGCGGCACCATGCTGGGGGTGGAAGCGCTGGCCGCCTCCGCCGCCAGCCTGCTCAGCGGCTACATGGGCGGCTGGTATGAAGTGATGAGCCCCACCCGCTTTTGGACGATCAACGCCATGATCGTCGGCGGGGCCGGGCTGGCAGTGCTGATCCTGCGCGGCCCGCTGATTCGCTTCTTCGGCCCGGAAACGGCGGAGGATGGGGAACCGGGGCCGGGCGCGGCCACGCAGCTCGCCTGACGGCGCCCCGCCCGGCAGCGCGGAACCGCCTTACCGCTTCACCACATCCGCTTCATGCCAGACCACGGCCTGCGCGGCTTTCATGAAGCCGCCTTCCTCGTCCCAGGCCAGACTGGGCGAACCGTAAAGCCGCCACCCCTGCGCCAGAGCCTCGGACACCCGCTCGCAAAAGGCGCGGTCATCCTTGCCGGTCAGCAGGCGATAGATCGGGCGGTCTTCGGGTGTCTGGTACATCGGCTCTGCTTTCGCCTTACAGGATATACTTGCTGAGATCGCTGTCGCTGGCGAGGCCCGCCAGCTTTTCGCGAACATAGGCGGCATCGACGTGGACGGTTTCGCCCTTGCGATCCTCCGCTTCGAAGCTCAGTTCCTCCAGCAGCTTTTCCATCACCGTCTGCAAACGTCGGGCACCGATGTTCTCGACGCTTTCGTTCACTTGCGCCGCGATCCGGGCGATTTCGCTGACCGCATCGGGGGCGATGGCAAGCGTGACTTCCTCGGTGCCGAGCAGGGCCTGATACTGCTGCACCAGATTGGCCCGCGTGTCGGACAGGATGGCGACGAAATCTTCCTCGGTCAGCGCTTTCAGTTCCACCCGGATCGGCAGGCGGCCCTGCAGTTCGGGCAGCATGTCACTGGGCTTGGCCACATGGAACGCGCCGCTGGCGATGAACAGCACATGGTCCGTCTTCATCGGGCCGTACTTGGTGGCCACCGTCGTCCCTTCGATCAGCGGCAGCAGATCGCGCTGCACCCCTTCGCGGCTGACCGAACCGCCGCGCACGTCGGACACCGCGATCTTGTCGATTTCATCGAGGAAGACGATCCCGTTGGTTTCGGCATTGGCCAGCGCGACCCGGGCGACATCGTCCTGGTCCATCCGCTTTTCCGCTTCCTCGTCCACCAGCTTGTCCCAGGCATCGGGCACTTTCAGCTTGCGCCGTTTCTTCGGCGCGCCGCCGAACGCCTTGCCCATGATATCGCTGAGATTGATCATCCCGACATTGCCGCCCATGCCCGGCAGTTCCATCGGCATCGAGGGGGCATCCTCCACCTCGATTTCCACCTCGGTGTCGTTCATCGCGTTCTGGACGATACGCTGGCGGAAGCTTTCGCGCGTCGCCTCGCTGGCGTTTTCGCCGACCAGGGCATGCAGCAACCGGTCCATCGCCGCTTTCGACGCGGCTTCGCGCACCGCTTCGCGGCGGCGATCCTTTTCCAGCCGGATCGCGTCTTCCGCCAGATCGCGGGCGATCTGTTCGACATCGCGGCCGACATAGCCCACTTCGGTGAACTTGGTCGCTTCCACTTTCACGAATGGCGCATCGGCCAGCTTTGCCAGGCGGCGGCTGATCTCGGTCTTGCCGCAGCCGGTCGGCCCGATCATCAGGATGTTCTTCGGCGTCACTTCATCGCGCAGCTCGGGGGAGAGACGCTGCCGCCGCCACCGGTTGCGCAGCGCCACGGCCACCGCCCGCTTCGCTTCGGCCTGGCCGATGATGTGTTCGTCCAATGCGGCCACGATGGCCTTGGGGGTGAGATTGTCGTTCATGGAATGGGGACCGCTGTTTCGGGAAATCAGATGGTTTCGACCGTCACGCGGTCGTTGGTGAAGACGCAGATATCCGCCGCCACGGCCATCGCCTTGCGGGCGATCGTTTCCGCATCGCTTTCATAGCTGTCGATCCCGCGCGCGGCGGCAAGCGCGTAATTGCCGCCCGAACCGATTGCCGTGATCTGCGATTCGCCGGTGCCCTCGGGCTCCAGCACATCGCCATTGCCGGTCAGCACCAGCAGCGCGTCCTTGTCGGCCACGATCATCAAGGCTTCGAGATTGCGCAGGTACTTGTCGGTGCGCCAGTCCTTGGCGAGTTCGACCGCGGCGCGCATCAACTGGCCGCGATGTTGTTCCAGCTTGCGTTCCAGCCGTTCGAACAGAGTGAAAGCGTCGGCGGTGGCCCCGGCGAACCCGGCGATCACTTTGCCGTGTTCGGGCCCACCTTCGCCGATGCGCCGCACTTTGCGGGCGTTGGGCTTCATCACCGTGTTGCCCATGGAAACCTGGCCATCGCCGGCGATCACGGTCTTGCCGTTCTTCCTGACGCCGATGATGGTTGTGCCGTGCCACTGAATGGTGCCGTGGCCGCTGTCGGAATGCGCGTTCATGATGGCGGGGATATGGGCCCCGCCATGCCAACCTTCAAGCGGCGGGCATCACATCCCTGCGCCGCCGCCGCCACCCGGGGCGGCCGCGCCGACCGCGCCGATGTTGCCGAACAGATCCTGCAGGAACGAACGGTCGCGGCCCAGAACCGGCGTCTTGTCGCCTTCCGGATCCAGTTTCACCACGCGTTCCATGCCCGAACGTTCGGTGCCGATAACGTTGCCCGCCTTATCGAAATGGACGGCGAACACCGTTTCATCCTTGATTTTGGGCGAGGAGAACGGCTTCTGGCGGGTGTCCGCGCTGACATAGTACCAGCTGTCCTGGCCATAGACGCTGGCGAAGGTCGGCCGCCCCAGCGTGCCGGCCACCGATTCCTTGTTGTCGATGCCCGGCTGCACCGCGTTGAGCAGCACGTCTTCGGCGACGTAGCCGCGCTTGTCCTTGATCGTGGTGCAGCCTGCCGTCAGCCCCACGGCCGCGATGGCAGCAACCAGTCCGATCCGCGCGAAAGCCTTCATCACCTGCATCTCCGAGTCTCGCATGACAGAGCCGATTGCCTTCACCGCAGCGGCTCCTATACGGGCGGAAGCCTTAAGGCGCATTGGCCCGCCGTGCAATGCCGCTTGAGACAGACGCTTTGAATTGTCGCTGAATGACGGAGACACACCACAATCATGTCCCTGCTCTCTCGCCTGTTCGGCAAACGCGAAGACCCGCGTGAGGCCCTGCGCCCGCTGTGGCACCGCGTGGTCGAAATCTCGCGCCGCCCCGAATGGTATCGCGAAGCCGGGGTCGCCGACACCGTGGCCGGCCGCTTCGACATGATCACCGCGATTCTCGCACTCGTGCTGATCCGCATGGAACGCGACGAGGAAGACCGCGCCCCGCCCGTCCTGCTGACCGAACTGTTCGTCGAGGATATGGACGGCCAGCTGCGCGAGGCGGGAATCGGCGATGTCGTGGTGGGCAAGCATATCGGCAAGCTGATGTCCGTGCTCGGCGGGCGGCTGGGCGCCTATCGCGATGCGCTGCGCGCCGAAGGCGATGAGGCGCTGGCCGAAGCGGCCGCGCGCAATCTGACACTGGCAGACGGCGCCGATCCGGCAGCAGTCGCCGCCGCGCTACGCCGATTCGAAGCGACGCTGGCCACGACGGACGATGCCGCGCTGCTGGCAGGAAGGATCGACTGATGAACGACAACACCGCACCCCACCAGGCGGGCAGCGAATTTTCCCGCCCCGTCGAATGCGCCCGAATGGGCGACGGCATCCGCCATCTCGTAGCCGACGAGAACGAGCGGGCGGCGCTGGCCGCGCGCTTCGGGCTGATCGGCGTCAGCCGGCTGGAAGCGGACATCG
Organism: Caenibius sp. WL; assembly: GCF_019803445.1. Lineage (NCBI taxonomy): Bacteria > Pseudomonadati > Pseudomonadota > Alphaproteobacteria > Sphingomonadales > Erythrobacteraceae > Caenibius > Caenibius sp. WL. The sequence goes on from NZ_CP081844.1 coordinate 331,801, forward strand.
CACTGGATGCCGACGGTGAAACGGTCATGGCCACCGGCATCCTGCGTGCCGATTTCGTGCAAAGTTGCGCCGTTTCAGGCGATGATCTGCCCGTCAGCGTGGCGGAATCGCTCGCATTCCGCCTCGTTCCCGCGGGCACCTATCGCCCGGACGAGGAAGTGGAACTGAGCGCCGAGGATTGCGACGAGATCGAGTACACCGGAGGCACGTTCGACTTGGGCGAAGCCATTGCGCAAAGCCTTGCCCTGGTTATCGATCCCTACGCCACCGGCCCCAACGCCGAACAGGCGCGGCAGAAGCATGGCTTGCAGGGTGAGGATCAGACCGGCCCCTTCGCGGCGCTCGCCGCGCTCAAGCCCAAGAAATGAGAGCGTTCTAAAGCAAAAGCCCGCCCCCGATGAGGAGCGGGCCTTTGTTTGCCGTGCGGAAGGCGGAAGAAGCCACCGCCCCATCCTGTCAGAACGGGATATCGTCGTCGAAATCGTCGCTGAAGCCGCCGGACTTTCCGCCGCCAGACGACGAACCACCGCCGCCGAAACCACCACCGGAACCGCCCGAGCTACCGCCCTGATCCCAGCCGCCGCCCGAGGAACCGCCGCGATCGTTGTTCCAGCCGCCGCCGCGCTGGCCACCACCGCCACCGCCGCCGGATGCGCCATCGAGCATCGTCATCACCGCGCCGGGGCCCTGCAGGACGACTTCGGTCGAATACCGGTCATTGCCTGACTGGTCCTGCCATTTGCGGGTGCGGAGCTGGCCTTCGATATAGACTTTGCTGCCTTTGCGCAGGAAGCGTTCGGCAACGCCCGCCAGCCCTTCGGAGAAGATCGCCACCGTGTGCCATTCGGTGCGTTCCTGCCGTTCGCCGGTGTTGCGGTCCTTCCAGCTTTCGGAGGTGGCGATACGCAGGTTGCACACCTTGCCGCCATTCTGAAAGCTGCGGACTTCGGGATCGGCGCCGAGATTGCCGACCAGAATGACCTTGTTGACGCTGCCTGCCATAAATGTGTGTCCTCGCTATCTGGCGTGCGGGCTTATCGGACTGCGGCGCTCGCCGCCAGTCTCGCACGGGGCGGTTTCAACAGCGCGATTTGCTTCACGCAGCCCGTGCTACAGCCCGAACGCCTTTGCCGTCCAATATGTGATGCCCGCAAAGACATAGGCAAGAGCGAAAAGATAGGCGACCATGAAGGCAGGCCATTTCCAGCCGTTGGTTTCGCGCCGGGCCACGGCGATGGTCGACAGGCATTGCGGCGCGAACACGAACCAGGCGAGGAAAGCCAGCGCGGTCGGCAGGCTCCAGCGGGAAGCGAGCTTGTCCGTCAGCGCGGCCGCGGCGGCGTCTTCGTCGTCGGAGCCCACGGCATAAGTGGTGGCGAGCGAGGACACGGCGACTTCGCGCGCGGCCATGGCGGGGACCAGCGCCAGCGCGATCTCGTGATTGAAGCCGATCGGCTTCACCACCACTTCCAGCCCGCTGGCGATGCGCCCGGCGATAGACACATCGACCTGGCTTTCGCCCGGCCCCGCCTTGGGGAAGCTCAGCAGCAGCCACAGGACCACGGTGACAGTGAAAATGATCGTGCCCGCGCGGCGCAGAAACACCCACGCACGCTGCCACAGACCGATAGCCATGTCGCGCAGGCGCGGCATCTGATACTTCGGCATTTCCATGATGAAACCGCTGGCCGCGCCCTTGGTGACCGAACGGCGCAGCACCAACGCCACCACCGTCGCGCCGATGATTCCGGCGACGTAGAGGCCGAACAGCACCAGCCCCTGCAGGCCCACGCCCCAGCCGACCGTGCGGGCGGGAATGAACGCCGCGATGATCACCGCATAAACCGGCAGGCGGGCCGAACAGGTCATCAGCGGGGCGACCAGTATAGTCGTCAGCCGGTCCTTGGGATCGGCGATGGATCGCGTCGCCATGATGCCGGGAATGGCGCAGGCGAAGCTGGACAGCAGGGGAATGAAACTGCGCCCCGACAGCCCGACATAGGCCATCAGCCGGTCCATCAGGAACGCGGCGCGGGCCATGTAGCCGCTCGCTTCCATCGCCAGGATGAAAGCGAACAGGATCAGGATCTGCGGCAGGAACACGATGACCGAGCCCACCCCGCTGAGTATCCCCTGCGTCAGCAAGTCGCGCAGGAAACCGGCGGGCAGCACGCTTTCGACCCATGCGATGATCGCCCCGATGATCGCTTCCAGCCCATCGGCGAACGGGGTCGCCCAGGCGAACACCGCCTGGAACATCACGAACAGCAACGCGAACAGGAGGATCGGCCCCAGCCAGGGGTGCAGCAGAACCCTGTCGATCCGCGCATACATCCGGTGTTGCGCCGATTCGGACAGAATCGCGCCCTGGGCGATATTGTGCGCCGCCAGCCGCCGTTCGGGCAGCGTGATATGCGGGCGCGCATGGGGCTGGTGTCCGTCCGCCGCCTGGCGATGGGCGGTTTCAATCGCGGCGGCCAGTTCGGCAAGGCCCCGGCGGCGGACCGCCACGGTCGGGATCACCGGCACGCCCAGCGCCTGTTCCAGCGCCTTGGGATCGAGCACCAGCCCGTCCCGTTCCGCCAGATCGACCATGTTGAGCGCGACCAGCGTCGGCCGCCCCAGTTCGATCACTTCCTGCGCGAAAACGAGATGCTGTTCGAGATTGGACGCGTCGAGCACAACCACCAGCACTTCGGGCTGGGTTTCCCCTGGCAATTCGCCGAGAATGACCTTGCGGGTCACTTCCTCATCGGGGCTGGTGGCATCGAAGCCATAGCTGCCCGGCAGATCGACCAGTTCCAGCGGTTCGCCCGAAGGCAGCATCAGCCGCCCGGCCTTGCGCTCCACCGTGACGCCGGGATAATTGGCGATCTTCTGGCGCGCGCCGGTCAACGCATTGAACAGCGCGCTTTTCCCGGCATTCGGATTGCCGACAAGCGCGGCCCTGCGAAGCTGCATCACAGCGCCTCCACCTGCATCGCCAGGGCATGGCTGCGGCGGATGGCGACATTCATGCGCCCGACGATCACCGACAGCGGATCGCGCCCGGTGAACACCCCGCGATGGGCCACGCTGACGCGCGCGCCTTCATCCAGCCCCATGGCGCGGAGGCGTTGCCCTTCATCCGGCGCCAGCAGGGACCAATCAACCGCAACGATACGGGCACGGGCGCCGAGGGGAAGCTCTTCCAGTGTCATGCCTGCGGCGATGCCAGATCGCGCGCCATATTGCAACTTGTTCGCATTAAATGGGCAGGAGGAATCGCTCCGCCGGGCCGGCCCGTTAGCGGGCGGGATAGCGCAGGCGGCCGAGGAAACGGGCGAGGCTGAAATGCTGGCCGGGCTGCGGCGTCAGCCGGGCCTTGGCCTTTTCGAAGCGGATGATCCCGTCGATCCGCCGGTCGAGGAAGCGGGCGGTTTCGGCCTTGTCCTCGCTCGTATCGTCGATGAACACAGCCAGCGTGGCGGCATAGACGGCGGCCAGCGTGGTGCGCTTGGTATAGTGATTGTAATCGGCCGACCGGTCCCCGGCGAGCCGCCACATGACATCGGCGCTCTGCCAGCCGCGGCGCAGGGCAGCGCGGGCATGATGCGGCATGGCGAAAATCGCCAGGGCCCGGCGCACCGCCTCTTCCTGGCCCGCGACGGCATCCAGCCGGAATTGCACCAGCCGCCGGATGCGTTCGCGCACCGGCAATTCGGCCAGCATTGCGGCGGGCAGCGCCTGCGCCATCGCCGCGTCGATCCCGTCGATCCATGCGCCGATCATCCCCATCGCGCCATCCCTGAACGCCAGACGGGCGACCGCGCGATTGATGCCCGCACTGTCGGCGGCAAGATCGAGCGCGGCTTCGCTCCAGCCGTCGAATGCCGCGTTTTCGGCAACGCGCGGGCCGAGCAGGAGGCGGATTTCGTCCAGCGAGAGAGTAGCGGTATCGGCAGAAGGCATGGCGGCAGGCAGGCCCATGTCAGAAGCGGGGGCCATAGACCGGCCCATCCTGCGCGCCGCCGGCCCCGGGCTTGGCGCGCGCTTCGATTTCCGCGAGCACCGAGCTGCCCGCGCCCTGCAAGCGGGCGTAATCGCGCGCCGAACGGCCCGAATTGTCCGGCCGGTCCGGGTTGGCCCCGGCTTTCAACAGCGCGCGGATAATCGCGATATCCTTCTGGTGGACGGCCGAAATCAGCGGCGTTTCGCCGGTGTCGTTGGCATCGTTGACCCGCGCACCGCCTTCGATCAGCGCGTTGACGCCATCGACGAAGCCCAGCCGCGCGGCCACTACCAGCGGAGTCAGCCCGCGCTTGTCGCCAATATTGGGATTGGCGCCGTGCTGGAGAAGGAAACGGGTCCACAGAAGATCGCGGCGCGCCACGGCGATATGCAACCCGGTGGAGCCGCTGGTCACGTCACGGGCGTTGACGATCGTCGTCCCCGGTTCGTTGAGCAGCTTGGTCGCCGCGTCGCCATCGGCTTTCTTGACCGCTTCGAGAAAGCGGTAGCCATCGGAAAACTGGGCGTGCGAAACCGCCGGAACGGCCAGCAGCGCAGCGCCCAGCAGCAAGCCCAGATTCCGGCCCAGACTCCGCCCGCCTTTCGCCCATATCCTGCCCATTGCCACCGCCGCGCCTCCTTCGAATTCACCTTCTGCCGGGACTCGCCCCTTGCCGTATCGGGGTTAGCAGAGCATGAACCGTCGCGCCATGATGAAGCATCTCCTTACCGCTCTGCTCCTCCCCCCCGCTCTCCTGCTCGCCGGATGCGGCCCCGCCGAATCCCCCACCGGCAAGCCGCCGCTGGAAGGCGCGCGCATCGGCGGGCCGTTCACGCTCAAGGACAAGGACGGCACGACCGTGCGCTGGTCCGATTTCGACGGGCGCTATCGCATCGTCTATTTCGGCTATGCCTATTGCCCCGACATCTGCCCGTTCGACATGCAGAAGCTGATGAAAGGCTTCGAACTGTTCGCCAAGGAAAATCCGGATCGCGCCAAGGAGGTCCAGCCGATCTTCATCACGATCGATCCGGCGCGCGACACCCCCGAAGTGATCGGCGAATTCACCAGCGCCTTTTCCGACAGGCTGCTCGGGCTGACCGGCAGCGCCAAGGAAATCGACGCCGCGGCCAAAGCATTCGGCGTCTATTACGCCAAGGGCAAGACATCGCCCGGCGGCGGCTATCTGATGGACCATACGCGCGGGACCTACCTGATGGGCCGCCAGGGCGAACCGATCGCGCTGGTGCCGATTGATGCCGGGCCGGAACACGTGGCGGAGGAACTGGCCAAATGGGTCCGCTGAGACCCCGGTTCTGGACCCTGCCGCTGGGCGATCTCACCCGCGCCGAGTGGGAAGCGCTGTGTGACGGGTGCGGGCAATGCTGCCTGCACAAGCTGGAAGACGCCGATACCGGCGAAATCCTGCCCACCAATGTCGCCTGCAAGCTGCTCGACACCGGCACCGCCCAGTGCAAGGACTATCGCAACCGCAAGGCCTATGTTCCCGATTGCCTCCGGCTGACCGCGCGCAATGTGGGCGATCAGCACTGGCTGCCGCGCAGTTGCGCCTATCGTCTGCGCGCGGAAGGCGATCCGCTGCCGAGCTGGCACTACCTGATTTCGGGCAGCCGCGAGACGGTGCGCGAAGTGGGTGTGTCCGTTATCGGCCGGGTGATCTGCGAAACCGAAGCCGGGCCGCTGGAACACCATCTGGTCGACTGGCCCGATATCGGCGATACGCCTTATGACGAACCCGACGATGACCCCGAGGACAGGGACGATTGAATGATCGACTGGCTGCGCCGCGACCGGGAGCCGCCCACCGTGATCCTGGGCGGGGCGCCGGTTCCGATCATGCTGCGCCGCCATGCCCGGACCCGCCGGATGACGCTGCGCCTCGCCCCCGATGGCAGCGAAGTGCGCGTGACTTTGCCGCAATGGGGCCGCACCGCCGATGCGGTGGATTTCGCGCTGGCCCGGCGTGACTGGCTGGAAACCCAACTGGCCCGCATTCCCGCCGCCGCCCCGCCCACTCCGGGCGGCACAGTGCGGTATTGCGGGGAATCCCTGCCGATCGTCTGGACCGCGACAGCGCCACGCTCCCCCCGGATCGTGGACGGCGCGGTGCAGGCAGGCGGCCCCGAAGACGGATTGCCCGGCCGCTTGCGCCGCTGGCTCGAACGGGAAGCGCTGGCGCTGATGAGCGCGGACCTGGCGTTCTATTGCGAGCGGGCGGGGTTGCAGGTGCCGCCCGTGCGCCTTTCGCGCGCGCAGCGGCGCTGGGGCAGTTGCGCCGGCGACGGGACGATCCGGCTCAACTGGCGGCTGGTCCAGGCCCCGCCCGCCGTGCGCCGTTCGGTGGTGGCGCACGAAGTGGCGCATCTGGTGCATTTCGACCATTCGCCCGCGTTCCATGCCTTGCTCGCCCATCTGTTCGAAGGCGATCTTCCCGCCGCAAACCGCTGGCTCAAGACCGAAGGGCGCAGCCTCTACGCTCCGTTCGGCTGACAGGCCGCCGATGCCGTGCCTGCCATGAAACGCTGGCTATAGCCGCCCGTCATCCCTATCTAGGCGCGCATGAGCTATTGGCGGAACATTTCCCCCTCCGGCGCGATCGGCGATTTCGTGCGCGAATTCACCCGGCCCAACCCTTACCGCTGGCCGATTATCGGCGTGTCGCTCGCCGCCACGTTCACGCTGTTTTCGGTGATGTGGAACGAAGGCGGCGAAGGGCCGCCGCCGCGCCCGGACGTGACCTATATCACCACCTTCGCCCCCGGCCGCACCAATGCCGAGATCATCGCCTCCAACGAAGCGAATCAGCGGCGCAAGGACGAGGAGGCGGCGCAGCAGGCCGCGCGCGACGAGCGGGTGAAGAACATCTATCGCACGCTGGGCCGCGTGTCGGGCATGGATGTGGACAAGATCGAACGCGAAGCCGCCGCCGAGCAGGAGGAGGCCAAACGCGCCGAGGAAGCCCGCTTCGCCGGGCGCCGCGCCAGCGGCGATGCACCGGCCACCGCCACCGAAGTTCCGGAACCATCCCCTCCGCAAACCGATGCCCGGCAATAGGGCGGACGCGGTCTGGCTGGCCACCGCCGCCCGGCTGGGCACACGCGGGCGGCCCGAAAGCCGCCCCAACCCGGCGGTCGGCGCGATTGTCGTGCAGAACGGCGTGGTCGTCGGGCGCGGCTGGACCCGCGCGGGCGGGCGCCCCCACGCCGAAGCCGAAGCCCTGGCCATGGCGGGCGATGCGGCGCGCGGCGCGGCGCTCTACGTCTCGCTCGAACCCTGCGCGCACCAGAGCGTGCGCGGCCCCTCCTGTTCCTCGCTGATTGCCGCGGCGCAAATCGCCCGCGTGGTCGCGGGTGTGGAAGACCCCGATCCGCGCACCGCCGGAGCAGGCCTCGCTCTCCTGCGCGCCGCCGGGATCGATGCGCAACTGCTCCCCTCCCCCGAAGCGGAGGCCAGCCTTGAAGGCTATCTCATGCAGCGCCGCCACGGCCGCCCGCATGTCACGCTCAAGCTCGCCACCTCGCTCGACGGCTGCCTCGCGCTGGCCGACGGGTCCAGCCAATGGATCACCGGGCCGGTGGCCCGTGCCCATGTCCACGCGCTGCGCGCGCGCAGCGAAGCGATTCTCGTCGGCGGCGGCACCTTGCGGGCCGATTCGCCCCGGCTCGATGTCCGGCTCGAAGGGCTGGAACAGCAAAGCCCCGAACGGTGGGTGCTGACGCGTTCCAGCGCGCCGGCCGGCTGGCGGGCCATCGCCGCCCCCACCGACATCGCGCATATGGCGGATTGCCAGTACCTGTTCGTCGAAGGCGGCGCGGGCGCGGCGGCCAGCTTCCTCGCCGCCGATCTGGTGGACCGGCTGCTGATCTACCGCGCGCCCATCGTCATCGGCGGCGGCCTGCCGTGCATCGGCGATCTGGGGCTGGCCGATCTGGCCAGTGCACATGGCCGCTGGCGCAGCGCGGGGCGGCGGACGCTTGGCAGCGACACGCTGGAAATTTATGAGAGGACGCGATGTTTACAGGCATAACCACCGCCATCGGCACCATTCGCGCACTCGAGACGCGCGGCGATCTGCACGCCGTGATCGCCTGCCCCTACGATCCGGCAACCATCGCCATCGGCGCATCGATCGCCTGCTCGGGCGTCTGCCTGACCGTGGTGGAACGCGGCGGCACCGCAGGCGATGCCTGGTTCAGCGTGGATATCTCCGGCGAAACCCAGGCGCGCACGGTGCCAGGCCGCTGGGCCGTGGGCTCCGCGCTCAATCTCGAACCGGCGCTCCGGCTGGGCGATGAACTGGGCGGGCATATCGTCACCGGTCATGTCGATGCCGTGGGCACCGTGGCGGCGCGCGTGGCGGAAGGCGATTCGATTCGCCTCACCATCGCCGCGCCGCGGGATATGGCCCCCTATATCGCGGCCAAGGGCTCGATCACGGTCGACGGCGCTTCGTTGACGGTCAACACGGTGGAAGACCAGGCGGATGGCAGCGTTCATTTCGGCCTCAACATCATCCCCCATACCGCTGCGGTGACGACGCTGGGCGGCCTGCAGGCGGGCGATAGCGTCAATCTGGAAATCGACGTGCTCGCCCGCTATCTCCAGCGGATGCAAAGCCTGCGGGGGTAATTTCACTCCGTTTCGTCATCCCCACGCGGGCGGCGGGTGCAGGACTGGATTCCCGCTTGCGCGGGAATGACGAGGGAGAGCCGGTCTTTCCCCGCAGCCAAAGACCATTTTCCTACACGCCAGCCCCTGTGCCACACGGCGCGGATGGCCCATCCCGCCCGCCCCTTCCCGCCCATGCCACCGAACAGCGATGGAGCGGCTGACAAAAGCCTCTGGGAAAGTCACACCGCGAAACGGACATTCCTTTATTTTAAAAGGATAAAATCCCGTTCCACGCCGCACTCGCAGGCCGTTCTGCGTCAACCGCGCTCACGCCAGTGGCCCCGCGGCAAAGCTGGCCCGGGTTATCGCGTAATGGACATGCTCCACCGGCATGCCCGCCATCATCCGGGTTTCGCGCACGCCGGTAAGGTGCCCGCCGATCTTTTCCATCGCCCGGCGCGAGCGGAGATTGTCCGCCCCAACCACAAAGCGCACCTGCGCGACCGCGCCCAGCGCATGGCCGATCATCAGCCGCTTCATGGCGCGATTCCACGCGCCGCCCCAATGGCTGCGCGCAAGGAAAGTCCAGCCGATCTCGACCGAACCGCCGCCAGCGCAATCATGGTTCTGAAAGCGCGACGAGCCGATCAGCGCGCCGCTGGCCTTGTCGATCGCGGCAAGCGCACCGCCATGGGCCAGCGCATCGTCGAAGAAGGCGCGGAATACCGGTTCCCGCCAGCGGTCATGCGCGGGATGGAGCGCCCAGATCAGCGAATCGGAGGCGACGCCATAAAGCGCCGCCCAATCATCGGGCCTGAGCGGCCGAAGCAGCAGCCGCTCCCCTTCGAGGACCGGCTGCCGGTTCATCGGTCAGCCGGCGACATCCGCCAGCGCGGCGATGAATTTCTCGATATTGCCCATGGTGAGCCCGGCCACGTTGATCCGGCCCGAACCCGCCATATAGACGCCGTGCCTTTCACGGATGGCGAGAATCTGATCCTTGTCGAGATTGAGGATCGAGAACAGCCCGTTCTGCGTGGCGATAGCGGTGAGATCGAGGCCGGCCACCCGGTTATCCGCCGCGGCCAGCGCATCGCGCACTTCGCGCATACGGCCGCGCATTTCGTCAAGCTCGGCCAGCCACTGCCGGGTGAGCCCGGCATCTTCCAGCACGATGCGGGCGGCCGCGGCGCCATGATCGGGCGGCTGCGACCAGTTGACGCGGGCCAGAATGTGGCCGTTGGTCAGCACTTTGGCGGTGTCCGCCGCGCTGCGGGTAAGCACATAGAGCGCACCGACGCGTTCGCGGTAGAGGCCGAAGTTCTTGTCGCAGCTGTAGCAGATCAGCGCTTCCGGTACGGCAGCCAGCACCTTGCGCATGCCGGCCGCGTCTTCTTCCATACCCTGACCGAGGCCCTGATAGGCAAGGTCGATGATCGGCAGCAGGCCGGAATCGGCCACCAGTGCGGCGATCTCGTCCCACTGGGCCGGGGTGTAATCGATCCCGGTGGGGTTGTGACAGCAACCGTGCAGCAACAGCGCGTCGCCGTCCTGCGCGTTGGCGATCGCGGTGCGCAGCGCATCCAGATCGGCGGTGCCATCGGCCCTGGCGTGATTGAAGTTCACGCTTTCCATGCCGAGATCGGCAAGGATCTGCGGGTGATTCGGCCAGGTCGGGCCGCCGGTGATGATCCGCTTGATGCCCGCGCGCTTGGCCAGCGCGAAAGCGAGGCGAAGGCCGCCGGTGCCGCCCGGGGCCTGCATCCCGTCGATCCGGCCGTCCATCGTCGGGTTCTGCGCGCCGAAGACATAGGGCATCAGCGCATGGACGAAGCCCATATCGCCTTCGGGGCCGAGGTAAGCCTTGGAATCCTGCTCGGCGACGAGTTTCTGCTCCGCCGCTTTCACCGCCGCGAACACGGGGGTGGCCCCGTCATCGGTGCGATAGACGCCCACGCCCAGGTCGATCTTGTCGGCGCGGGGGTCGGCATCGTAGAGCTTGATCAGCGCGAGAAGCGCATCGGCGGGCTGTTGGTCGAGGCGGTCTAACATGGGCCCGCTCATTGCCTCCACGCCGGGCGGCGATCAACCGGAAAATCGCCGCCGCCGGATCAAATCGTCACAAAACGACGGAAACGGCCCTCGCTCAGAACGGAATCCACTTCTGCGTCTTGCGGAACTTCATGTAGCCCGCGTTCACGCCAAGGCGCAGCCCCGCGCCCACGCGGATGGGAATCAGCACCTTGTCCCCGCTGCGCAGGTAGCTCGCGTTGAACCCGCCCACGGCATAGACCTGCCCTTCCACGGCCGGAAAGCGGCGGTAGATTTCCTCGCTGTCGTAGAGATTGTACACGAGGATGAAGGTGTTGCCGACATTGGCCCCGGCATCGAACCCGATCGAAGGCCCGGTCCAGTACACCGGGCGTTGGCCTTCGACCTTGTGATAGAGCGTGCCCGAACCGTAGCGTACGCCGACGACCAGCGCGCCGCCACCTTCGCGGCCGACGATATAGCCGTTGGGTTCGCCCTGTTTGGCCAGCAGATCCTCGATCAGGCCCGCCAGGCCCTTGGCGCCCTTGCCGAACAGCCCTTCGGCTGCCCCGACCAGATCATCGCGCTTGTAGGTTTCGCCCTGCCCGGTGGTGGCCGCCTGACCGGCGGCCTGCTGCGCATCGGGGGCGGGCGCCACCGGGACATTTTCGGCGGGCATCGGCGTGCCGTTCTGGTCATAGCCGCCCTGCGTGTCGGCGGTCTCGGGGTAGCCGCCCGCCGGATTGGCCGCCGCGGCGGAACCCGGATCGGCAAGATCGCCATCGATCGGCATATCCTGCGCGGCGAGCGGAGCGGTGCCGAGCACCAGCGCAAAGCTCAGGAAAACTCCGGCTGTGCGGCGGCGGAAACTGGTGGCGAAACGTATCATCATGCGATCCCTGCGCCCCGAAACGGGACTTGTCCAATGGTAAAGAAAGAAGCCATGCCGCCTGAAGCGGCAATGAACGCTCGACGAAACGAGTCGCTTTCGGGCCGAAGCGAATCCCCCGATCCGCCGAAATCCGCGGAGCTTGCAAATTGTTGCACAGCCCACTTGCCGGGATCACCCGCCGCCGTTATAGCGCCCGCTCTAACGCCGCTGCGATCCGGAGACGTGGGTGAGTGGCTGAAACCAGCGGTTTGCTAAACCGTCGTGCCCTTAAGGGGGCACCCCGGGTTCGAATCCCGGCGTCTCCGCCACCTTTCCCGACATTTCTGAGGCAATACCCGGCAAGGCCCCGCGCTGTCAGGCGATACGGGATTCGACCATCGCCTTGCGGATTGCCTCAGGGCGTGGCCAGCGCGCCTTGAACGCGACGAATCGGCAACCGGGGCACTGGAACCCAACCCGCGTCCGAAGCCTCAGAGCACATCCCCACCTCGATGCCGTGGATATTGGCCATATCGGCCAGGTGAACGCCGCCGCATGGCCGCCGTTGCCACGCACCACGCCCTTGAGCGCGCCGGGTAATGCCTGAGGTGTAGAGGATATAGAGTGGCCGGGCTGACATCCGGACATGGCTCGCGTCACCGATCCCCGCCGCGAATACGGCCGATATCGGCGCGCAATTCACGCCTGTTTCATCGCAGATCGGTGGCCCAGCGTGTTGCCTTATGCGCCGCGCGGGTCCATGCGAGCGAAGTCGGCGGTCGGAGCCGATGCCACGGAGAGGAATGGAAGAAGCCATGCAGGATTCGATCGAGCACCCAGCCGAAATCGTGCCGGTTCCCGCCGCTGCTCGCGACGGCACAAGCTGTACGCTCGAACAATACGATGCCATGTATCGCCACAGTGTGGAAAACCCCGACGGGTTCTGGGCCGAACAGGCCGCCCGGCTGGACTGGTTCCGCGCGCCGACCCGGATTGCAGAATGGAGCTACGATCCGGTCGACATCAAATGGTTTTCGGATGGCCAGCTCAACATCTGCCACAATGCCCTCGATCGCCATGTCGCGGCGGGCAAAGGCGATGTCACCGCACTGATCTTCGAACCGGACAGCCCCCAGGGCACTGCCCGCAAGCTGACCTATGCCGAACTGCTGGCCGAAACGATCCGCATGGCCAACACGCTCAAGAAAATGGGTGTGCGCAAAGGCGACCGGGTGACGATCTACATGCCGATGATTCCCGAAGGCGCGGTGGCGATGCTCGCCTGCGCCCGGATCGGCGCCATCCATTCGGTGGTGTTCGGCGGCTTCTCTCCCGATGCGATCGCTGGCCGCATCGAAGATTGCCAGAGCGACTGGGTGATCTGCGCCGATGAAGGGTTGCGCGGATCGAAGAAAGTTCCGCTCAAAGCCAATGTCGATGCCGCGCTCGAAAAGGTTTCGGTCAAGGCCGTACTGGTGGTGCGTCACACGGGCGCCGATATCGCGATGACCGCCGGGCGCGATCACTGGTATCACGAACTGAGCGGCGATGTTCCCGCCGAATGCCCGTGCGAAGTGATGAACGCGGAAGATCCGTTGTTCATCCTCTATACTTCGGGCTCCACCGGCAAGCCCAAGGGCGTGCTCCACACCACCGGCGGCTATGCCGTATGGACGGAAAGCACCTTCCGCTACGTGTTCGATTACCGGCCGGGCGAAATCTACTGGTGCACCGCCGATATCGGCTGGGTCACCGGGCATAGCTACATCGTCTATGGCCCGCTGCAGAACGGCGCCACCGCGCTGATGTTCGAAGGCATCCCCAATTTCCCGGATCATGACCGGTTCTGGCAGGTGGTGGACAAGTACAAGGTCAACATCTTCTACACCGCGCCCACCGCGATCCGCGCACTGATGCGCGAAGGCACCGACTACGTCACCCGGCATGACCTTTCCAGCCTGCGCCTGCTCGGCTCGGTGGGCGAACCGATCAACCCCGAAGCCTGGCGCTGGTATCAGGACAATGTCGGCCACGGGAAAATCCCGGTAGTGGACACCTGGTGGCAGACCGAAACCGGCGGAATCATGATCACCACTCTGCCCGGTGCCCATGACATGAAGCCGGGCAGCGCCGGCCGGCCCTTCTTCAGCGTCTGCCCGCAACTGGTGGATGGCGATGGCGGCGTGCTCGCAGACGAGGACACCGGCGGCGCGGCCGAAGGCAATCTGTGCATCGTACGCAGCTGGCCCGGCCAGGCACGGACGATCTACGGCGATCACGATCGCTTCGTGCAAACCTATTTCGCCACTTATCACGGGAAATACTTTACCGGCGACGGCTGCCGCCGTGACGAAGACGGTTATTACTGGATCACCGGGCGGGTGGACGACGTGCTCAACGTTTCCGGCCACCGGATGGGCACGGCGGAAATCGAAAGCGCGCTGGTGCTGCACGATCTCGTCGCCGAAGCCGCCGTGGTCGGCTATCCGCACGACATCAAGGGGCAAGGCATCTACTGCTATGTCACGCTCAATGCCGGAGTCGAACCGACCAAGGATCTGGCGGCAGAACTGCGCCAGCAGGTGCGGACCGAGATCGGCCCGATTGCGGCGCCCGATCATATCCAGTTCACCCCGGCCCTGCCCAAAACACGTTCGGGCAAGATCATGCGGCGTATCCTGCGCAAGATCGCGGAGAACGATTTCGGCAGTCTGGGCGATACGTCGACTCTGGCCGACCCCACGCTGGTCGACGGCTTGATCGAAGGGCGCCTGAATCGCTAATCTGCCTTCCGGCCGGGCGAGTCATGCTTGCCCGGCCGGCACCCTGCGGCCAAGGCACCGCGCAGGAACGGAAAGGCCGGGGGATGAATGAAACGCTGATCCGCGCGTACTATGCCGCCTACAACGCGCTCGACGCGGACGGGCTGGCCCGGTTGCTCGCCCCCGATGTCGAGCTGGTCTCCGCCATGGGCACGCAAACCGGGCGCGACGCATACCTTGCAACCTATCGCTATATGACCGGGATGTTCACGGACGTGATGACGCCCGAACACATCGCCGCGGACGGCGATACGATCACCGTGACCATTCACGACAGCCTCACCGCCAAAGCCGATATCGCCGATTTCATGGGCCAATCGCTCAAGGCCGGGGAAGAACTCGTCCTCCGCCTGCAAGGCCAATACACGCTCCGCGACGGCCTCATCGCCCGTATAGCCATCACGCCCCTCGCCTGAGCAAGCCAATCCTCAGGGACACTGTCTTCCAGACCGCGGCGTGAAGCGTTCAACTCTGCACACGCGCCGTATTCCAACAAACCTGCGCGCTCTTCTACCCGCGAAACGCTATCGCGTAAGCTGAAGCGGTTGTATTCCTCGCTTTCGATCACACAGAAGCTCAATAGCGAAGCATAATCCGATTACGAAAGCCGAGTGACTGCGACAGCTTTGTGCAAGCGCGCGGACATTGTTTGGACACCTGCACGTGCGGCAGGGGGATGCAGCGATGCCCGATACAGGCACTGCGAGCACCTACTCGATGTAAGCAACCGTACGTCGGTGCGGAACGAGCGCTGATGCCGCACATCCTATTCGTGCAGCGCTTACCGCTTCCAAGACAGTAGATTGGAAACGCCGAGGTTTGGAAAGCCACCTGCCCATAACAGGCAGACTGTTAGCACCTGCCATAATCCCAAGCTTCGCGGCCTGGAGGAGTCAGCGCGCATCAAGAAATAGGTCAGCACCGGTCCTCAGGTGAATTGTCCGAGGATCGAAGTGCTGTGACGCGATGTCGCCCTCGACAGGCTGCTACCGATACTTGTCCGGAGCGAACATACAAAAGGGCCGGGAGAATAACTCCCGGCCCCCTTTGTTTGGACCGTCAGGTCAGGATCAGGCTTAGTTGCCGGAGCCCGGACCGTAGGTGATTTCCACCCGGCGGTTCTGGAGTTCGCGAACGCCGTCGGCGGTCGGAACACGCGGGTTGGCTTCACCGAAGGCCTGGCTGCTGATGCGCTCGCCCGGGATGCCCTTCGAGGTCAGGTAGTCGCGCACCGAGGTGTTACGACGAGCCGACAGACCCATGTTGTAGCGCTCCGTGCCCGAACGGTCGGTGTAACCGGCCAGCATGATCGGAACCACATCGCAGTTGCCGTAAGCCGTCACAGCGCTGTCGAGAATGGTTGCTGCTTCAGGGGTGATGTTCGCCTTATCCCAATCGAAGAAGACGATGTACGGACCCTTGTTGCAGACCACCTGCGGCGGCGGGGGCGGCGGGGGCGGCGGCGGGGGCGGCGGCGGCGGAGCAACCGGTTCAGCCGGAGCCGCACCACCGAACAGGTAGCTCAAGGTCAGACCACCGGTGTGTTCGGTGACATTGCTCGAGAACCGGCCCTGGTAGCCGAGGTGCGCGTTGAAGTTCGGGCTGAACTGAGCAGCCAGACCGACTTCGGCAACACCCGCATCCGGGGAGAAGCGTTCGGAGATCACGTCGAAGCTCGTACCAGCCGGGGCATTGAGGAATGCACCCGTGAACTTGGCGCGCTTGTCGCCGAAGTTATGCTGCCAACCCGCACGGATGTAGGGCGAGACGTTGCCCCACTGTGCGGCCAGTTCGAGACCCAGTTCGCTGGCGAAGAATTCGTCGCTGCCACGGACGGAGAGCAGAGCGCCCTGAGCCGAAGCGTCGCCGCTTTCTTCGTTGAACCGCTTCATCTTCGCATGAGCATAGTCAAGCGAGGCATACGGCGTGATGGTGGCGTTTTCGCTCAGCGCGAAACGAACGCCAGCTTCGGCACCAGCAGCCCAGACATTCACGTCCGGATCACCAGTGATGAGGCCGTTGGTCAGGCCCTGCGGAGCGGTGAGGTAGCTGGAACCGAGCGGACGGAAGTCGATCGTACGACGCGAGTCGCCATCGAGATCCGAGTAGCTGACGGCACCCTTCACGTAGAACTTACCCGTGTCGTAGTTACCGTAGATACCGGCTTGCCAGCCCTTCGACTTGATACGATCGCCGAACTTGTCGCCGTATTCGTTCGCCTTGAACTTGTTGTTGTTCTCGATGTAGCCGCCGGCCACACCCAGGACAAAGTTCGGGCTCACAGCGAAGTCGAGACCTGCAGCAATCCAGTACTGCTCAGCCTTGAAGCCCGCTGCTTCGTGGTCGCCATCGGTGCTCACGTGGCCATAGTTGCCCGTGATCCACAGACGCGGACCACCGCTTTCCGAACGGCACAGTTCGTTGGTGATCGAACCCTTACCGCATTCAGCCATATCATAGATCAGGCTGTTGAAGCGCGAACCAGCCATCGTGGCCGAACGCAGGTAACCAGCGTACTGGGTGGCTGCGAGCTGCTCGAGAGCATTGGCATAGTTGGTTGCGTTGTCGATCTTGAACAGGTCCGCCAGAACCTTGGCGTAAGCCGCATTCGTGTTGGACAAGTTCGGGTTGTACGTGCCTTCAATCGCGGTTGCGACCGAAGTTTCGTTACGATCAAGGCCTGCAACGGCGTTGAACTTAACGCGCTTGATAGCAACGTCGATGGTGTCGTAGTCGGATACGTCCTGATCTTCACCGAACAGATCGTCCTGATGCGCAGTCGCCGTGAGGAGCACCGAACGCGTCTGGACAGGAGCCAGCGTGCCGGTGATCGTGTTGGCTACGATAACATCATTCAGAACATACGAGTCTGCATACAGACCGTTGTCGTTCCCGCTGGACGGACGCAGTTCGAGAACGCCACCGGTCAGATCAGCTTCGTTAGCGAAGACCTGCGGATATTCGCCGTATTCGACGTTGGTACCAAGCTGATTACGATAGTTCGGCGCTTCGATGGCGAGAATGCCGCCATTGGTGACGCTGAAGTCGTTGACGTAGACCTTCGACGGGCCGTTGTAGTTCGGCTTACCCGCGAAATTGCCTTCCGGCAGGTCGCGCAGGTAGAGCGTGCCACCCTTGACGATGTTGAGCGTGCCAACACCCGTGGTCGGATCTGCTGCAGCAACCGTATCGCTGTTGACGATACCGTTGAGGTGCGTTTCGCCGTTGGCAACCGTGATCACGTCATCATCGGAGATGTTAACGTTACCATAGATCGAGCCGTACTTGCCCGCTGCACCGTTCAGGTTGATCGCAACCGGCGAGTCAGCGTCAGTCGTATCGATCGCCGTGCCCCACTGGTAGGTCGCACCGCTGTCATTGCTGATACGAGCAGTGATCGAACCAGCGTTGTTGTTAATGACAACCGCACCCGTCGTAGGATCAGCAAGTTCGGTGTCCACATAGATGCCGGTTGCTGATGCGTCACCACCAACGCTGGTAACTGCACTGGCCAGGATCGAACCGCTGTTGGTGATCACGACATCCTTGGTGTCCGATGCGCCAGCCACGTTGATAGCCACCGCACTTGCTTCAGCGTCGCCCTGATCAGCAGCAACTGTATCCGTATCGATCGCGCTTGCAGATACCGAGATCGCGCCGGAATTGACAACGTCCAGAGTACCGTGAACGTGCAGATCCATGCCGGTTGCCGAGGCTTCAGCGTCCCGCGCCGTTGCATTGGCTGCGACCGTGAAGGCGCTGGTATTGTTCACCTCAACGGCAATTGCGTCGTTTTCGCTATTGAAATCGTAACCAAGCGCATTAGCGTCGGCAAAGCTTGTCCCTGCAGCGCCAGAGGCAGCAGCAGTTGCGTCAGCCGTAACAGTGAACGTGCCGTCGTTCTTGAACGAAATCAAGCCGCTTTCCGCATCATTGACCGTCTGCTCGACACCATTAGCATCGGCATCAGCATTGGCATCGGTCACGCCAGTGGCAGCAGCCTTCACTTCGACCGCGAAAGTGCCCGCGTTGGTGAATGCAACGTTGGCAACGCCATTGCCACCAGTTGTGCCAGTAGCGTCAGCGGACTGGCTTACGCCGGTCCCCGTCGCATCAGCATCAGCATCGTCGCCCGTCGCGGTCGCCGTCACCGGCACCGAAAGCTTGGCGCCCTTTGCGTTCACCACCTCAAGCGAAACATTGGCGGCAGTCGCGTTCTGTTCGATCGCATTGTTCACCCCGGCATCAGCGTTAACAACACCAGCTCCGGTTGCCGTCGCCGTGGCGCCGACAGTCAGCGTGTTGTTGTTGACGTAGGAGTGCGAAATGCCGGACAGGCCTGCGGGCAGGCTTGCCAACTCAGGCCCGCCGAAATCTTCGCCGTCGCCCTGCAGGATACCCGTGTTAACATAAGCACTTGCATTTGCGTTGCCAGGATTAACGGCAGCCGGACCAGCGGCAGACACCGACGCCGACGAGGAGGCGTTGGCCGTGCCGGTTGCGGTGATGGCGATCGTACCGTTATTGACGATCGAGGTGGTCCCCACACCATCAGCGGCCTGGACATTCTGCCAGATCGCGTTGTTGACGGACGTATCGGCAGTAGCCTGAAGGCCCTGTGCATCAGCAACACCGGCGATACTGATGGTCGCGCCAGCAGCATTGGTCAGCGCGGCGGAAGCCGTCGGACGATAGGTCACATTGCTGACCGAACCGCTGGTCGAAACGCTGGCCCCACCGTTGGCAGCAGCAAACTGCACGATGCCGTTGGTCAGCTCCGCGTTAGCGATGGCGGTATCGCCCACAGCCTTGGCCGAGGAACCGACATTGAGCGTACCCGTGTTCGAGAGCTTGGCAGCGGCATCGTTGCTGGTCGACTCAGCCTGCTGAACGATGCTGTTTGCGGTACGAGCATTCGCCGTAGCCGTGAACACGCCCTTCGAGGCCGCATAGGCATCAGCAACAACCGCCAGCGTGCCGGCGTTGTCCAGAACGGCAGCAGCATTCTTCGTCGCACGGATATACTGATTAACCGTGCCACCGAACGGCCCGGCGACCGTGGCGTTGGCCGTGGAATTGCCAGCAGCAGCGCCCACAGCCGTACGATCGTTGGAAGCACCCGCCTTTACGGTGAAGCTGCCACCCTTGGGATTGGTGAACGTGACCGTGCCCTGGCCAGTCAACGGCCCGCCGGGGAACAAGCCCGCAATGTACGAAAGCTCGCCGCTGGTGGGCTGACCCGCAATTGCCGTGTTCACGGTGGCCGTAACGGTGTCCGCAACACCGCCATCGGTGCTGGAAGCGATCACACCCGTTTGAATAGTGTCGGCCTTGGCGGTTGCCGGATCGATGTCCGTCAGGGCGTAGGAATCTTCCCACACGCCCGCAACGCCCGCGCCGACGAGAATGACGCCACCGTCGGTTACAGTCGAAGTTGTCGCCGCCTGCGCTGCGACAGCGCCTGCGCCGATTGCCAGCGTCGAAACGCCAACACTCAGCAAATGCTGCACTCTGCGATTCATTCGAATAGCTCCCTCATAAACAGACCCCAAAACGCGGGGACATGTATAACGTTCCTGCCCCCCGTTCGGGAAGCAAAAATTCCGTTCTACGGACGAGGCGAACCGACGCGTTGCACACCTGTTTCGCCCTTCCTGACGCGACGCCATATAGGCTGTGGCAAGTGATGTCCATTTCCAATCGAATGTTTCCGCTGCAAAAAATTGCGGTGTGGATTATGGGCACGGCGCCGATGGCGGTATCGCTCTGGCGGATCGATGTGCCGCATTGGGCATTTTTCCTGCAAATCCTGGGGCTCCGACATACTCATCGCCCGCGGCCGCACAACCGATGGCGCCGGGCCAGCCGCGAATGCAGCACGATTTTACAGAGCTTTTTCGTGCCCCTTTTGCACGGGACAGGGTTGCTTTTGTGCAACAGGTCGGGAGGCAGCACCACTCCTCACCGCCTTTTCGCTCCATTTTCGAAGGAGTTGCACCTCATGGTTTGCGATTCAATCGGCTGTCCGCAATTGCTCGATAGGCATCCCCCTCCCCACATCCGTCATGGACGAATCATGTTGTGCCCCGGCGCAATAAAAAGGGGCCGGAGCGGCTGGCTCCGGCCCATCAGGTTTCGTTCGCAGGAGGAACGTAGGGAGGTGAGACCGGGGGGAGAGTGGGAAAGGGCCCCGGCCCCACCAAGCTTGTGGATCAGTTGTAGGCGCGCTCCCCATGTTCGCCGATGTCGAGCCCTTCGACTTCGACATCGGGCGAGACGCGCAGGCCGGTGACCAGCTTGGCGACAGTGATCGCGATCGCGGTGCCGACCGTCGAGATCACGATCGTGGTGACCACGGTGAAGAGCTGCGTCAGCACCTGCGGGCCGATGGCGAAGTCCGCGCCGCCCGGGCCGCCGAACATCGGCGCAAAGACGACGCCGGTTCCGATGGCGCCGACAATGCCGCCCACGCCGTGGATGCCGAAAGCGTCGAGCGAATCGTCATACCCAAGAGCAGGCTTGAGCTTGGCGACCGCGAAGAAGCAGACCACCGAAGCAATCGAAGCCAGCACGATCGCGCCGAAGGGTCCTGCGTTGCCCGCCGCCGGAGTGACAGCGACCAGGCCGGCGATGATGCCCGAACAGAAGCCCAGGGCCGAGCCCTTGTGGCCCATCAGGCGCTCGGTCAGCATCCAGGCAAGACCGCCTGCCGCCGTGGCGACAAAGGTGTTGACCATGGCGAGCGCGGCCGATCCGTTGGCCTCGAGGGCCGAACCGGCGTTGAAGCCGAACCAGCCCACCCACAGCAGGCCGGTGCCGACCATCGTCAGCGTCAGGCTGTGGGGCGGCATCGGTTCGGTGGGATAGCCACGGCGCTTGCCCAGCATGACCGCCGCGACGAGAGCCGATACGCCCGCATTGATGTGCACCACTGTGCCGCCCGCGAAATCGAGCGCGCCCATAGCGAAGAACACCCCGCGGCCTTCCCACACCATGTGGGCGATCGGGAAATAGACGATCGTCAGCCACACCGGCATGAACACCATCACCGCCGAGAACTTCATCCGTTCGACCACGGCGCCCAGCACCAGAGCCGAGGTGATGGCCGCGAATGTCATCTGGAAAGAGATGAAGACGTATTCCGAAATGACTTCATCGGTGAATGTCGCAGAGGTCGAAGCCGGCGTGACGCCGGCGAGGAAGAACTTGCCCCAGCTGATGAACTGATTGCCTTCGGGCCCGAAAGCCATGCCGTAACCCCAGGTGACCCAGACCAGCATGGCCAGGGCAGCAGTCGCGCCGACCTGAGTCATCGTCGACAGCATGTTTTTGGAGCGCGCCATGCCGCCGTAGAACAGCGCGAGGCCCGGAAGGATCATCAGGAGGACGAGGACGGTGGCCGTCATCATCCAGGCGTTGTTGCCGGGATTGGGCACCGCGGCGGCAGGTGCGGCGGTACCGGCGGCCTCCTGAGCCCAGGCGGAAGTGGCGGCGAAAAGCGACGCGCAGACCGCGCCCGCACCGCCGAGATAGTTGCGGATCATAGAGTTACCCCTCACGAGAACGGCGCCGCTCACAGCGCCATGTCGCCGGTTTCGGCGGTGCGGATACGGGTGGCCGAGATGAGATCGAACACGAAGATCTTGCCGTCTCCGATCGAATCCGTTCCGGCGGATTGCTGGATGGTTTCGACAATCTGCGGCGCAAGCGCGTCGGAGGTGGCGATTTCCAGCTTCACCTTGGGCAGCATGTTGGTCGCGTATTCAGCGCCCCGGTAGATTTCGGTCTGCCCTTTCTGGCGGCCGAACCCCTTGACCTCGGACACGGTCATGCCCGCCACACCGATAACGCCGAGCGCTTCGCGCACCTCGTCGAGCTTGAATGGTTTGATAATGGCAATGATGAATTTCATCCTTGACCCCCGATAGTTGGCCGGAAAACACCGGCAGCAACTATTCCAAGCAAGGACCGTGCCAATTTTACGCTGGCCGAAAAACAAGGAGGAATGCCGGAGCCCGCCGCCGCGCTGGCAGGCCTCCTGTTCATCATGCGAGCATCTGCCTAAAATTTAGGCAGAGAAGTGTCAAAGCCCGAGGCGTGCCCAGACGGGCAGGTGGTCGGACCCGCGCGCCGCCAGCGCACTGTGATGCACGCCATGCCCTTCGCAGCGCCAGTCCGCCGAAACCACGATCCGGTCAAGCTGAGCGACAGGCTGGCGCGCCGGAAAGCTCCGCCCGGGGGCCAGCACCCGCCAGTCGCCATCGAAAGCACGCAAGGCGCCGCCTTTCACCGACCATTCGTTGAAATCGCCCATAAGCACCGTGGGACACCGATCCGCACATTCCCCGATCTGCCCCAGCACCGCCTGCACCTGATGGCGGCGGCGCAGCCCAGAAAGATCGAGATGCATTCCCACCACCCGCATGCGCTTGTTGCCCACGCCGAGATCGACGCGCACGGCCCCGCGCGGTTCCAGCGTCGGCAGCGCGAGCGGCTGCGCGTCGAGAATGTCGATCCCCCGCCGTACGAGCAGCGCATTGCCATGCCAGCCGATGCTGAGCGGGCGCAGCGCGACCGGGGCGATCTGCCAGTGGTGTTCTTCGAGCAATTGCCGGGGCAGCGTGGTCGGACGCTGGCCGAAACGCCGGTCCGCCTCCTGCAGCGCCACCACATCGGCGCCGATCTCGTTCAGAATGGCGAGAATGCGTTCGGGATCGCGGCGGCGATCAAGTCCGATGGATTTGCGGATGTTGTAGCTGGCGAAAGTCAGTTCCACGGTGAAGAAGTAGGTTCAGCCGGGGACGCCTTCAACGTTCCTTCGTCGCGTTGAAGGCAATATCCGGATTTTTTTCCTGCTGATAACCGACATCCCAGGCCGAACGGGCAAGGAACACCGGATCGCCATCGCGATCCCTGGCCAGATTGGCGCGATTGAACTGGGCAAAGCCTTCAATCGCCTTTTCATCGCCTTTGAGCCAGCGCGCGGTATCGAAAGGCGCCGCTTCCAGCACCGCTTCGACCTTGTATTCCGCCTCCAGCCGCGAGACGAGCACATCGAGCTGAAGCTGGCCGACCACGCCGACGATCCATTGCCCGCCCAGTTCCGGATAGAACACCTGGATCACCCCTTCCTCGGACAGGTCATCCAGCGCCTTGCGCAATTGCTTGGTCTTGGTCGGGTCTTTCAGCACCACGCGGCGCAGGATTTCCGGTGCGAAATTGGGCAGACCGGTGAAGCGGACGGTGTTCTTCTCGCTCAGCGTATCCCCCACCCGCAGAGTGCCATGGTTGGGAATGCCGATGATATCGCCCGCTTCCGCCGTGTCGGCAATTTCGCGGTCCTGCGCGAAAAACAGGATCGGCGAATGGACGGCGATCGGTTTGCCCAGCCCCGAAGGCGTCAGCTTCATGCCGCGCTTGAAAGTGCCGGACACCATCCGCATGAACGCGATCCGATCGCGGTGCTGCGGATCCATATTGGCCTGCACTTTGAAGATGAAGCCGGTCACCTCGTTGCGATCGGGTGCGATTGCGCCTGCCTCGCTCGGCTGTGGGCGCGGGGGCGGAGCGAAGCGGGCAATCGCGTCGATCAATTCGGTGACGCCGAAATTCTTGAGCGCCGATCCGAAAAACACCGGCGTCAGATCGCCATGGCGATAGGCTTCGAGATCGAATTCGGGATAGCCTGCTCGCGCCAGCTCCGCTTCTTCTGCGATATCCTCGGGCAGCACCGGCGCTTCGTCACGCCGGCCGAGGAATTCCTTGCTGTCGCCCTCGGGGCGGCTGACCGCGCCGCTGGCGAAATCGAGAATGCCTTCGAACAGACCGCCCATACCCACCGGCCAACTCTGCGGCGAAACGTCGAGCGCCAGCGCATCGGCCACTTCGTCCAGCGTCTCGAATGGGCTACGCCCTTCGCGGTCGACCTTGTTGACGAAGGTGATGATCGGCACCGAACGCAAGCGGCAAACTTCGAACAGCTTGCGCGTCTGCGGCTCGATCCCCTTGGCCGCGTCGATCACCATGATCGCCGAATCGACGGCGGTGAGCGTGCGATAAGTATCTTCGGAAAAATCCTCGTGCCCCGGCGTGTCGAGCAGATTGAACGTCACCCCGCCCCGTTCGAACGTCATCACCGAACTGGTGACGGAAATGCCGCGTTGCTGTTCGATCTTCATCCAGTCCGACCGCGCCCGCCGCGCCTGTCCGCGCGCTTTGACCTCGCCCGCGAGGTGGATCGCCCCGCCCTGCAACAGCAACTTTTCGGTCAGCGTGGTCTTGCCCGCGTCGGGGTGCGAGATGATCGCGAACGTGCGGCGGTTGGAAATCGGGGCATTGCTCATGGCGCGCGCGGTTAGCGGCGATAGCGCCGCGCGTCCATCACCATCGACATCTGGCGGCAGGATCGGAAGCGGCAAAGGCCGCTCCCCACCCGGTCACCCGCGAAGCTCGGCACCCTGCTTGGCAGCGGCGGCAACCACTTTGTCGGCAATCGCTTTCAGTTCTTCGTCGACATAGCTTTTCGCGCCGGGCTGCAGCGTGACTTCGATGGCGAGCGATTTCTTGCCTTCGGGCACACCTGCCCCACGGAAATCGTCGAACACACGCGCGTCTACGATATTCGCCTTGTCCGCGCCTTTCACGCTGCGCAGCAGATCGCCCGCCGGAAGCGCGGCATCGACGAGAAACGCGAAATCGCGCGTCACGGCCTGCAACGCGGGCGGCGCATAAGCGGTACGGGCAAAGCCGCCCTTCCTGGCCGGGATCGCATCGAGGTGAATGCCAGCCGCAACCACCGGAACATCGATATCGAACGCGGCGAGCGTGCGCGGGTGAAGCATGCCGAAGCTGGCGATCCGGTTCTTGGGGCCGAGGCGCAATGTTGCCGACTGACCGGGGTGGTAGAATTCGCCCGCCTCGCCCATCACCATCAGATTGTCGACCGGCGCACCGGCTTCGCGCAGCAGATCGAGACAGATCGCCTTGGCGTCGAACGCATCGAAATTGCGCCCTTTGCCCGTCGCCCAACCGCGCGGCTCACGCTCGCCCGCCAGAACGAGGACGAGCGAGGGATGCTCCCCATCCTCTAGGTAACGCCGGCCAATCTCGAACAGGCGCACCGAAGTCGCGCCGCGATCGAGATTGCGGCGCACGGCGGAAAGCATACCCGGGAGCAGCGAAGGCCGCATGACTTTGAGATCTTCGCTGATCGGGTTTTCCAGCACCCAGCGCCCACCGCCGACGGCATCCGCTTCCCGTTCCGAAATGAATGACCAGGTGATCGCCTCGTTCAGCCCGCGCGCAGCGGCCGCGCGGCGCAGCCGGCGTTCGAGCTTCTGTGCCGGGGTTGCGGTCGGCTGCGCCACGCCATCGGCGCGCGGCAGGGCGACGCTGGCGATATTGTCCAGCCCATGGATACGGACGACTTCCTCGACAATGTCGGGCGCGCCATCGATATCGGGGCGCCATGTCGGCACCGCAACTTGCCACGCGTCATCCGCCATGAAGCCGAGCGCGGCGAGAATCCGCTTCTGCTCGTGGGCCGGGATGGCCACGCCGCCCAGTGTCTCCGCCAGCGCGGGATCGTAAGCGACGGTCTTCGCGGCGAGCGGAAGCTGGCCCGCACGCGCCGCTGCCGATGCTTCGCCGCCGCAGATTTCGAGCACCAGTCCGGTCAGCAGATCGAGCGCAGGATCCATGAATGCCGGATCGACTCCGCGTTCAAACCGGCTGCGCGAATCGCTGGTCAGCCCCAGCTTGCGCCCCGTCGCGCCGATCCGTTCGGGATCGAAATAGGCGATTTCGAGCAGGACATCGCGCGTCTCTTCCGAACAGCCGGAGCCTTCGCCGCCCATGATCCCGCCAATGCCCAGTGCGCGGGTATCGTCCGCAATTACCGTCATCCCGGTATCGAGCGTGTATGTCTTCTCGTTGAGCGCCAGCAGTTCCTCGCCATCGCTCGCGCGGCGCGCCACCACGGCGCCGTGCAGCCTGGCAAGGTCATAGGCATGGGCCGGGCGGCCGAACGCCAGCATCACATAGTTGGTGATGTCGACCAGCGCCGAAATCGGCCGCTGGCCCGCCGCACGCAGGGCATCCTGCATCCATTCGGGCGAAGCGCCGTTGGTAACGCCGCGCACCACCCGGCCATGGAACGCCGGGCACCCTTCGGCATCGTCAGTGCGGATTTCCACCGGGCAAGGGAAGCTGCCCGCGACCGGAGCGATCGCCAACGGCTTCAACGTGCCGAGGCCCGCCGCCGCCAGATCACGCGCGATCCCGTACACGCCCATGCAATCGGGGCGGTTGGGGGTGATCGCCACGTCGAATACCGGCGCGGTGCCGAAATAGTCCGCCACCGGCGTACCGACGGGCGCATCTTCCGGCAGTTCGATGATCCCTTCGTGATCATCGCCCAGTTCCAGTTCGCGGGTGGAACACATCATGCCATTGGATTCGACGCCGCGAATGGCCGACTTGCGCAATTGCAGCCCGTTGGCCGGAACCACCGCGCCCGCCGTGCCGAGCACGCCGACCAGCCCCGCGCGGGCATTGGCCGCCCCGCAAACGACCTGCAACGGATCGCCTTCACCCGTATCGACAGTGAGCACCTGCAGCTTGTCCGCATCCGGATGGGGCCGGGCGGTCAGCACTTTGGCCACGCGGAAACCGGCGAGCTTCTCGGCCGGATTCTCGATCCCTTCCACTTCGATGCCGATGGCATTGAGCTTGGCCGAAATTGCCGCCGCATCGGCATCGGTATCGAGATACTGCTTGAGCCAGGTCAGCGAGAATTTCATGCGCGTGCTCCCACCCCGCCCGAAAGGGTCGGCTGATCGAAAGCGGAAAAGCCGTAATGCTTGAGCCAGCGAACATCGCCATCGAAGAAAGCGCGCAAATCGTCCATCCCGTATTTCAGCATGGCAAGGCGGTCGACGCCCACGCCGAAGGCAAAGCCCTGCCATTCATCGGGATCGAGCCCCGACATCGCGATCACCCGGCGGTTGACCATGCCGGAGCCGAGCAGTTCCATCCACCCGTGGCCCGGCGCATCGCCGCTGCCGCCCAGCACGCGGCGCGCCTTGCCATCCGGCCCGGTTTCAACCGCGAAGCCGACATCGACTTCCACCGAAGGTTCGGTGAACGGGAAGTAGGACGGGCGCAGGCGCAGCACGATATCGTCCCGCTCGAAGAACGCCTTGAGGAAAGTTTCCAGCGTCCATTTCAGATGGCCGAGGTGAATGCCCTTGTCGATCACCAGCCCTTCCACCTGATGGAACATCGGCGTGTGGGTGGCGTCGCTGTCGCTGCGATAGACGCGGCCCGGGGCGATGATGCGGATCGGCGCGCCGCCGCCATGCTTTTCGGCAACGGCTTTCATGCTGCGCACCTGCACCGGGCTGGTGTGCGTGCGCAGCAGCATCCGGCCGCCGTTCGGGCCTTCGTCGGGGAAATAGAACGTATCATGCATCGCCCGCGCCGGATGGCTTTCCGGCATGTTGAGCGCGGTGAAATTGTGCCAGTCGTCCTCGATCTCCGGCCCGGTGGCGACGGCAAAGCCCATATCGGCGAAGATTTCGGCAAGCTCGTCCATAACCTGCGAGACCGGGTGGACAGATCCGATGGGCGCCTCTGGCGCGGGCAGCGTCAGATCGAGCGTCTCGCTCGCCAGCTTGGCTTCGAGCACCGCCGATTCCAGCGCCGTCTTGCGTTCGGTCAGCGCGGTCTGCACGCTTTCGCGCAAGGCGTGGATTTTCGGCCCTTCGTTCTGGCGTTCTTCGGGCGACATCTTGCCGAGCGTCTTGAGCAGGGCCGAAATGCTGCCCTGCTTGCCCAGGAATTCAACCCGCAGGCTTTCCAGCGCGGCTGCATCCCCGGCCGCGGCGATACGTTGCAACGCTTCGCTGCCCATCGTCTCGATCGTCACCTTCTACTCCTCAGCGGATTGGTTGCCATGGCGGCCTGCTCCCTAGGGCCTGCACGGCAAATCCGCAACGGGAGCCGTGGTGGCCGGTGCGCCTATTTGGTGGGACGGTCCAGCGTTTGCGCGGGCGACCCCCAGATCCGCACCCGTTCGGGCATGAACGCGGTCAAAATCGGGTGATCGAGCCCAGCGTATTCGCGTGGGCTCATATGCATGAATGCGCGGAAATCGCGGACGAAATGCGCCTGATCGTGGTAGTGATGATCGATCACGTCCGACCAGTTCCCGCTCTTGCGCAGCATGAAAGCCGCCAGGCTGCGCATCACCCGCTGGCGACGCAACAACAGCTTGGGCGCGAAACCGAAAGCGCGGCGGCATAGCCGTTCGAGCGTGCGGGCATTCAGACCGGACCGTTCCGCCAGTTCGGCAACGCTGCGCAGCGTCGGATCGACCAGCGCGGCGTGAACGGCAGTGATCCGATCCTCATCGGCATGGGGGCGGTTGAGCGCGAGGAAGCAATCGATGATCCGGCGGTATTCGCGTTCATCGTCGCCCTCTCCATCGAACAGGCTACCGGGCAGATGCGCGAAACTGGTGTAGGCGGGATGCTTTTCACCATCGACCAGCGCATTGGCGAGATCCACCGCGGGCACGCAGATGAATTTCACCCAGCCCAGCGGAAACAGGCCCACGCCCCACATGCGCGTTGTCCCCAGACGGAATTCGGTGGGGCGAACGCTGGGGCCGGTGGCGGTAAAGCGGGCGCCGGTCACCCGATCGCCATCGATCATCCGCGCATCGGGCGTGTCGCCGGAAAAAAACCGCAGATTGGCCCATTCGGGCTGGAGATAATCGCGCACCCGCCCGCCACCGTGCATGGTGAAGGTCGCGCGATAGAAAGTCGAAAAGCAGCCTTGCAGCTCCGGCGGCGGAGGAAAGAACCGCACATCGATATCGCATTGCCCGGTCATGCCGCAAACATCAGCCCCACAAACCCTGTTGTTCCGCGACCTCCACTCACGGAAATGCCAGACTAGCGCGTTATGGCACCACGGAAAAGGGAAAGGGCGCACGCAGCCATGCCGCGCGCGCCCTTTCCGTTATCTTGCCCGAAGGCGCCGGTTAGGCCGGCAGAGCCTTCTTCGCCTGAGCGATGATCGCAGCGAAAGCCGTGCCTTCGTTCATGGCGAGATCGGCCATCACCTTGCGGTCCAGTTCGATCCCGGCCAGCTTGGTGCCATGGATGAACTGCGAATAGGTCAGGCCTTCGGCGCGGACAGCCGCGTTGATGCGCTGGATCCACAGGGCGCGGAAATTCCGCTTCTTAACCTTGCGGTCGCGATAGGCGTACTGGCCGGCCTTTTCGACGGCCTGGCGGGCAACGCGAATCGTGTTCTTGCGGCGGCCGCGATAACCCTTGGCCTGATCCAGAAGCCGCTTGTGCTTGGTGCGGGTGGTTACACCACGTTTGATGCGGGGCATTGGCTAGTACTCCTGTCTCAGTTGAGCCCGTAGGGCGCCCACTTCTTGATCACCCGCGCATCAGCGTCGGAGATCACGTCGGTGCCGCGGTTCTGGCGGATATACTTGCCGTTATGGCTGATCAGGCGGTGGCGCTTGCCGGCCACGCCGTGCTTCACCTTGCCGGTGGCGGTGATCTTGAAGCGCTTCTTCACACCGCTCTTGGTCTTGAGCTTGGGCATTTTCGTCTCCTTGGTCAGGGACACGTCCGACCAGCCCTGGCAGCCCTTTCAGCCAGGCGGGCCCATGAAATACGTGTCTATGAAGGGCGCGCCCATAAAGCCGGATCGCGGCAAAGGCAAGCGTGCATATGCCCGCCGGGGGCCGCAACGCGGAAAGAATCGCGCTTCAGACCGCCTGGCCCTGGGCGCGCGCATAGGCGGCCGACAGTTGCCGGTAATAGCGCGAATTGAACGCGATCGCGGTCGCCACCACCCCGAACACGCCCGAAATCGTGAAGACGATGGCGATCCCGCGCTCTGGCCCGGTGCCGTACCAGTCGCCAATGGCTTCAGCCCCAGCGCCGGTCGTCATCAGCGGGATGAAGACCAGTTGCGTCAGCGGGCCGATCAGGAAAGCGACCAGCGGCGAGGCCGCCTGTTCCACCGACTGCGCGAAGCCGAACACCCGCCCTTGCCGTTCGTAGGGGACGACCTGCTGCAACGCGGTCTGCTCCGCCGCTTCCGCGTAAGGGCCGAGGAACAGCCAGATGAAGCACCCCGCGGCCAGCAGGGGAATCGACGACTGGATCGTGAACACCGCGCTGACCGACCAGATCACCAGATTGACGAGCATCAGCGTCTTGAGCGGATTGCGGCCCAGCCCGGTCCGGGCGATCACCATGCCGCTGAGAATGAACGCACAGGACACCACCGCCCAGAGCAGGCCCCATTCCTCCACCCGCATCAGCGACAGCCCATAGGCATCCATCAGCGCCATGAACACGCCGCCGAGGAAATTGTTGAAGGCGGAAAACAGGATCAGGGCGAACAGGCCGGGAATCGCCCCGATGACCCGCACGGTGCCCGCGATGTCGATCTTCCTATGTTCGCCCTCTTCCTGCTCGGCGCGGGGTTCTTCCAGCGGCGTCAGCGCCAGATGCAGGCAGGCGGCCAGTGTCAGCGCCAGAGCGAAAGCCAATGTCGCCACCATCCCGCCCCATGCGATCAGAAAGCCGCTGATCGCGGAAGTCAGCAGGAACCCGATCCCCGTCACCATGCCGACCAGCCCGTTGGCGCGGTCGCGCCGCTCCGGCGGAATCAGTGCGGTAACGAGAGTCGGCAGAGCGATGTTGCGGATGTTGCCGGCGATCACGCCCAGCATCGTTATCAGCACGAACAGCCACAGCGCGGGCGATGCCGCGGACGTGCGGCTGCCTTCCGGCATGATGCCGTAGAAGCCGAGCGCGGCGGCATAGAGCAGGAATGAGGCCAGGCTCGACACCATCATCATCGTCTTCTTGCGGTGATGATCGACCAGACTGCCGAACCAGATCGCAAAAGCCGCCGTCAGCACCAGATAAATGCCCGCGATCATCCCCGTGGCGAGAACCGATTGGGTCTCCAGAAAAATCCAGAACGTCACCGCGAACCACACCGTGAAATTCACGATGTTGGCCAGCAGCGTGTTCGCCAGACAATGGAGGAACGGGGTACTCATCGCGCTACGTCAAAGGCTTTCACGCGTTCGGCTTCGCCATCGCGAAACCTTCCCCCGGAATGCGGAACGAGCCTATCGCGCCCTGCCCCGATTGGCAAACCGGCGGTTCGGCCGGTCAATGATGATGGCAGGCCAGCGCTTCGACCACATCGTCGAGCCGGGCCGGATCGCCGATCGCCAGAACATGACCATCGGAACCGGCATGAAGCGGATCGCCGTTCCAGTCGCACATCACCCCGCCCGCGCCTTCAACCACGGGCACCAGCGCCGCGAAATCGTGCAGTTTCAGCCCCGCTTCGCAAACGATGTCGAGCTGGCCCGTCGCCAGTGTGGCGTAATTGTAGCAGTCCCCGCCCATCACCATCCGGCGGTGA
This sequence comes from Caenibius sp. WL, assembly GCF_019803445.1. Taxonomy (NCBI): domain Bacteria; kingdom Pseudomonadati; phylum Pseudomonadota; class Alphaproteobacteria; order Sphingomonadales; family Erythrobacteraceae; genus Caenibius; species Caenibius sp. WL. The sequence continues at coordinate 363,626 of NZ_CP081844.1, forward strand.
TCGGTCTTCGCCGCCAGCGCCATGAAATGATCGCCGTCGTGATCGTCGAAATAGTGCGGCCCGGTGGTGCCAATCGTTGCCGCGGAAAGATCGGGACACACGCGGGTGCGCGCCGGCCTGCCGTTCAGCGTGGTCGGTTGCCCGGCCATGCCCAGCCAGCGTTCTTCGGTGATCGCCTGGTCGATCACACCCAACACCGGAAACCCATCGATCATCAGCGCGATCAGCGTGCCGAAAATCGGCCGCCCGGCGAGGAAAGCCGCCGTCCCATCGATCGGATCGAGCACCCATTGGCGGCCGGACGTGCCTTCGCTGATGCCGATTTCCTCGCCAACGATTCCGTCAGCGGGCATTTCGGCGGCGAGAATCCGGCGCATCGCCTCTTCCGCCTCACGGTCGGCCAGCGTCACCGGGGAGGCATCGTCCTTCCGCTCGATGGCGACGGAACCCCGGAAGTACGGGCGGATCGCCGCGCGCGCCGCATCGGCCAGGCGGTGGGCCAGCGCGATTTCGGCGTCGAGTTTCACCGCCCGGCCCGATCAGTCGAACAGGCTGGAAACGGAGCTTTCGTCCGCGATCCGGCGAATCGCCTCGCCGATCAGCGGCGCGATGGAAAGGATGCGGATACGGTCGGAATCCTTGGTCGGATCGGTGCCGAGAATCGTGTCGGTGATGACCAGTTCCTTGAGTACGGAATTGTTCACCTTCTGCACCGCCGCGCCCGACAGCACCCCGTGGGTGATGTAGGCCACCACACTGGATGCCCCGGCATCGAGCAGCGCCTGCGCTGCGTTGCACAGCGTGCCACCCGAATCGACGATATCGTCGATCAAGATGCAGTGGCGGCCCTGCACTTCGCCGATGATGTTCATCACTTCGGACTGGCCGGGCTTGTCGCGGCGCTTGTCGACGATGGCGAGCGGCGCGTTGTCGAGCCGCTTGGCCAGCGCGCGGGCGCGGACCACGCCGCCGACGTCGGGCGACACCACCATCAGCGCCTGATCGCCGTAGCGCGCCTGGATATCGGCGGCCATCGCGGGGGCGGCATAGAGGTTGTCTGTCGGGATATCGAAGAAGCCCTGAATCTGCCCGGCGTGCAGATCGACCGAAAGCACGCGATCGGCGCCCGCTTCGGTGATCAGATTGGCCACCAGTTTGGCCGAGATCGGCGTGCGCGGGCCGGGCTTGCGGTCCTGCCGGGCATAGCCGAAATAGGGGACCACGGCGGTGATCCGCTTGGCCGAAGCACGCTTGAGCGCATCGATGCAGATCAGCAGTTCCATAAGGTGATCGTTGGCCGGGAAGCTGGTCGACTGGACCAGAAAGACATCTTCGCCGCGCACGTTTTCATGGATTTCAACGAAGATCTCCTCGTCGGCGAAGCGCCGCACCGAAGCATCGGTCAGCGGCATTTCGAGATAGCCAGCGATGGCCCGGGCCAGAGGCAGGTTGGAATTGCCGGCCATGATCTTCATTGCAGGGGGTCCCTTTTTCCAGATTCGGCGAGTCGCATTTGCGCAACAAACACGCCCCGGCTCTAGTCAAGCCGGGGCTGATTGCAACCGCTGCCGAAACGCGGCTGGGGATTTGCAAACGGGCACGGCCCGGGGGCCGCCCCGCCTGCGAAAACGCGAATCAGTCCGCGTGGTGTTCGCCGCGCACCCAGCGCACCGTGCCCGAGCTGGCGCGCATCACGACGCTTTCGGTCGTCATCTTGCCGCCCTTGAGACGCTTCACGCCATCCAGCAGCGAACCGTCGGTCACGCCGGTGGCGGCGAAAATGCAATCGCCCTTGGCGAGATCGCCCAGCTTGTAGATGCGGTTGAGGTCTTCGATGCCCCACTTACGCGCGCGCGCCTTTTCATCTTCGTTGCGGAACACGAGACGGCCGTTGAACTGCCCGCCGACGCAACGCAGCGCCGCCGCCGCCAGCACGCCTTCCGGCGCGCCGCCCTGCCCCATGTAGAGGTCGATGGTGGTTTCCGGATTGGTGACCGCGATCACGCCCGCGACATCGCCATCGGGGATCAACTGGATGCCGCAGCCCAGCGCGCGCAGTTCGGCGATCAGGTCCGCATGGCGCGGGCGATCGAGCACGCAGACGATGATTTCGTTCGGCGCCACGCCCTTGGCCGCAGCCACGGCCTTGACGTTCTCGGTCGGGCTCTTGGCCAGATCGATGATCCCTTCGGGATAGCCCGGGCCGACGGCCAGCTTGTCCATGTACACGTCGGGCGCGTTGAGCAGGCAGCCTTCTTCGGCCGCCGCCAGCACGGCCAGCGCATTGGGGCCCGCCTTAGCGGTGATGGTGGTCCCTTCCAGCGGATCGAGTGCAATGTCGATCTTCGGGCCGCGGCCCGGCGCGCCGCCGACCTTTTCCCCGATGTAAAGCATCGGCGCCTCGTCGCGTTCGCCCTCGCCGATCACCACGGTGCCGTCCATGTAGAGTTCGTCGAACGCCTTGCGCATCGCTTCGACGGCGGCGGCATCGGCGGCCTTTTCATCGCCCCGGCCAATCAGGCGGGACGCGGAAATGGCGGCGGCTTCGGTCACGCGGACCATTTCAAGCACCAGCACGCGATCAAGAACGGTGCTGGCGGGAGTAGCGCTCGTGTCAGACATTGGGATCCTATCCGGTATGACGTGTTCCAAGGGGCCTTAAGCCCAGCCCCGTTAAACGGCAATTGTTGCCATATGATTGTGCGGCAGGATCACCCTGCCAGCAGTTGCATGACCAGCGGCGGCGCGGTGAGGCTGGGCGACCCTTCGAGCAGCGTCAGAGCCTGTTTGACCGCGCTTTCGGGCGCTTCGTGCGTGACAATCGCCACCAGCACTTCACCGCCTTCGGCAGGCGTGCCTTTCTGCAGCAGGCTTTCGATCGAAACCCCCGCATCGCGCATCGCGGCAGTGATCTCGGCCAGGACACCCGGCCGGTCGTTGACTGCAAAGCGGATATAGCAGCGGCCCGTGCGATGGCCCGATTCCGCCGGTTCCAGCTTTTCCAGTTCGTGGCCGGGGACGGAGAACGGCGCACCGATCTCACCCCGGGCGATATCGATCAGGTCCGCCACCACGGCGCTGGCCGTGGGCCCGTCGCCCGCGCCAGCGCCCTGGAATAGCAGGCGGCCGGAGAAATTGCCTTCGGTGACGACCGCGTTGGTCGGCCCATCGACATGGGCGAGCGGATGCCCATTGGGCACAAGGCACGGTTGCACCCGCTGGAACAGACGCTGGCGCCCGGTTTCGTCCCGCTGCGATTCGGCCAGGCCGATCAGGCGGATGACGTAGCCCAGCGCTTCCGCCTGTGCGATGTCTTCGGCCCGCAGGGCCGAAATGCCGGTGGTGTCGACATTGGCGAAATCGACTTCCGCCCCGAAGGCGATCGCGGCGAGAATCGACAGCTTGTGCGCAGCATCGATCCCTTCGATATCGAACGTCGGATCGGCTTCGGCGTAGCCCAGCATTTGCGCCTCAGCTAGCACGTCGCCGAAATCGCGCCCCGTATCCTCCATAGTGGAAAGGATGTAATTGCAGGTGCCGTTGAGAATGCCATAGACGCGTTCGATCGCGTTGGCCGCCGTGCCTTCGCGCAGGCCCTTGATCACCGGAATGCCACCGGCCACCGCCGCTTCGAATTTCAGCGCAACGCCCGCCGTTTCCGCCGCCTTGGCCAGCGACAAACCATGATGCGCGATCATCGCCTTGTTCGCGGTGACCAGCGCCTTGCCGTCGCGAATCGCATTGCGCGCCAGTGTCAGCGCCGGACCGTCCGACCCGCCGACCAGTTCAACCACGACATCGACATCGCCGCGCGCGGCCATCGCGGTCATATCGTCTTCCCAGGCGAACCGGGTCAGATCGACGCCACGATCCTTGGTCCGGTCACGCGCGCTGACCGCGACAATTGCGATTTCGCGCCCGGCCCGCCGGGTGATCAGATCGCGGTTGGCATCAAGCAGGCGAATCACGCCGGCACCAACAGTACCGAGCCCGGCCAGGGCGATTCGCAACGGTTCGGCCATCAAAGCCCCCTTCGTTTCGTATAGCGTGCAGCGCCGCGCCCACCGCAGGGTGTGCGGCGCATGGGAACCTGCGCCCTAGGGGATGCGCACGCCAAAGACCAGAGCCCTGTCGCGCCCGTGTGAAAGCACGCCATGAAAGCCCTGTATGCCGGGCAGCATTATTTGCGCGTACGCGCGCAGACCCCCAGTTCCTGCTTGATCAGCGCATAATCGCGCAGGGCACGGCTGCGGTCGGCATCGCCTCGGGCGAGATTCGCCTGGGCGGGCAGCCGGCCGGGCAGCGTGCAGGCAAGGCGATACCACGCCAGCGTATCGGGCGCGGGCGAACGTCCGGCCTGATCGACCAGTTCGGACCACGACACGCTCCAGATCGGGCTCGCCCCCGGCCGCCGCACGACTGAAACCAGCACCGGCCCGTCGCTGACGCTGTCGAGGAAAAGCTGAGTCTCCGATTCCCCCGCCAGATTGCCCTGCACCGACAGGATATCGCGAATCCCCGCGATGCGCGGCGGGGCGCCGGGATCGGCCAGCTCCGCCAGCAGCGGCATGAGCCGCGCGGCAGTGACCGGGTCAGCCGGAAGCTGCGCATCCGGGGCGACAAGCTGCAGCTCCCCCGGCTTGCCGGGCACGGCACGGGCGAACACGATGTAGCTCTTTCCGCGCACCTTCGGCACTCGCCGGTCCGCTCCCACCGGCACATCCACCAGATATTTCACCACTTTGACCGGTGGCACCTGCCCGGCGAGCGCAGCTTCGGGCCTGGCTTCGACATAGAGCCGCACTTTGCCCGGCGACAGGCCCGGCGAGCGGGCGGGATCGATCATCGACTGGCGCGTTATCTTGACCCGCAGAACCAGTTGGGCGGGGTCCGCCAGATCGGCCAGATCGGCATAAGTCAGCGCGGATGCCGGGGCCGGGGCCGGAGCCGGGGTCGCGGCCCCGGCCGAAGTCAGGCCCGCCAGGGCCGCGCAGGCCGCCAGACAGATCGCGCCGCGCCGCGCGCTCTTGGTGATTTTCATACTCTGCACCTTCTGCTCACCCACACTGCTGGCGGTTTCGCGCACCGCCTGATCGGGCCGTATTGTCCGTCACGGACAGTTCAACGGCAAGCGCTTGAATCCACCATGAACCGATAAAGCGTTTGCGCAGGTCGCACTTCGCAGTTAAAGAGCCCTGAAAAACGGGGTAGAAAACACGTTTCGCCCCAGATTGCCCGACGAAACATCGAACAGGGCAACGTGAGGCCATCCGGCCTAAACTGGCAGGGTAAAAAACTGGATTTTTGCGCCAGTCGGTGAGGCCGACCCGTCGCTGGCGTAGCCCGGGGTTTGCCCCCGGGGAGCTGAATGGAGTGATGCGACTGAATGGCTTACGCTGACCAATCAACGAGCAGTAACCGCGTTATTGCGCTGGTTGTGGTTGCTCTGCTCCACGTCCTTCTTGGTTATGGCCTGGTGACTGGCCTTGCCTTCGAAGCAGTCAAGAAGGTCGCGCAGCGCGTGACGACGATCGATATCGAGGAGGAGAAGCCCAAGGAAGAGCTTCCTCCACCGCCCCCCCCCAAGGAAGCGCCGCCGCCGCCCATCGTGGCGCCGCCGCCGCCCATCAACATTTCGCCGGCACCGCCGCCGATCTCGACGGTGACACACGCACCGCCGCCGCCGCCGATCGTGATCCCGACGGCTGCACCGCCGCCACCGCCGCCGCCGCCGCCGCGGGTCGCTCCCAAGGCGCCGCAACCGCGGAACAGCCCGGGCAGCTGGGCCACGCCGGATGATTATCCGACCAAGGCGATGCGCGAAGATCGCGCCGGCACCACCCGCTTCTCCGTTACCGTGGATGCCGAAGGCAAGGTGACGAGCTGTCAGGTCACCGGTTCGAGCGGCCACAGCGATCTCGATGATGCCACCTGCAAACTGGTGACCCGTCGCGCCCGCTTCAAGCCGGCAACCGATGGCGAAGGCAATCCGACCACGGGCAGCTACAGCAACGCCGTTCGCTGGCAGATTCCCCGGTAATTTAACACTGGCCGCCGCTCGGCTCTGGACGGCGCGGCGACTGTTTCAACCCGTCTTACATATCTTCTTGAGAGGACAACCCGCATGCTTATCGAAATTCTCGCTGCCGCCGCGCACGCGGCTCCGCAGAACAAGTTCGGCTTCAAGGAAGCTCTGGAACAGGGCGGTGCCGTTGCTTACGCAACCGTCATCATTCTGGGCATTATGTCGTTCGGTTCCTTCTACATCCTGTTCACCAAGCTGTTCGAACAGCAGAAGATCCTGAAACAGGGCCGCGAAGTGCGCACCGCGTTCTGGCGCGCTCCCTCGCTGCGTGACGGTGCTGCCAAGCTCGCCAAGAACAGCGCGTACCGCCAGATCGTCGACGACGCTCTCGACGCCGAAGATCAGCACAAGAAAATGACCGATACCCTCGAAGCGCATGACTGGATGCACGGTTCGCTCGCGCGTTCGGAAGCGGCCATCAACGCCAAGCTTGCCGGCGGTCTGCCGTTCCTCGCCACCGTGGGCGCCACCGCACCGTTCATCGGTCTGTTCGGTACCGTGGTCGGTATCTACCGCGCTCTGATCAATATCGGTCTCGCCGGTTCGGCATCGATCGACAAGGTTGCCGGTCCGGTCGGTGAAGCTCTGATCATGACCGCGCTCGGTCTGCTCGTGGCCGTTCCGGCCGTGCTCGCCTACAACTGGCTGCAGTCGCGCAACAAGCGCATCGGCGGCGAAATCAACGGCTTCGCCACGGCCGTGCTTGCCAACCTGTCGTCGAACGGCGCTGTGAAGCCGACCACCGCTCCGGCTCCGGCTGCGAAGCCGGCCGCTGCTGCTGCCAAGCCGGCTGCTCCGGCAGCTGCGCCGAAGGCCTGAGGCCAGCGGAACGTATCGCGACGGGGAGGGACCGGCATGCGGGCCCCCTCCCCGTCCGAGAGACACGAAGTTTAGGATAGGATTACGACCATGGCCATTTCGATGGGCAGCGGCACCGAAGAGACCCCGATGTCGGACATCAACACCACGCCCCTCGTGGACGTGATGCTGGTTCTCCTGATCATCTTTCTCATCGCCGTTCCGGTAGCAATCCAGACTATCGAGAAGCTGCATATCCCCATCTTCGCCTCCCAGGAATCGGAGGACAAGGTCGAGAACCTCTTGTTGACGGTTTCGACCACGGATGCTTCGGGACGCAGCGCCGGTGATCCGGGTTACGAAGGCGCCAACCGCGGCGGTGAATGCCGCGTCTATTTCAACAACATCACACCGGTCAGCTCCCAGGAGCTCTACGATCAGGCTTTCAAACGTCTCGATGCCATCGTCCAGCGCGAAGGCGGGATCGATGCCATCATGGCCAATCCGGAAAAGGTCCCGCAGGTCCATATCCGCGGTGACGTGAATGCCCCGTGGCGCTGTGTTGCCGGTGCGATCTACAACGTGCAGGCGGCAGGCTATCCGACCGTCGGCTTCATCTCGAACCCGGTCGACCCGAACGGTTGACGGCCGGATTCGAGCCCATTCAGGAGTAATACCCCATGGCAATGTCAGGCGGTAAGGACGATGGCTCCCCGATGATGGAAATGAACACGACGCCGTTGATCGACGTCATGCTCGTGCTCCTCATCATGTTCATCATCACCATCCCGGTTGCGACCCACGCAGTGAACATCGATCTGCCCGCACCCGTGGACAACCCCACGAACCCGCCGGTCGATCCGGTGAAGAACAAGGTCGTCCTGACCACGGACAACCAGATTCTGTGGAACGGCAATCCGATCAGCAACGGCCAGCTCGTCTCGCTGTTGCAGGAAGGTCTCAAGATGCCGGTCGAACCCGAACTGCAGTTCGAACCGGATGCGAACGCCAGCTACGATCTTTCGTCGCGTGTGCTGAACATCATCAAGGGTTCGGGCATCACGAAGTTCGGCTTCGTCGGCAACGAACGCTACGCCTCTTTCACCAAGGAGGAAGGCGCCTGACCGGCACCTGATCCTCCCGGTGAAACCGGCATGAAGGGGCGGAGCAATCCGCCCCTTTTTGTTTGGGCGGCCGCTTTTGGGGGGTCGTATCGCCTGCCAATGCTCCTACCGACCGTGCGCCCATTCGCTCGTTCAGCGTGAGTGTCCAAGCCAGTCCCGCGCGGCGGCTGCCAGTCCGAAGGGGCTGACGCAAGGGCAGCTTCCAGCGCTGGAAAGCGCCCGGCCACACGTTCGGTGCGTGGCCTTCGACAGGCTCAGGCCGAACGGAAATTGTGCGGCAATCATACCCGGCCCGGGCCCAGCGTATCGGCAAACGATACGATCGCCGCCTTGCCAGCGCGGGCTCAGTTCTCATCCTCCTCAGGCGGATCGTCCGCGCGCATGGCGGCGGCGGCGAGCCCTTCGGCTTCGATCAGCAGCGCTTCGTCCACCGCTCCCTGCGGCACCGCCTCACGCCCGATCATGACCATCACCGGCACGGCCAGCGGGCTGACCCATTCAAGCCGTTCATGCACCAGTTGCTGCCCGGCCCGATCCAGCACGTCCGCCAGCCGGGCGATATCGGTCATCCGGCTGCGGGCATCGGCCCAGGCCGCTTCGAGCAGGACATGGCCCGGTTCGTGCTTGCGCAGCACGTCATAGATCAGGTCCGTGGAAAAAGTGACCTGCCGCCCGCTCTTGCGCGCGCCGGGATGCTGGCGCTCCACCAGCCCGCCGATCACCGCCACTTCGCGGAAGGCCCGCCGCAGCAGATAGGAATCGGCCACCCACTGCACGAATTCGTCCGTCAGGATATCGGGCGACAGCAAGGGCGCCGGATCGGCCACAGGCTTCAACCCCCACACCGCAAGCGCATAGTCGTTCGCCACGAAGCCGCCAGGCAGCAACCCGCGATCTTCCATCCGCCGGGTAATAAGCATGCCGAGCGACTGATTCGCGTTCCACCCTTCGAACGTGTAATAGACCGTGAAATGGCGGCCTTCATGGGGGAAGCTTTCCGCCAGCAGCATACCGGGCCCCGGAATCCGGCTGCGCCAATCCTGCATTTCCAGCCATTCGCGCACATCGTCGGGAAACCGCGCCCACCCCGCGCGGTCGCGCAGGAGACCTTGCACCCGGCTGGCGAGATGCGTGGTCAGCGGCATCCGTTGCCCGCCGTAGGACGGGATCATCGCCGATTTCTTCGCCGCGCGCACGATCAGGTCCAGATCCTTGATCCGCACGACCTCAAGGCTCATCCCGGCGAAATAGAACGTGTCGCCCGGCGACAGGGAGGCTGCAAACCGTTCCTCCACTTTACCCAGAGCCCGCCCGTTGCCGAAACGCACCTGCAGCATCTCCGCATCGACAATGATGCCCGCGTTCATCCGGTGGCGGGCAGCGAATTCCGGGTGAGCCAGCCGCCACACCCCCGCCCCATCCCGCACGATCCGCCGGAACCGGTCATAGGCTTCCAACGCATAGCCCCCGGTGGCGACGAAATGGAGAACGCGCTGCCACACCGCCTGATCGACCCAGCGATAAGCCGCGGCGGAGCGGATTTCAGCCAGCAGTTCCGCCTCGTGGAACGGCCCGGCGCAGGCACAGGCCATGACATGCTGCGCCAGCACGTCGAGCGTGCCGGGGCGAAACGCTTCCCCATCGCGCTGCCCGGCCTCCACCGCATCGCGCGCGGCCATGGCTTCGAGGAATTCGAACCGGTTGCCCGGCACCAGCAGCGCCCGGCTGGGCTGGTCGAGCCGGTGATTCGAACGGCCGATGCGCTGCAACAGCCGCGATGAGCCCTTGGGCGCGCCCATCTGCACCACGCAATCGACATCGCCCCAATCGACCCCGAGATCGAGGCTGGACGTGCAGACCAACGCCCGCAGTTCGCCCCGGGCCATCGCGCCTTCCACCTTGCGCCGCGCCTCCACCGAGAGCGAGCCGTGATGGATGCCGATCGGCAGATTGCCCTCGTTCGCGTCCCAGAGCAGTTGGAAAAGATATTCGGCAAGGAAGCGGGTGTTGGTGAAAATCAGCGTCGTCCGGTTGCGGGCGATCTCCTCCATCAGTTGCGGCACGGCCCAGCGCCCCGCATGGCCGCCCCAGGGGACAGTTTCCCCGCGCGGGAGCAGGATATCGATCTGCGGCTGAGCCCCCTTCTCTCCTTCGACCAGCACGACCTGCCGCCCGGTTTCCCCCACATCGCCCCCGTGCGGCGCCAGCCACTCGCGGAACCCCTCCGGATCAGAGAGCGTGGCCGAGAGGGCCGCACGCTGCATCGCGGGGGCCAGCCGTTGCAACCGCGCGAGACACAGCGCCAGCAGATCGCCGCGCTTGCCGGTGACGAAGGCATGCACTTCATCCACCACCACCCGTTTCAGGCTGGCGAACAGGCCCGCGCTTTCGGGATAGCTGAGCAGCAGCGAGAGGCTTTCAGGCGTGGTCAGCAGGACATGCGGCGGGCGGACACGCTGGCGCCGTTTGCGGTCCGACGGGGTATCGCCGCTGCGCGTTTCCACCCGCAGCGGCAGTCCCATGTCCGCGATCGGGGTGAGCAGGTTGCGCTGCACATCGTGCGCCAGCGCCTTGAGCGGGGAGACGTAGAGCGTGTGCAGCCCTTCCGGCGGCGGCCCCTCACCCAGTTGCGAAGGGCAGAAGGCGGCCAGAGTGGGCAGGAAGCCCGCCAGCGTCTTGCCCGCCCCGGTATCGGCCGCCAGCAGCGCATGATGGCCTTCGCAGGCCACGCGGTACATCGCCTGCTGGTGGTCGCGCACGCGCCACCCGCGCGCGGCGAACCAAGCCTCGATCTCCGTTGGCAGATGCGGCGGCCTGCTCACTCCCGCCACTCCCGGCCAAGTTGACACAGTTGACACGGTTCAGGAGTGCGCATTCGCGCCGCCCACACAGCCTGCCCGGATACCGCGGCGGGCATGGAAACGGCAGGGGCGGCTCCGATCGTCATGAGAACGAATGGAGCACGAAACCGCCGTGTAGGAAAGCGCCGCCCGCGACGGCGGGATCGCGGATCCCGCGTTACGTCCCGGCGGTGTCGCCCGCCGGCGGGGTGCAGGCATCTTCCGGCAATTCCTTCAGGCCGAGCAGCTTCATCACCTGCGCCTTTTCCGCCGCGCTCAGATCGCAGGTGGTACGCGGCGGAGGGAGATTGGCCGTGGCCGCTTTCGCCGCCGCTTCGATGGCGGGCATTTCCTGGATCATCACCGGCATCAGCTTCTGCATCGTCTGCATGACTTCGGGATCGAGGAAAATCATCATCGACTGTTCGGCATAGAGCTTGCCCGTGGGCGTGGCGAAGAACCGGTTCAACTCGCCAAGCTGGGCGGCATCGAAACGGCTGGCGTAGGCGCGGGTGAGCCCGACACGGATATCCGGTTCGATCTTGCTCATGATCACGGTCATCCGGTCCATCATCGCCCGCATGCCGCCTTCCATACGCTGGCGGAATACCGGGTCGTAGATCGCCATGACTTCGCTCACTTTGCCGTCGCCAAGCTCGGTAAGGCTGTCAGGGGCCATTCCGGTCATCCGGGCGAGTTCGTGCACGGGGAGCGAGCCGACCGATTCGAACACCGGCCCGAGCACGGCGTCGAGCGATTCCTTCATCATCCGCGCATAGGTGCCTTCGGGAAAGATCAGGTCGACAGTGCGCTGTGCGGCCTGCAAACGGGCCGGATCGATCGCCTGCGCGGGCTGGGCCGCCGCCGCGGGATCGCGATCGTTGGCGCCCGCCGCCAGCGGCACCAGAGCCAGCGCCGCACCGGCAAGTATCGAAAATCCACGCATCGTCCGCTCCTCAGGCCAGCGCCCGAAAACGAGCGACCATCCACCATATCCGGGGGAACCAACGCCCACCCCGGATGGCATGAAGCGATCATTGGCGAAGAGCGTCCGGCCAGACAAGAGGCAACGCCCCCTGCTTGCGGTAGCCCGAGTCAGTGCGCGACGGATGGGCCGCGTGTCAGCCCCGAAAGGCCCAGTTGCGTATCGATCTGCGTCAACAGCCGTTCCAACCCCTCCGCAGTCGTGCTTTCCGCGCGGGCGACCAGCACATCCTGCGTGTTGGAAGCGCGCAGCAGCCACCAGCCATCGGGGGTGGTGACCCGCACGCCATCGGTCGCATCGACCGCCGCCGCACCGGCTTGCAGCCGCGCCCGCACCTCGTCGATCACGCCGAACTTGCGGCTTTCGTCCACCTGGAAGCGCAATTCGGGCGTGTTGATCATCGCCGGCATCGCGCCGCGCAGGTCCGTCACCGAACGGCCCAGGCGCGCAGCGGCGGCAATCAGCCGCACCCCGGCATAGAGCGCATCGTCGAACCCGTAATAGGCATCGGCAAAGAACACATGCCCGCTCATCTCGCCCGCCAGCGGCGCGCCGGTTTCCTGCATTTTCGCCTTGATCAGGCTGTGCCCGGTCTTCCACATCAGCGGCACGCCGCCTTGCCCGGCCACAAGATCGAACAGGGCCGCGCTGGCTTTCACATCGGCGATAACCGTGGCGCCCGGCATTTGCCGGAGCAGATCCTGCGCATAGATCATCAGCAGCTGATCGCCCCAGATCACCCGTCCCTGTCCATCGACCGCGCCGATCCGGTCACCATCGCCATCGAACGCGATCCCGAAATCGAGCCCTTTGTCCGCGACCAGCGCTTTGAGATCGGCCAGATTGGCTTCCACTGTCGGATCCGGGTGATGGTTGGGAAAGGCCCCGTCGACAGCGGTGTAAAGCAGATGATGTTCGCCCGGCAGGCGCGCCGTCAGCGCTTCCAGCGCCGGGCCCGCCGCGCCGTTGCCCGCGTCCCAGCCGATCCGCAGACCCGCCAGTTCCTCCGGCGCGATCCCGTCCAGCCCGGCCAGCAGGCGAGCGATATAGGCATCCATCACGGCGCGGGTTTCCACCGCGCCCATGCCGTCCGCCCATGCGCCATCGGCCGCCACTTCGCCCAGTCTGGCGATATCCGCGCCGAAGAACGGGCGGCCCTGGAACACCATCTTGAAGCCGTTGTAATTGGCCGGGTTGTGGCTGCCGGTGATCTGGATTCCGCCATCGATATCGCCGCCCGCCGCTTCGGCGAAATAGAGCATCGGCGTGGCCGACAGCCCGATCCGCACGACATCGCACCCGCTCGCCGTCAATCCTTCGACCAGCGCATGTTCGAGCAGCGGCGAACTGATCCGCCCGTCATAGCCGACCGCGACTTTGCGCCCGCCCGCCGCGCGCAGTAGCGTGGCGAAACTGCGGCCGATGGCGCGGGCATCGTCGGGCCCCAGCGTCTCGCCGATGATCCCGCGAATATCGTATTCGCGCAGGATCGTGGGATCGAACCTGTGATTCATGGCCGCTCGCGCCCGGATGCCTTGAGCCGGGCCAGCAGGAGATCGCGCGCGGCATTGGCTTCGTGCGCCTGTTCGCCCGTGCCGCCCCGATCGGGGTGGACCCGTGCGATCAGGCGGCGGTGCGCGTCGACAATCTCGGCCTGGGTGGCGTTCCTGCTGACTCCCAGCAGCGCCCGGGCACGCTGTTCGGCTTGCTCTTCGCCTGTTCCCAGGCCGAGCATCTGCCAGGGCCAGGCCCGCAGCAGCACTCTGCAAACGAGGCTCGCGACGAGCAGGATCGCCAGGAGCTTCAACATCGCCGGATCAGCCCGCCGCGATGCGCCGGGCCGGTTGCTGCGCCCCCGCCGGCATCGGCAGATTGAGCGCGGCGATCAGACTGCGCAATTCCTGCCGCGCGACCAGATGGCTGGTGCCCAGTTCGCCCAGATGCCCCTTGTCCAGCAGCGTGAGGCCCGAAGGGAACAGTTCGCGATAGATCACGCGTTCAGACAGGCCGTGCGAAGTGCGGAAACCCACCCGCTTGGACAGTTCGGCCAGCGCCTGTTCGATACGCGTCATATTGCGCGCTTCGACATGGCCGGTGCGGTTGCGCACTACCACCCAGTCCATTTCGCGCCGCTGATCGCGGATCGTGGCCATGGCGCGCTTCTTGCGCGTTTCCCAGATCAGTTCGGCATAGAAGCTCAACCGTTTGACCTTGAAGCTTTCGGCATCGACCTGCCCGATCAGATCGAAATCGACGAAGCTGTCGTTCATCGGCGTCACCAGCGTATCGGCGGTGGTCGCCACATGGCGCGCCAGCGGATCGTCGCGGCCGGGCGTATCGAACAGCAGGAAATCATGCTCCGCCGACAGGCTTTCCGCCAGATGATCCAGCTCGTCGGTGCTGGTGCCGTCATAGACATCGAAACGCGCCATCGGCAGATCAACGCCCCGGCGCCTGAGCGTTTCCGCCCGGTTTTCGAGATAGCGGTAGAAGGTGCGCTGGCGCGGATCGAGATCGATCGCGGCGACTCTGGCGCCCTGATAGGCGAGCGCGATGGCGACATGGACCGCAGTGGTCGATTTGCCGGTGCCGCCTTTTTCGTTGGCGAAGACGATACGATGGGGCTGGGACGAGTTCACGGCGGCAGTTCCTGTTGCGTTTCGACCAGTTCGGCGTCACGGCTGGCGCGACATCCATACCGCCCATATCGGAGGCCCGGCCCCATGCAAACCGTGAACACCCTTGGAACACTGCGCGAAGCTGTGGAGAGTTTGCGTGCCACAGGGCCGGTGGCGCTCGTCCCCACCATGGGCGCGCTGCATCAGGGGCACCTGACTTTGGTGCGCGAAGCGCGCGCGCGCGGGGCCCAGGTCGTCGCCTCGATCTTCGTCAACCCCCGGCAATTCGGGCCGAATGAGGATCTCGACGCCTACCCCCGGCGGATGGCCGAGGACTCGCGGCTGCTCTCCGAGGAAGGCGTCGCCGTGCTCTGGGCGCCCGATGTGGCCGAAATGTATCCCCAGGGGTTCTCCACCAATATTTCCGTCACCGGGGTCAGCGACAATTTCTGCGGCGCGTCCCGCCCCGGCCATTTCGACGGGGTGGCCACCGTGGTGTGCAAGCTGTTCAACCAGGTGCGGCCCGATCTGGCCCTGTTCGGAGAAAAGGACTGGCAGCAACTCGCCGTGATCCGCCGCATGGCCCGCGATCTCGACCTGTCCTACCCCCATGTGGACGCGATCTACGGCGTGCCCACCGTGCGCGAGGCGGACGGCCTCGCCATGTCGAGCCGCAACCAGTACCTCTCCGCCGAAGAGCGGCAGGCGGCAGCGACTCTGCCCACCGCGATGCGCGCCGCGCTGGCCGCTATCGCGGGCGGGACACCGGTGGCCGATGCGCTCGCCTCGTTGCGCGCCAGCCTGCTTGCCGCGGGCTTTTCCTCCATCGACTATGCCGATCTGGCCGATGCGGCGAGCCTTGAGCCCATTGCCGCCCCCGGCGCGGTTCCGGCGCGGCTGCTGGTCGCCGCGCGGCTGGGGTCGACGCGCCTGATCGACAACATGCCGCTGGGCTGATTCGCTTGCCGCGATCATAGGGGGCGAGTAAAGAGCGCGTGGGGTCCGTTGGTTCCGGCCGATGCGACAGAAAACTGCACGCCGGTTTTTCAAACAGGGAGTTCAGCAATGAAAAAGACGATCGCCGCCGTTCTGGCGCTGGCCATTTCCGCCACGGCGATGCCAGCCATGGCCAAGAACGAATCCTCTGGACGCAAGCAACAGGCGCGCGGCACGGCCGAAATTCCGCGGTGCGCCCGCAATCTCGGCACCGTGGCCATCGTCGAGCCGGACACTCAGTGGTGGCGCGAACTCAGCCTCGGCAGCCCCGAAGCGATCATCCGGGTCTTCATTCAGCGTTCGGGCTGCTTCACGCTCGTCAACCGTGGTCGGGCGATGGAAAATCGCGCGATGGAACGCGCGCTGGCCGATCAGGGCGAACTGCAACGCGGCTCCAACCTCGGCAAGGGCCAGGTCAAGGCAGCCGACTACATGCTCCAGCCCGACATTGTCTCGACCAACCGCAATTCGGGCGGCGGCGGCTTCGGCGGCATTCTCGGCAACGTCATCGGCGGCCCGATCGGGGCCATCGCGGGCGGGCTGAACGTCAAGAAGGGCGAAGCCAACGTCACTCTGTCGCTGGTCAACACCCGCACCACGGTCGAAGAAGCGTTGACGGAAGGCTATGCCCGCAAGTCCGACCTCAGCTGGGGCGGCGGCGGCGGCGGGCTGTTCGGCGGCGGCGTCTTCGGTGCGGCCGGCGGCGGCAGCTATGAAAACACCGCGATCGGGCAGATCATCGTGCTCGCCTATCTCGATTCCTACACCAAGCTGGTGTCGGAACTGGGCGGCCTGCCTTCGGACGCCTCGGCAGCGGCGCCGCCTGCCGAGTAAGCAGGCATGGAAGCCGCAAGGCCATTATGAATACGAACGAGGCGGAACCGCAAGGTTCCGCCTTTTTCTTTGCCGCACGGGGCCGCCACCGAATGGGGCCCTCTGGGAAAAACAGGGGAGAAAAGACATGATAAAGACAACGATCCGAACCGTTGCGGCAGCAAGCGTGCTCGCCCTGCTGACGGGCTGCGGCGGAAGCGGAGACACGAACGGCGGCAAGGAGGCCGCTGCACCGGCAGGCAAACCCGCCTAGAACGCGGCCGACGCCTGTACGCTGCTCGACAAGGGCGCGGTCGGGGCGGCTTTGCAGCAGGACGTGGCGGAGACGCAGCTCAGCCTCGTGCATGAAGCGGACGGTGCCACCGCCGCAACGTCGGAATGCCTCTATCTGGGGAAGGACGGCGCCAGCGTGGCCCGCCTGTCGGCCCGCTGGTCCCCCATCGGCGACAACACGGCAGAGTCGATCGCCGGAGCGCGCACCACCACCGCCGCTGCGGTCAAGGCATTCAGCGATACCCCGGTTGAGGATATCGCGGGGCTGGGCAAGGCCGCGTTCTTCGTGCCCGGCATCAACCAGCTCACTGTCTTTTTCGACGATAAGCGGATGATCGTGCTGACCGTGGAGAAAGCACCCGAAGGGGCAAATGCCAGGGACATCGCTCTGGCTCTCGCGAAGAAGGCCGGAGGCTGACCCAAAAAGGGGGGTCACCGCCCCCCTTTCACCTATCCGTCAGCTACAACCCGTCGGACATACAAAAAACGCCCCCGCATCATCGATGCGGGGGCGTTGTTATTCCCTTGCGGGCCTGAGGCGTCAGGCCGCCTTCTTGCCTTTCTTGCCCGCCCAAACCTGCTGCTTGGCGAGGTAGGCCAGCACGGTGGCGAAGAGCAGGAAGCCGAGCACCGGCCAGCCCGTCTGCTTGCGCTTGTCGAGCTTCGGTTCCGCGGTCCAGGTCAGGAACGCGGCCACGTCCTGCGCCATCTGGTCAACCGTGGCCTTGGTCCCGTCGCCATAGCTGACCTGATCGGTGCCGGTCAGCGGCGGCGCCATCGCCAGATTGAGATTGGCGAAATAGGGATTGTAGTGGAGGCCCGGGCCGGTCTTCGAATCCGGGAACTGCTTGATCAGTTCGGCCGGCTGCTTCTGATAGCCCGTCAGCAGCGAGTAGATATAGGCCGCGCCGTCATGCCGGGCCTTGGTCATCAGCGACAGATCGGGCGGCACGGCATTGTTGTTGGCAGCGCGCGCAGCGATGTCATTCGGGTAAGGCTTGGGGAAATAATCCGTCGCCAGACCGGGGCGCGTCGTCGCCTCACCCGTGTTCGGGTCGACGCCGGGCACCTGGAAGCCTTTCGCGATCGCCTTGATCTCAGCCTCGTTGTAGCCCAGCGCGCCGAGATCGCGGAACGCCACATGGCGCAGCGAGTGGCAGGCGGAGCAGACTTCCTTGTAAACCTGGAAACCACGCTGCAACTGCTGCTTGTCGAATTTGCCGAAGGGGCCATCGCTGGCGAGATGCAGCTTCTTCGGATGCTTGTGGAATTCATGCTCCGCCGTGGCGGGCTTGAGCTGGCCTTCGCTGATGACCGTGGCGGCACCAGTGACGAAAGCCCACAACACTGCGACCGTGAAGAACAGGCCGACGAGGATACCGATAATGCGGGTCATATCCGATACTTTCTCTCAGGTCCGTTCCGTCAGCTTGCTGCCTTGAGCGCCGCCTGCTCGTCCGCGCCGAGGACGGCTTCGGTGATCGAGAAGGGCAGCGGATCCGGCTTCTCAATCTGCGAGACGAGCGGCAGGATCACCAGGAAGTGCAGGAAGTAGTACGCGGTCGCGAGCTGGCTGATCATCACGTAGGGTTCTTCGGCAGCGGCACCGCCGCAATAGCCGAGGACAGCCACGCACGGGATGAGACCGAACCAGAAGAACTTGCGGAACAGCGGACGGAAGTTGCCCGAACGCACCGGCGATTTGTCCAGCCAGGGCAGGAAGAACCACACCAGAATCGCGCTGAACATGGCCAACACGCCCATCAGCTTCGCCGGAATGAACAGGAAGTCCGCAGTGAACGCACGCAGGATCGCGTAGAACGGCCAGAAGTACCATTCGGGCACAATATGCGCCGGGGTGCTCATCGGGTTGGCCGGAATGTAGTTGTCCGGGTGACCCAGCGCGTTCGGCAGGAAGAACAGCATCGCGCAGTAGAGGATCAGGAAAATCCCCAGTCCGAAACCGTCCTTCGCCGTGTAGTACGGGTGGAACGGCACGGTGTCGCTTTCGCTTTTCACTTCCACGCCGGTCGGGTTCGACGAACCCGGGATGTGGAGCGCCCAGATGTGCAGGATCACCACCCCGGCGATCACGAAGGGCAGCAGGAAGTGCAGCGAGAAAAAGCGGTTGAGCGCGGCGTTGTCCGGGGCGAAACCGCCCAGCAGCCACACCTGCAGCGGTTCGCCGACCACCGGGATCGCACCGAACAGGCCGGTGATCACTTTCGCGCCCCAGAAGCTCATCTGGCCCCAGGGCAGCACGTAGCCCATGAAGGCGGTGGCCATCATCAGCAGAAAGATCACCACGCCCAGCAGCCACACCATTTCGCGCGGCGCCTTGTAGGAACCGTAGTAGAGGCCGCGGAAGATGTGGAGATAGACCACCACGAAGAACGCGCTGGCGCCGTTGGCGTGCGCATAGCGCAGCATCCAGCCCCAGTTCACATCGCGCATGATGTGTTCGGTGGAATCGAAAGCAACCAGCGCGTTGGGCGCATAGTGCATGGCCAGGATCACCCCGGTGACGATCTGGAGAACGAGACAGAAGCCCGCCAGAACACCGAAGTTCCAGAAATAGTTGAGATTGCGCGGCACGGGATAACCGCTGCCCACCGCATTGTAGACGAGCCGGGGAAGCGGAAGCTTCTCATCCACCCATTTCATCAGCGGGTGGGACGGCGAGTATTCGTTTGCCCAGGGAAAGCTCATGATCGTCCTCTCCCCCCTCAGCCGATCTTCACGACAGTGTCGGAGGTGAATTGATACTCGGGTACTTCGAGATTCTTCGGCGCCGGACCTTTCCGGATACGCGCGGCCGTATCGTAGTGCGAACCGTGGCACGGGCAGAAATACCCGCCGAATTCGCCTTTCACCTCACCCTCGCCGGCGCCCAGCGGCACACAACCGAGATGGGTGCACACGCCCATGGTGATCAGCCAGTTTTCATGGCCTTCCTTGGTGCGTTCGGCCAGCGTCTGCGGATCGCGCAGCGAACTGGTGGACACCTTGTTCGCCTCGGCGATTTCGACCGGGGTCAGATTGCGGATGAAAACCGGCTGTTTGCGAAACACCGCCTTGATCGCCTGACCCGGCTGGATCGCACTGATATCGATTTCGGTGGAGCTTTCAGCCAGCACGTCCGCCGAAGGCGACATCTGGCTGATCAGCGGAACCAGCGTGGCGACACCGCCGACACCGGCCGCCGCAACAGCTGCAATATTGATAAAATCACGCCGCCGGATGCCGTCTGCGCCATCCTGAGCGGCGAGGGTCTGCAAATCTGCGGTGCCAGTATTTTCTGCCATCAGCCCTGCCTTGCCTTGCCATTCGGATACACGGCCGCAAGACACAGTGCACCCAACCAAAATTTTGCCGGATGTGCGTTAAGGACTCCCCCCTCGCCGCACAATCAGCGCATTCCTTTGCAGAATGCTACCTTTTGCCGGTTAGCGGGCTGATAGACGTGAAGGAACCTCTTGCCAACAGACATTTTCCGTTTCGCCACAGCAAATCAGCCCGCAAGGCCGATCAGCGAAAATTGCCGGCCGTAATTTTCCTCGGATAAATGCGTCGCGCGGCGGAAAGAGAAGAAACGCGCCGGATCGCCGTAGGTGTCCAGCCCCAGGGCACCCGCCGATCCGACACCGGCCTGCCGCAACCGACCGACAACATAGGCTGCCAGATCGAACTGATAGTGCCCGGCCCGGCCCGGTGCGAAATAGGCCGCATCGCCAGCCTGTCCGAAACCGGCGCGGAAATCCTCCCCCACTTCGTAGCTTGCCTGCGCGATGCAGGGCCCGACGGCCGCCGCGATGTGCCTGCGCCGCGCGCCCAGCCGCTCCATCGCCGCCACGGTCGATTCGATCACCCCGCCATGAGCGCCTTTCCACCCGGCATGGGCCGCCCCGACGACGCCCGCCGCCGTATCGGCGAACAGGACAGGGGCACAATCGGCGGTGACGATCCCCAGCAGCAGGCCGGGCCGGGCGGTTACCAGGGCATCGGCATGAGGCCGCGCGCCGTCTTCATCCCACGGTTCGTCCACAGTCACGCAATCGGGCGAATGGACCTGATAGACGGTGACCAGCCGCCCGCCGGGCAGCACCGCCTCTGCCGCGCGGCGGCGGTTTTCCGCCACTGCCGCGCCATCGTCCCCCGCGCCGCGCCCGACATTGAGCCCGGCGACCATGCCGGTCGACACCCCGCCTTCGCGCGTCAGGAAGCCATGCGCCACGCCCTGCAGCAGGGAGGAGCGGAGCGGGTTGACCGCCTCAGCCAAGGGAGCGTCCCACCTGTTCCGCCGTATCGCGCGACAGGCCGGGGGTGGCCGCGATCCGTTCCAGCTCGCCGCGCATCAATGCGGAGCGGACCGGCTCTATCCGCCGCCAGCGGCCCAGCGGCGGGACAAAGCGCGCCGCCGTCTGCGCGTTGATCGGGTCGAGCGCGAGGATCAGGTCGGCAATCATACGATACCCTTCGCCGTCCCGCGCATGGAATGCCTGCGGATTGCCCGCGAAAGCCATGTAGAGCGCACGCACCCGGTTAGGATTGTGCAGTGTGAAATCGGAATGCTGCGCCAGCGCTTTCACATGTTCCAGCGCCTGGCGGTGCAGCGATCCGGCCTGAAGCGAAAACCACTTGTCGATCACCAGCGCATTGCCATCATAGCGGGCTTTGAAATCGGCCAGCAATTCGGCGCGGGCGGGCGTGTCGAGCCCTGCAAGCACCATCAGCGCGCCTTGCCGGTCGGTCATGTTGTCCGCCGCGCGATATTGCGCCGCGGCCAATTCCGCCGCCCGTTCGGACACACCCGCCGCCAGCAGGACGAGTGCCTGCGTCTTGAGCTTGCGGGCGCCGCGCGCCGCCGCATCGAGGCTGTAAGGCACGGCGGAAGCCCGCGCATGCAGCGCCGTGAGCCGCTGTTCAAGCGTCCGGCCAAGCCAGGCTTTCAACCCTTCGCGCGCGCTGTGGATCGCACCCGGATCGGCCACCGCCATCTGTTCGGCGAGATAGGCTTCGCCCGGCAACATCATCAGTTCCCCGCGCATCAGATCGTCGAGCGCGGAATCGTCGAGAATTGCCGCCAGCGCCGTGCCGATCGCCTCGCGGCTGGCATCGCTGCCGCCCTGCCCGCCATTCGCGGTGAGATACTGCACCGTCAGGCTTTGCATCGCTTCGTAGCGGGCGAAGGGATCATCATCGTGCGCGGCGAGAAACACCAGTTCATCTTCCGCCACCGTCCGTTCGATCGCCACCGGCGCGGAAAAGCCGCGATTGAGCGACAGGGCGGGCAGGCGGGCAAAACCGGGGAAATGGAACGTATCCGCCGCCTTATCGAGCACAACGAGCTGTTCGCCGCCATGCGTGCCGCTGTCCCGGTCGAACAGCGCGAGCTTGAGCGGGATCGGCATCGGTTGCTTGTCCGGCTGGCCGGGGGTTGCGGGCACCGTCTGCGCGAGGTGCAGCACCGCCGTATCCCCGTCATGCTCCAGCCGCGCTTCGACCCTGGGCGTTCCCGCCTGGCTGTACCACAGGCGGAACTGGCCAAGATCGAGCCCTGTGCCATCTTCCATCGCCTTGACGAAATCCTCGCACGTGGCCGCTTCGCCATCGTGGCGGGTGAAGTAGAGATCGCTGCCTTTGCGGAACGCTTCGGGCCCGGCCATGGTCCGCATCATGCGGATCACTTCGGCGCCCTTGTTATAGATCGTCGCGGTGTAGAAATTGGAAATCTCGCGATAGGCATCGGGCCGGATCGGATGCGCCAGCGGCCCCGAATCCTCGGGAAACTGGGCCGAGCGGAGCACCCGCACATCCTCGATCCGCTTGACGCTTTCCGAACCCATCGCCTGACTGAACAACTGGTCGCGCAGGACGGTGAACCCTTCCTTCAGCGAAAGCTGGAACCAGTCGCGGCAGGTGACGCGGTTGCCCGACCAGTTGTGGAAGTATTCGTGGCCGATCACCCCTTCGATCGCGTCATAATCGGCATCGGTGGCGGTTTCCGGATCGGCGAGGACATAGCGGGTGTTGAAGACGTTGAGCCCCTTGTTCTCCATCGCGCCCATATTGAAATCGCTGACAGCAACGATGTTGAACAGGTCCAGATCGTATTCGCGGCCGAAAGTCTCCTCGTCCCACTGCATGCTGTGCCTGAGCGAACGCATGGCGTGATCGGTGCGTTCGAGATCGCCCGCGCGCACCCAGATGGCGAGATCGACGGTGCGCCCGCTCATCGTGGTGAAAGTATCGCGGTTGGCCACCAGATCGCCCGCCACCAGCGCGAACAGATAGGACGGCTTGGGCCAGGGGTCATGCCATTCGGCCCAGTGGGTGCCATCCGCATTCTCCCCCTGCGCCACGCAGTTGCCGTTGGACAGGAGCACGGGATAGAGCACCTTGTCCCCTGTCATCCGCACGCGATAAGTGCTCAGCACATCGGGCCGGTCGGGGAAGAAGGTGATTCTGCGGAACCCTTCCGCCTCGCACTGGGTGCAGAGCATTCCGCCCGAGGCATAGAGGCCCATCAACTGGCTGTTGGCCGCCGGGTTGATCTGCGTTTCCACGCCCACTTCGTGCGCATCGCCGGGCAGAGCGACGATCAGATCAGCACCGTCCATCCGCCAGTCGTTGCCGGGTTGCCCATCCACCATGACCGCCAACGCCGCGATCCCGTCGCCATTGAGGCGGATTTCATTCGCCCCGTCGCCCGCCGGATTGCGCCGCACCTTGAGGCGGGCGGAAACATGGGTGGCCGCGGCATCGAGCGCGAAATCGAGCGCGACTTCCTCCACCAGCCATGCAGGCGGGCGATAGTCTTCGCGGCGGATTTCGGGGGGCGATTGCGGCATTGTTGCGGCATCGACGGGCTGCGCGCTGGCGGCCGGGGCGGACGAAGTGCTGACGCTATCCATGCTGTAGCACTTAGGTGCTTTCGCCCGCCCGTCCAGTGGCTACAAGGGCGGGCATGGCGGATTTCTTCATTTTCGGGCTGGGCTATGCGGCAGGCTTCGCCGCTGCACGGCTCACGCAAGCGGGATGGACCGTCGCCGCGACCGGCGCCAACGGCACATTGGCGTTCGACGATGACGCCGCCGTGCGTGCCGCGCTCGCCCGCGCCACACATGTCCTGTCCTCCGTCCCGCCGGGGCCAGATGGCGCCGATCCGGTGCTGGCCCATTATGGCGACGCTCTGGGGGGCAAATGGTTGGGCTATCTCTCCTCCACCGGGGTCTATGGCGATACTGGCGGGGCGTGGGTGGACGAAAGCGCACCCATCGGCATCGGCCGCCGCACCGCACGGGCCACCGCCGATTCGGCCTGGCTGGCGCGCGGGGCGCGGTGCCTGCGCCTGCCGGGCATCTACGGGCCGGGGCGCAGCGCATTCGACAGGCTGCGCGGCGGCACCGCCCATCGGATCGCTCTGCCGGGGCAAGTGTTCAGCCGGGTGCATGTCGACGATATCGCCGGCGGCGTGATTGCCGCGCTGGGCGCGCCGCCGGGGGCGTACAATCTCGCCGACGATCTGCCGTGCAGCCAGAACACGGTAACGGAGGAAGCGGCGCGGTTGCTGCGCTGGCCGCCGCCCCCGCTGCAAAGCATGGAGGAAGCAGGCCTCAGCCCCGCCGCCCGCGCGTTCTACGCCGAAAATCGCCGCGTCGCGAACGGCAAGGCCCGGCGCGTGCTTGGCTGGCGCCCGATCCACCCTACATATCGCGAAGGGCTGCGGGCCATTCTCGCCGCCGAAGCACGGGAGCATCACGGATGAGCGAAACGGTCGAAATCACGCACACTGCCGACTCGCAGGGCGGCGAATACCGCGCGATAGTGCCGGACAGCGAACTCTTCGGCCGGATGACCTGGCGCCGGAGCGGCGCGGAGGGTGAGGATATCCGGCTGGTCGATCACACCATCGTTCCGCCCGAAATCGGCGGGCGCGGTATTGCCGGGAAGTTGATGCACGCTCTGATCGCCGACGCGCGCGAACAGCGTTTCCGCATCGTCCCCGAATGCAGCTATGTCGTGGCGCAGTTCCGGCGCCATCCGGAATGGGCGGACCTGCTGGCCGACTAAGCAAAGCGCGATTCGCACGGCGTGGAACCGGCAAGGGCTCGCAAGGCCGACCGGTCTTTGAAGCATGGGAAGAGAAGGAGAGTGGTGCTGCTGGGGAGGATTGAACTCCCGACCTCACCCTTACCAAGGGTGCGCTCTACCACTGAGCTACAGCAGCATAACCACGGTCGCATCGTGTCGTTCACGCTGCGATTGAGGCGCGGCCTATTGCTGCGAGCCGCGCACTTGTCAAGCAGTGCTGCACACTGCCTTGCCAAAAGGCGCGTCTGAGGGCAGTGCTGCGGGGATGAACGCCAAGTCCCCCGCCCCTTCCCGCGAAGAGCGCCTGGCAGCGAAATTGCGCGAAAACCTGCGCCGCCGCAAGGCGCAGGCGCGCGCGATCGGGGCCGATGCAACGGGGGACGCAAAGGCCGGCGCGCAGGCCGGCAACGGCGACGATACGCACGCTCTTTCCAAAGAGCCGCGGAAAAGCTAGGGGCTCCCGCTCTCGAAAGTCTCGAAATATAGGAGCCGCAGACCAGTGCCCAGCCTGATCCTCGTCCGCCACGGCCAGAGCCAGTGGAACCTGGAAAACCGTTTCACCGGCTGGTGGGATGTGGACCTGACCGAAAAAGGCGAAGCCGAAGCGCGCGCCGCTGGCCGGCTTCTGGCCGAAAAGGGCCTTCTGCCCACCGTCGCGTTCACATCGCTGCAGACCCGCGCGATCCGCACGTTGCATCTGGCGCTGGAAAATTGCGGCCGGGTGTGGATTCCGGAAACCAAGGACTGGCGCCTGAACGAACGCCACTATGGCGGGCTGACCGGGCTCGACAAGGCCGAAACGGCCGCCAAGCATGGCGACGAACAGGTGAAGATCTGGCGCCGCAGCTTCGACACGCCGCCTCCGCCGCTGGCCGCCGACAGCGAATTTTCGCTGGCGAAGGACGCGCGCTATGCCGGGATCGACGTGCCGGCGGCCGAAAGCCTGAAAGACACGATCGCACGCGTGCTGCCCTATTACGAAAGCGCGATCCTGCCTGCGCTGAAAGCGGGCGAAACGGTGATCGTTTCCGCTCATGGCAACAGCTTGCGCGCGCTGGTGAAGCACCTGTCGCAGATTTCCGATGCCGATATCCTCGAACTCGAAATCCCCACCGGCCAGCCGATCGTCTATGATTTCGAAGCGGCGGGCCGCCCGGGCGAACGGCAATACCTGAAGGATCGTTGAGCCAATGAGCGCACCCATCGCTATCGTCATGGGCAGCCAGTCCGACTGGCCGACCATGCAATGCGCCGCCAAAGTGCTGGACGAACTGGGCGTGGGTTACGACGCGCGAGTCGTATCCGCCCATCGCACGCCCGAACGGATGTACGATTTCGCGAAGGGTGCGGCCGATGAAGGCTTCAAGGTCATCATCGCGGGTGCGGGCGGCGCGGCGCATCTGCCGGGGATGATTTCCGCCTTGACCCATCTGCCCGTCCTCGGCGTGCCGGTGCAGTCGAAAGCGCTTTCCGGCCTCGATAGCCTGCTGTCCATCGTCCAGATGCCCGCAGGCGTGCCCACCGGCACGCTGGCCATCGGCGAAGCGGGCGCGACCAATGCCGGGCTGTTTGCCGCTTCGATCCTCGCCACCAACGATGCGGCGCTGACCGAGCGGCTCAAGGCCTGGCGCGCGGCGCGACGCGATGCCGTGACCGAAAAGCCCAGCGACGCGTGAACGGCGGGCCCATGATCCCGCAAGGCGGCACGATCGGCATACTCGGCGGGGGCCAGCTCGGCCGCATGCTGGCCGTGGCGGCCGCGCAACTGGGCTATCGCTGCCATATCTACGCCCCCGAACAGGATAGCATCGCCGCCGATGTCGGTGCCGCATTCACTTGCGCGGACTGGCACGATGCCGAAGCGCTGACGCGCTTCGTGCGGGATTGCGATGTCATCACCCTCGAATTCGAGAATATCCCGGTCGCCCCGCTGAAAGCGATTCCGGCGGGCAAGCTGGCCCCCGGCACCAACGCGCTGGAAGTGGCGCAGGACCGGCTGCGGGAAAAGCGCTTCGTCGAAACGCTGGGCGGCGTGCCCGCCCCGTTCGCCCCGGTCGATTCGCGCGAGGATCTGGACGCTGCCATCGAACGGATCGGCACGCCCGGCATCCTCAAGACCGCACGTGACGGGTATGACGGCAAAGGCCAGTGGCGCATCGGCAGCGCGCACGATGCCGATGGCATAGCTTTGCCCGGCGTGCCTCTGGTCTATGAAGGCTTCGTCCGGTTCGAAGGCGAATTCTCGGTCATCCTGGTGCGCGGGCGCGACGGCGCGGTGCGGTTCTGGGACAGCGCCGAAAATGTGCACGAACACGGCATTCTGGCGCGTTCCACCGTACCGGCCGACCCGGCCGTCGCGCGCCATGTGGCCGCCGCGCGCAAGCTTGCCACCGAAGTGGCCATCGCGCTCGACTACGTCGGCGTGCTGACGCTGGAATTCTTTGCCACGGCGGCGGGCCCGGTGTTCAACGAAATGGCCCCGCGCGTGCACAATTCGGGCCACTGGACGATCGAAGGCGCGATCACCAGCCAGTTCGAAAACCACATCCGTGCGATTTGCGGATTACCGCTGGGCAGTACCGCGCTGGTCGCGCCGCAAGTGGAAATGCGCAATCTGATCGGCGACGAAGCGAGCGACAGCGCCGCCATTCTGGCCGATCCCGCCAACCGACTGCACCTTTACGGCAAGGCGCAGGCGCGCGAAGGGCGCAAAATGGGCCATGTCACCCGGCTGGGCTGGATCTGATCCTGCGATGACGCAGGCCCTGTTCCTGATCTATGCCCGTGCGGAAAACGGCACCATCGGGCGTGACAATGCCCTGCCCTGGCGCATTCCAGCCGATTTGAAGCGGTTCAAGGCGCTGACCATGGGCAAGCCGATGATCATGGGTCGCAAGACGTTCGACAGCTTCCCCCGGCCGCTGCCGGGGCGGCGCCACATCGTGCTGACACGCGACACCGCCTGGCAGGCCGAAGGGGCCGAGCCGGTCCATTCGCTGGCCGAGGCGCGGGCCGCGGCGGGCGACGGCGAAGTGGCGGTGATCGGCGGGGCGGAAATCTATGCCCTGTTCCTGCCGCTGGCCCAGCGGATCGAACTGACCGAAGTCCACAGCCCGTTCGCGGGCGACACACATATGCCCGCGCTCGGCCCGGAATGGCATGAAACCGCGCGCGAAGATCACCCCGCAACCGGGGATGCGCCCGCCTTTTCTTTCGTAACCCTGCAACGCGCGGTAGAGGCGGCGCGATCATGATTCGCCTCGATTCCCGCACGCCCGTGCCCGAACACCTGCGCGGCGCCATTCTGGCGCTGGGCAATTTCGACGGTTTCCATCGCGGCCATCAGGCCGTGGTGGGCGAAGCGATCCGGCGCGCGCGCGAACAGGGGCGGCCCGCCATCGTCGCCACGTTCGATCCGCACCCGGTGCGCTTTTTCGATCCCCAGGCCGAACCTTTCCGCCTGACCACGCTGGACCAGCGCGCCGAACTGTTCGCCGCCGCCGGGGCCGACGCGATGCTGGTGATCGGCTTCGATGCCGATGTGGCGGGCATGTCGGCGCAATCCTGGGTGGAGGATGGGCTGCATGGCCACCTCGGCGCGGCGGGCGTGGTGACGGGGGAGGATTTCACGTTCGGCAAGGGGCGCAGCGGCAATCCGCAGGTCCTGCGCGAACTGGGCGCGCCGCTGGGGCTGGACGCCGTGACAGTCGGCCCGGTGCATGACGATACAGGGCCGATCTCCTCCAGCCGCATCCGTGCGGCCTTGAAAGCCGGCGATTGCGCCACCGCCACCGCTCTGCTCACCCGCCCCTTCGCGATTCGCGGAGTGGTGCAGCATGGCGACAAGGTCGGCCGGACGATCGGCTTTCCCACCGCCAATCTGCCGCTCGACAATTATCTGCGTCCGCGCTTCGGCATCTATGCCGTGACCGGGCATCTCATCGGGCAGGATACCGTGCTGAAAGGCGCGGCCAATATCGGCGTGCGCCCGCATTTCGACCCGCCCAAGGAATTGCTGGAACCGCATTTCTTCAACTTTTCCGGCGATCTCTACGGGCAGGAAGTGGAAGTGGCGTTCCACCATTTCATCCGCCCCGAAGCGAAATTCGCCTCGCTGGATGAGCTGGTGGCGCAGATCGGCCGGGATTGCGACCGGGCGCGCGAACTGCTGGGCTGACGGTCGACCGCGCTGCGCCCCTTCCCCAAGGCCGCACTTTGCTTTAACGGCGCTGGCCCATGAGCGAACAGCGCGACTATCGAGACACCGTCTTCCTGCCGAAGACCGATTTCCCCATGAAAGCCGGCCTGCCCCAGAAGGAGCCGGGCATTCTGGCGCGCTGGGAAGCGGACGGCATGTACCAGCGCCTGCGCGAAGCGCGCGCGGGGCGGGAACAGTTCATTCTCCACGATGGTCCGCCTTACGCCAACGGCGACATGCACATCGGCCACGCGCTGAACCATATTCTGAAAGACATGGTGGTGCGCACGCAGACTCTGCTCGGCAAGGATGCGCCCTATGTCCCCGGCTGGGACTGCCACGGCCTGCCCATCGAATGGAAAGTCGAGGAACAGTACCGCAAGAAGAAAAAGAACAAGGACGAGGTCCCGGCGAAGGAATTCCGCGCCGAATGCCGCGCCTATGCCCAGCAGTGGGTGGACACGCAGCGCGAGCAACTCAAGCGCCTCGGCGTGTGCGGCAACTGGGACAAGCCCTATCTGACCATGGATTTCGCGGCGGAGGCGACAATCGTTGCCGAACTGCTGAAATTCGCGGAAAGCGGCCAGCTCTATCGCGGCGCCAAGCCGGTGATGTGGAGCCCGGTGGAAAAGACCGCGCTGGCCGAAGCCGAAGTGGAATACGAGGATATCACCTCGACCCAGGTCGATGTGGCGTTCGAGATCGTCGAAAGCCCGATCCCCGAACTGGTCGGCGCGCACGCGGTGATCTGGACCACCACGCCATGGACGATCCCGGTCAACCAGGCGCTCGCCTATGGTCCCGAAGTGGAATACCACCATTACCGGGCGCATGACGGGCGGCGTTTCCTCATCGCGGTCGATCTGCTCGAAGCCTTCTTCGCGCGCACCGGCCTCGGCCCGGTGGCGGAGGACATCGAAGGCGATGTCGTGCTCAGCGAATACGCGCTCGGCACGTATCGCGGCGCGGACCTTGCCGGAACCGTCGCACGCCACCCGATGCACCATCTGGGCGGCTTCTTCGCCGAACCGCGTCCGCTGCTCGCCGGCGATTTCGTCACCACCGACAGCGGCACCGGCCTCGTCCACATGGCGCCCGATCATGGCGAGGATGACTTCGACCTGTGCAAGGCGCGCGGCATCGGCCCCAAATTCGTGGTGGAGGCCGATGGCCGCTATCGCGAAGACTGGCTGTGGCTGCCGCGCACGGACGAACGCTCCGCCTCGGTCATCCATCCCAAATTCAACGCGCCGGAAGGCCCGGTTTGCGAAGATCTGCGCGCGGCGGGCGCGCTGCTGGCGGCCAGCGCCGATTACCAGCATTCCTATCCGCATTCGTGGCGCTCCAAGGCCAAGGTGATCTATCGCTGCACCCCGCAGTGGTTCGTGCCGATGGACAAACCGATCGACCGCGACACGCCGCGCTGCGCCGCCGAGGCGGAAATCCGCGCCGCGCAGGGCGATGGCGAAACCCTGCGCCAGACGGCGCTGCGCGCGATTGCCGAAACCCGCTTCGTGCCGGACAAGGGCCGCAACCGCATCGGCTCCATGGTCGAAAGCCGCCCGGACTGGGTGCTTTCGCGCCAGCGCGCCTGGGGTGTGCCGATCACGCTGTTCGTCAGCCGGGCAACCGGTCAGTATCTGCGCGATCCGGAAGTCAACGCCCGGATCATCGCCGCGATCCGCGAAGGCGGCGTGGATGCATGGGATGAAGAAAACGCGCAGGCCCTGCTGGGCGAACGATACGATCTGGCCGACTTCGAGCGTGTGACCGACATTCTCGACGTGTGGTTCGATTCCGGTTCCACCCATGCTTTCGTGCTGGAAAGCGGGCGCTGGCCTGAACTGACCCGCCCGGCAGGCTACACCGGCCCGCCCGCCGATCTTTATCTCGAAGGCAGCGACCAGCATCGCGGCTGGTTCCAGTCGAGCCTGCTGGAAAGCTGCGCCACGCGCGGCCGCGCGCCTTACAAAGCGGTGCTGACTCACGGTTTCACCATGGACGCCAAGGGCATGAAAATGTCCAAGAGCCTCGGCAACACGATCAGCCCGCTGGATGTGATGCGCGATTACGGCGCGGACATCATCCGCCTGTGGGCGCTGTCGGTGGATTACACCGAAGATCACCGCATCGGCCCGGAAATCCTCAAAGGTGTGGCCGACCAGTACCGCAAGCTGCGCAACACGTTCCGCTACATGCTGGGCGCGCTGGCCGATTTCGACGAGGCGGAACGTCTGCCCGTGGCCGAAATGCCCGAGCTGGAACGGTATATGCTGGTCCTTCTCGGCCAGTTGGATGCGACTTTGCGGCAGGCGGTCGATGCGTTCGATTTCAACACCTATGTCCGCGCGCTGACCGATTTCTGCAACGAAGACCTCTCGGCCTTCTATTTCGATATCCGCAAGGACTGCCTCTATTGCGATGCCCCCGGCGATCCGCGCCGCCGCGCCTATCGCAGCGCGCTCGACACGCTGTTCCATGCCCTGATCCGCTATGCCGCGCCGGTGCTGGTCTATACGGGCGAGGAAGTGTGGGGCACCCGCTATCCGGAAGGGGGCAGCGTCCACCTGCTCGAATGGCCCGCGGTGCCCATGACCGAAGCGGATCTCGCCAAATGGGCGCAACTGCGTTCGCTGCGGGAAAAGGTGAACGAAGCGATCGAGCCGCTGCGGCGCGAAAAGGTGATCGGTTCGGGGCTGGAAGCACAAGTGGCCGTGCCCGCCGCCGCCGTGCCCCCGGGCACCGCCAACGCCGCCCTGGCCGAACTGTTCATCACCTCGACAGTGTCATGCAGCGAAGAAGGGGCGATGGAAGTCACCCCCACAGAGCATCATAAGTGCGGCCGTTGCTGGCGCCATCTGCCCGACGTGGCCGAGGACGGCGCCCTGTGCGCCCGTTGCGACGATGCGCTGGTGCAAGCGGAAGCCGCGCAATGAGCTGGCTGACTCGCAATCGCGCGATCGGGCTGATGCTGGCCGGGCTGATTTTCCTGCTCGACCAGTTCATCAAATCGCTGATGGTCGGCCCGCTGCAACTGCGCGACCGCGAAGTGATCGACCTCCTGCCGTTTTTCGATCTCCGCTGGACGCAGAATTTCGGCGTGTCTTTGGGCATGTTCACCGCCAATTCGGTGGAAATGCGCTGGGCGCTGGTGGCCGTCACCGGGCTCATCGCGCTGGCCGTGTTCATCTGGATGCTGCGCGAAAAGAAACTATGGGATATCATTGCCCTGGCACTGATTCTCGGTGGAGCGCTGGGCAACATCCGCGACCGGTTCCTGCTCGGCTATGTCATCGACTATGCCGACTTCCATATCGGCGACATCCGCCCGTTCATGATTTTCAACCTTGCCGACGCCGCGATCACCTTCGGCGTGGTAATTATCCTTGCCCGATCCTTTTTCCTGCGCGAAAAGCCCAGTGAAACGGAAACTGACGATCAGGGCAAAAGCCCTGCGGAGACCTGACACCATGCGCAAGATCCACGCCCTTCTCCTCCTCGCTGCCGGTTCGGCGGCGCTGTCGGCTTGCGGCGGCGGCGGTATCTTCAACCGCGATCGGCCCGATGAAATGGCCGTGCAACGGCAAGCCCCGCTGGTTGTTCCGCCCGATTTCGAGATGGCTCCGCCGCAACCCGGCGCGCCGCGGCCGGCCGAAGGCAACGCCAGCCAGAAGGCTCTCGAAACGCTGTTCGGCGGCCCTGCCCCGCGCAGCGATCTCGAAACCAGCGCGCTGGATCGGGCGGGCGGTGCCACCCCCGGCATCCGCTCCACCGTGGGCGATGAAAACACCAATTCGGTCGCCAAAGGCACGGTGACGCGCGATATCCTCGCCGCGCCGCAGGGCGATGGCCAATCGGCCCGCGCGGTGATCCCCGGCTGACGGCTGGCGGAAACGCCACCCGATACGCAAAGGCCCGCCAATGGCGGGCCTTTTTCGTTGTCCGGGCAGAGAGCGGACTAGCTCTCGTCAGCTTCTCCGGTTGGCGGGGCAATGCGCTGCACCAGCAGCTTGTCGATCCGGCGCCCGTCCATGTCGACCACTTCGAAACGCCAGCCTTCCTCCTCGAACGTTTCGCCTTCCTGCGGCAACTGCTTGAGCACCGACAGAACATAGCCCGCCGCCGTCGCATATTCGCGGTCTTCCGGCAGCGCGATTTCGAGCGCGGTGGCCATCAGGTCGGCGGGCATCGCCCCCGACACCAACAGCGAACCGTCCGCGCGCGTTACCAGCAGGGGTTCATCCCCTTCGTCCTGATGGCCGACAAACTGGCCGACGATCGCGGTCAGCAGGTCGTTGGGGGTCACGATCCCTTCGAGATGGCCGTATTCGTCATGGACCATCGCCATCGCGATATCGGCCTGCTGGAGAATGCGTAGCGCGTCCATCGCATCGAGCTGGTCGGGAATGATCGCCGCCTTGCGGGCCAGATCGGCCAACGCAACCGGCTTGCCCGCCAGTTGCAGCGCGAGAATCTCGCGCACTTTGACCACGCCGAGAATCCGGTCGGGCGACCCATCGGCCACCGGAATCAGCGAATGGGGGGTTTCCTCGATCAGTTCGGCCAGTTCGTCCGCATCGGCCGTCTGCTCGATCCAGTCGATTTCGGTGCGCGGGGTCATCACTTCGCGCACCGGGCGATTGGCCAGCCGCATGACCCCGGCCATGATCGCCCGCTCATCCTCCTCGATCGCGCCCGAACGGGTCGCTTCGGCAAAGATCATCTGCAGTTCTTCCGCCGTCAGCCCCGATTCGCCCGCATGGCGGATACCCAGCAAACGCAGCAGAGTGGCGGAAGAACGGTCCAGCAGCCACACGAACGGGGCGGCGATTCGCGACAGCATGACCATCGGCAGCGCCATGACCAGCGCGATCCGTTCCGCACCGCGCAGGGCGATCTGCTTGGGAACCAGTTCCCCGACCACGAGGCTGAGATAGGTCGTCAACACGATAACCAGCGCGAAACCCACTTCGCCGGCGATGCGCGCGGGCAGGCCCAGAGCCACGAGCCGTTCGCCCGTCGGGCCGCCGAGGCTGGCCCCCGAATAGGCGCCGGCGATGATCCCCACCAGCGTAATGCCGATCTGCACGGTCGAAAGGAATTTTCCCGGATCGGCTTCGAGCGCAAGCGCGGCCTTAGCCGCCTTGCTGCCCTTGTCCGCCTCCATCTGGAGACGCGCCGGGCGCGCGGAAACGATAGCCAGTTCCGACATCGCGAAGATGCCGTTGATGAAGATGAGCCCCGCAATGACGAGCACATCGATCCAAGGAAACGGTGTCACGCGCGAGGCGCTAGCAGAAACCGGGCGCAAGGCGAAGCGTTTACAGGCCGCGCGCGCAATATCCCGTCCGGGAACAGACAGATGCCGTATTGCGTTTCACCGGAAGTCCGGTCAATTTCCCGTTCATCCAGTACGCGAGATTTATGACCGGCGACCGAGGCCTTGTCAGAGGGGCAAGCCTTGAGCGTACCGATAAGAGGATTGGAGAACCCATGAAAAAATCCCGTTTGTTCGTTTCGAGCCTTGCCGCGATGTCTCTCGTCACCGTTACCGCCTGTGTCACCGACCCCAACACCGGTGAACGCAAGGTTTCGCGTACCGCCATCGGCGGCGTCGGTGGGGCCGGTCTCGGTTATCTTCTGGGCAGCATCATCGGTGGCAAGACCGCCCGTATCGTCGGCGCCGGGATCGGCGGCGTCGCTGGCGGTGCTGTCGGCTACAAGATGGATCAGCAGATCCGGGAATTGAAGGAAAAGACCGCCGGTTCGGGCATCGATGTGTCGGAAACCGACAACGGCAACGCCATTCTGGTGAATCTGCCCGATGGCGTCACTTTCGCGGTCGACAGCTCCACGATCAGCCCGTCCTTCCAGACGACGCTGAACCAGATCGCGGAAAGCATGAAGACTTATCCCGACAGCCTGATCGACGTGTATGGCCACACCGATTCCACCGGTTCGGATTCGTACAACCAGGCCCTGTCCGAACGGCGCGCCCAATCGGTGGCCAATTACCTCGGCATGCGCGGCGTTTCGGCGGCCCGCATCCGCTCCCAGGGCTTTGGGGAACAATATCCGGTCGCCACCAACGACACGGCGGAAGGCCGCGCGCTCAACCGCCGTGTGGAAATCAAAATCACCCCGATCAGCAAGGAAGATGTCGACGCGGCCCGCCGCGGTTACTGATCGCCTTGTTCGCCAATGCCCCTTGTGGGGGGCGGAAAGGGGCTGGCCCACGGGGCCGGCCCCTTTTTCGCGGGCGCAACGGCTTTCCCGTCAGGTGTCCGGGAAAGCAAGTTGAGCAGCTCTGTCCGCCAGCCGCGCCACCGCCGCGCCATGAATCGCCGGGGCGCTGACCAGCAGGCCGAATGCGCGCGGATCGCGCTTGTTGAATGCGAGCGTCTGGCCGAAAGCGTCGCTCACCGTCGCCCCCGCTTCGCGCGCGATCAGCGTGGCGGCGGCGATATCCCATTCGAAGCCCCAGCGCAGTGTCGCCACCAGATCGGCCTCGTCCGCACCGACCATGGCGATGCGCAGAGCGATCGAATTGGGTTTGTCCACCATCACCAGATCGCGGTCCTGCGGCGGCAGCGAATCGGCGGGCACGCGCGCGCCGTGGAAATTCGTGCGTTGGCTGGCGGTGAGCCGTGCCCCGTTGCGCCATGCGCCCTGCCCCGCGATCGCGGCCCATTCCTCCCCCCGCGCCGGGGCGTAAAGCAGGCCGATCAACGGCCGCCCGCCGCTGACCAGAGCGACGGAAACGCTCCAGCCGCTGCGTCCGCGTAAAAAATCGCGCGTCCCGTCGATGGGATCGACCAGCCAGCACAGATCCTGTTGCAGCCGGGCGGGATGATCCCGGGTCTCTTCCGACAGCCAGCCCGCCGCAGGCAGCAGCGCGGTCAGTTCACGTTTCAGATACCGGTCAACCGCGATATCCGCCGCGCTGACAGGGTCTCCGGGGCTCTTTTCCCAGCGTTCCACCTCATGCCCCGCGCCCGGCCAACTGGCCATTGCGATGCCTGCGGCATGACGAACGATTTCTTCCAGGCGGGCTTGATTGATCATGTGCGAACGTGTTTTGCAGCTTTGCGCTGTGCCGCAGCACTTTTCAAGCGCGCCATGATGTGCAAAGGCGCGCCGCAAACCCCATCTGCAACCCGAATCCACCGGAAAGCGATCGACATGAACCTTCACGAATACCAGGCCAAGGAACTGCTTGCGAAATATGGCGTGGGCATCCCCGCCGGCTACCCCGCACTCAGCGTTGAAGAAGCCGTGGCAGGCGCCAAGCAGCTGCCCGGACCGCTCTACATCGTGAAGGCCCAGATTCACGCCGGCGGCCGCGGCAAGGGCAAGTTCAAAGAACTCGGCCCCGATGCGAAGGGCGGCGTGCGCCTCTCCCGCTCGATCGAGGAAGTCGAAGCCAACGCCAAGGAAATGCTCGGCAACACGCTCGTCACCGTGCAGACCGGCGAAGCCGGCAAGCAGGTGAACCGCCTCTACGTCACCGATGGCGTCGATATCGCCAAGGAATACTATCTCTCGATGCTGGTCGACCGCGCCAGCGGCCGTGTCGCCATGATCGTGTCGACCGAAGGCGGCATGGACATCGAAGAAGTCGCCCACTCGACCCCGGAAAAGATCACCACGATCACTATCGATCCGGCGGAAGGCTTCCAGCCGCACCATGGCCGCGCCGTGGCGTTCGCGCTCAAGCTCGAAGGCGATCTCAACAAGCAGGCGCAGAAGCTGGCCCAGCAGCTCTACACCGCGTTCATGGATCTCGATTGCGCGATGCTCGAAATCAACCCGCTGGTTGAAACCGACGATGGCAAGCTGCTCGTGCTCGACACCAAGATGAGCCTCGATTCCAACGCGCTCTACCGCCACCCCGACGTGGAAGCGATGCGCGACGAAACCGAGGAAGATCCGGCCGAAGTCGAAGCTTCGAAGTACGATCTCGCTTACATCAAGCTCGACGGCAACATCGGCTGCATGGTCAACGGCGCAGGCCTCGCCATGGCGACGATGGACATCATCAAGCTGAACGGCGCGTTCCCGGCCAACTTCCTCGACGTCGGCGGCGGCGCCACCAAGGAAAAAGTCACCGAAGCGTTCAAGATCATCCTGTCCGACCCCGCGGTGGAAGGCATTCTTGTCAACATCTTCGGCGGCATCATGAAGTGCGACGTCATCGCTGACGGCATCGTGGCCGCGGCCAAGGAAGTGAACCTCTCGGTTCCGCTGGTGGTCCGCCTCGAAGGTACCAATGTCGAAAAGGGCAAGGAAATCCTCGACAATTCGGGCCTGCCCATCGTTTCCGCCAACGATCTGGGCGACGCCGCCCAGAAGATCGTTGCCGAAGTGAAGAAGGCTGCCTGAGCGCAGTCTGCACCCCAACCCCGGGGATAGAACCGAACGCCCTTCGCGGCCCGTGCACAGGCATGGCGCGCCGCGAAGGGCGAGGGGTTGACCAGACGCCGCTCTGGTCGCAATTCCTTTTTCAGCAGGTTCATATTCACAAGGTCGGCCCCGCGCAAAAGGGGATGGAGCCAGCCGGCCCACGCTAGAAGGACAAGAGCCCATGAAGATTCTGGTGCCCGTGAAGCGGGTGATTGACTACAACGTGAAGCCCCGCGTGAAAGCGGACGGCACGGGCGTGGACCTCGCCAACGTCAAGATGAGCATGAACCCGTTCGACGAAATCGCTGTCGAAGAAGCGATTCGCCTGAAGGAAAAGGGTGTGGCGACGGAAATCGTCGCCGTTTCGGTCGGCCCGGCGAAAGCCCAGGAAACGCTGCGCACCGCGCTCGCCATGGGTGCAGACCGCGCGATCCTCGTCCAGACCGATGACGAAGTCGAACCGCTGGCCGTGGCCAAGATCCTCAAGGCCATTGCCGACGAGGAACAGCCGGGTCTCGTGATCCTCGGCAAGCAGGCGATCGACGACGATTCCAACCAGACCGGCCAGATGCTCGCCGCGCTGCTTGGCCGCCCGCAGGGCACGTTTGCCTCGGAAGTGACCGTGGAAGGCGATTCGGTCGTCGTGAAGCGCGAAGTCGACGGCGGTCTCGAAACCGTGAAGCTGGCCCTGCCCGCCATCGTCACCACCGACCTGCGCCTCAACGAACCGCGCTATGCCTCGCTGCCCAACATCATGAAGGCAAAGTCCAAGCCGCTGGCGACCAAGGCCCCGGCCGATTACGGTGTCGACACCGCACCGCGCCTCAAGACGCTCAAGGTCAACGAACCGCCCGTGCGCCAGGCCGGCGTGAAAGTGGCCGACGTCGATACGCTCGTCGCCAAGATCAAGGAGCTGGGGATCGCCTGATCCCCGCCTGTCGCAACGGAATTTCAAGGAAAAGCCCATGAAAACGCTTGTTTGGGTCGAACACGACAACGCCTCGGTCAAGGATGCGACGCTCGCCACCGTGACCGCCGCTTCGCAGCTTGGCGAAGTTCATCTCCTCGTCGCCGGTGAAGGCTGCGCCGCCGTCGCCGATCAGGCCGCCAAGATCGCTGGTGTCGCCAAGGTCCACCTGGCCGACAACGCCGCTTATGGCCACGCGCTCGCCGAAAACATCGCCCCGCTGATCGCCGATCTGATGGCCAGCCACGATGCCTTCGTGGCCCCCGCCACCACCACCGGCAAGAACGTCGCCCCGCGCGTCGCCGCACTGCTCGACGTGATGCAGATTTCCGACATCCTCTCGGTCGAAGGCGAAAAGACCTTCACCCGTCCGATCTACGCCGGCAACGCCATTGCCACGGTCGAAAGCGCGGATGCCAAGCTGGTGATCACCGTGCGCGGCACCGCGTTCGCCAAGGCTGCGGCCGAAGGCGGTTCGGCGGCGGTCGAAGCGGTGGCCGGCCCGGGCGATGCCGGCCTGTCCAGCTACGTCGGCTCGGAAATCGCCAAGTCGGAACGTCCGGAACTGACCAGCGCCAAGATCATCGTTTCCGGTGGCCGCGCGCTGAAGGACAGCGACACGTTCCAGCAGGTCATCTTCCCGCTGGCCGACAAGCTTGGCGCAGCCGTCGGCGCCTCGCGCGCCGCTGTCGACGCGGGCTATGTGCCCAACGATTACCAGGTCGGCCAGACCGGCAAGATCGTGGCGCCGGAAGTCTATATCGCGGTCGGCATCTCGGGCGCGATCCAGCACCTTGCAGGGATGAAGGATTCGAAGACCATCATCGCCATCAACAAGGACGAGGACGCACCGATCTTCCAGGTCGCCGACCTCGGCCTCGTTGCGGACCTGTTCACTGCGGTGCCGGATCTGACCAGCAAACTCTGATCGGACCGATCCTTCCGAAAAACGCCTCCGCAGCATCCGCTTCGGGGGCGTTTTTTATGGGTGCCCGTACCGAACGCGAGGCCCCACCCTATTCCGGCAGCAGCGGAGAGGCTGCAACACTTCCCGCTCTTTCACGCATACGCAAAAGCCCCACTTGCAATCCCTGCGATTTCAGCGTCTTGTGCCAGCACACAACGTTCATTTGGGGAGTGAACGGATGAAATTTGTCAAAGCCGCTGTCATTCTGTGTCTGGCGTTGGGCAAGCCTGCATGGGCGGCGGACCATACGCCATCGCGCCTTATCGCGACTTCGAAATGGCGAATGGATTATGCCGACGACAGTTGCGTGTTGCTACGCGGATATGGCGAGGGCGATAGCAAAGTCCTCATGTCGATGGAGCAATTCCAGCCAGGTGACTGGTTCCATCTTACGTTGGCGGGCAAACCAGCCCGCACCATCGACGAAACACGCGAAATACGCATCCGCTTCGGACCGGGGGAAGATTGGCAATCCGTCCCCCATTACCGCGGATATGGCAAAAACAGGGTTCCCATTGCCTTCATTCTTCCGGCAGTGAGAATGGCTGCTCCGGATGCCCCGGGCAGACTCTCCATATTGAATCGTTGGCTGGTCCGCCCGGCCATGACGCCGGAACGGGAAAACAGGGTTACGGAATTCCACCTCGATACGGGGCGTGGCCCCAAAGGTCTCACCTTGCTGGAACTGGGCCCGATGGGTGCCCCCATGGCCGCGCTTCACAAATGCATGGATGATCTGGTCACGACCTGGGGGCTGAAACCAGATGAGCAAAAACGCCTGCTCAGGCCCGCCACGCCAAAGACAAATCCTGGTGAATGGATGAAATCAACCGATTACCCGACGCTGGCTGCGTGGGACGGGGCACGCGCCATCATCAATTTTCGCCTTATGCTCGACGCCAGCGGCAACGCGACGAGCTGCCATATCCAAAATGCGGTAGGCGGTCCCGAATTCGAAAAGGCTGTATGCGATAAGGTTATGAAGCGTGCCTCTTTCGAACCGGCGCTCAACATCGAGGGAAAACCCGTTCCCTCCTATCATGTCAGCACTGTGCGCTTCGATATTCCCAACCGCCCGGACAGACGCTAGATCACAGCACCACGCTATCCACGAAATGGATGGCAAGGCCGACCAGCCCGCCGACCATCGTGCCGTTGATGCGAATGAACTGGAGGTCCCGGCCGACGGCGGCTTCGATCCGGGCAGTCACCGTGCGGGCATCCCAGCGGCGCACGGTTTCGGACACGAGCTGGACGATCTGCCCGCCATAGCGGGTGGCGATGCCGACCATCGTCCGCCGGGCGAAGCGGTTGATCAGCAATTGCAGACGCGGATCGCGTTCCAGCGCTTGCCCCAGTTCGGCCAGCATCGCCCCGAACTGGCCCGACAGCGCCTGTTCCGGATCGTCCACCGCGCGCAGCAAGGCGCCGCGCGCACGTTCCCATAGGCCATCAAGCCAGTGGCCGACCGAGGCATCGGCCAGCAGTTCCAGCTTCATCGCCTCCACTTTCGCGCGTAGAGCGGGATCGTGCTGCAAGGCCCCGGCCAGTTCCTGCATCCCCTGTTCCACTTTGCGGCGCAGGGGATGGCCCGGCTGCACCGCCAGTTCGGCCAGCAGCTTGTACATCCCGTCGAGCACGGCGTTGGCGATCTTCGCATCGAGCCCGGTCAACTGAAGCAGGCGGTTGGCCCGCTGGCTGATCATCGCGCGCACCAGGTCTTCGTTGTCTTCCAGCGTGCGCCCGATCCACTGGATCGCCCGCTCCATCACCGGGAGATGGCGGCCATCGGCGATGGCAGCACCGAGCATCTGGCCGATCAATGGCGCCACTTCGATCTTGCGCAACTGGCCACGCAGGCCATCCTTGATCATTCCACCCAGCCGCTTCTGGTCAAGCGAGCGCAGGACATCGCCCAGGAGCCGCGCCGCGCCATTGCGCAGGCGCTGTTCGCCCCCGCGCTTTTCGGTGAGGAAGCGCCCTGCCGCCGCCGCCAGATTCATTCCGCGTAACCGGCGCGCAACCACCTGCGGCGTCAGGAAATTGTCGCGCAGGAACGCGGCCATCGTATCGGCGATGCGATCCTTGTTTTCGGGGATGATCGCGGTGTGCGGGATCGGCAGGCCAAGCGGGCGGCGGAACAGCGCGGTGACCGCGAACCAGTCCGCCAGACCGCCCACCATCGCCGCTTCGCTGAACGACAGCAGATAGCCCCAGGCAGGATGCAGCGCCTGATTGTGCCGCGCCAGCAGGAACAGCCCCGCCATCAGGACCAGCAGCCCGGTTGCCGTCATCCGCATCCGGCGGAAGCGCTGTTCCGCAGTCAACACAGAAGGGGAACCGCCAGCCAAGCTTACTCCGCCACGGCCGTTTCCGGCCCCGGCTCGCGCTTGTCACCGGGGCGATAGGTCAGGAAGCGGTCGCGCAGCCACGGGCCGACACGTTTTTCGAAACTGTCGGCCAAGCTGAAACCGGCCGGCACGATCACCAGCGTCAGGATCGTGGACAGCAGCAGGCCGCCGATCACGGTGGTGCCCATCGGCGCACGCACCGAACCGTCACCCGAAAGGGCGATCGCCGTCGGCACCATGCCCGCCGTCATCGCCACCGTGGTCATCACGATGGGCTGGGCGCGCTTGTGCCCGGCATCGATGATCGCCTCCAGCTTGGGCACGCCGCGATCCATTTCCTCGATCGCGAAATCGATCAGCAGAATCGAGTTCTTGGCAACGATCCCCAGCAGCATCAGAATGCCGATATAGACCGCCATCGACAGCGGCTGGCCGATCAGGACGATGGCCAGCAGGCCGCCCAGCGGCGCCAGCAGCAGCGAAGTCATATTCACCAACGGCGAGACGATCCGCTTGTAAAGCAGCACCAGCACGCCGAACACCAGCAGGATACCGCTGATCACGGCGGTGCCGAAATTGACCACCAGTTCCTGTTCCATCTTGGCGTCGCCGACCGGTTCGGTGCTTATCCCGTTGGGCAGATTGCGCATGATCGGCAACTGGCTGATCTTCTTGTCGACCGGGCCTTTCACCGCGCCCGATGCCAGATCGGCGCCGATGAACACGCGCCGCGCCTGATTGTACCGCT
This sequence comes from Caenibius sp. WL, assembly GCF_019803445.1. Lineage (NCBI taxonomy): Bacteria > Pseudomonadati > Pseudomonadota > Alphaproteobacteria > Sphingomonadales > Erythrobacteraceae > Caenibius > Caenibius sp. WL. The sequence continues at coordinate 405,907 of NZ_CP081844.1, forward strand.
GGATCTGCGTCGGCCCCGCGCCGAAACGGATGGTGGCGAGGCGCTTCAAGGGCACCGATTCGCCCGTCACCGTGGGCACGGGCAGATTTTCGATGGTCGACAGATCACGCCGCGACGCCTTGGGCATGATCACCCGGATCGGCACCTGGCGGTCCGAAAGCGAGAACTTGGCCGCGTTGCGATCGATCTCGCCCAGCGTGGCGATGCGGATCGCCTCGCTCAGCGAGCCGGTCGTCACCCCCAGTTGCGCGGCAAGATCGAAATGGGGTTCGATAATCAGTTCGGGCCGTTGCAGGTCGGCGGCGATGCGCGGGGCGACCGCTTCGGGAATCGTGCGCATCTGTTCGACAAGCGTCTGCGCCGTATGCTGCAACAGCACCGGATCGGACCCGGTGAGCATCACCGTGACATCGCGGCCGGAGCCCGCCCCCATCGATTGCGTCGCGAAGCTGACGCGCGCATCGGGCACGGCCTGCAATTGCGGGGCAAGGCGGCGTTCAAATTCGATGCTGGTGGTCTTGCGGTCTTCGCGCAGCGAAATGTAGATGTTTGCGCTGCCTTCCTTGATGACGGCGACGGCCAGCTTGACCTCGGGCTGGGCCTTGAGCCGCGCCACCACTGCATCGGACACGGCCACGGTCTGTTCCAGCGTCGTCCCGGGGACCATCTCGATGTTGACCTGGCTCGAATCGTTGTTCGAATTCGGCATGAACTGCGCCGGGATCGAACTCAGCAGGACGATGGTCAGCACGAAAGCGGCGATCCCCGTCCCCAGCATCCAGATGCGGTGATCGCGCAAGTAGGCCGCCAGGCGGATGCGCAGGCTGCGCGAATGGTTATGCCGCGCGCGATAGGCATCGGCCCCGCTCTTGTCGAGCGACCAGCGCAGCACTTTCATGTAGATGTCCATCAGCCGGCCTTCGCCGTGGCTGCTTTCACCCTTGGCCTTGAGGAAATAGGCCGCGAACATCGGCGTGATCATGCGGGCGACGGCAAGGCTGATCAGCACCGCGACCACCACCGTCAGGCCGAAGTTCTTGAAGAACTGGCCCGAAACGCCCGGCATCAGCCCCACCGGCAGGAAGACCGAGACGATGGAGAACGTCGTCGCCACCACCGCGAGGCCGATTTCGTCCGCCGCATCGATCGAGGCCTGATAGGCGCTTTTGCCCATACGCATATGGCGCACGATATTCTCGATCTCGACGATCGCATCATCGACCAGCACCCCGGCCACGAGGCTGAGCGCGAGAAGCGAGAACGTGTTCAGCGTGAACCCCATCAGGTCCATGAACCAGAATGTGGGAATCGCCGAGAGCGGGATAGCTACTGCCGCGATGATCGTGGCCCGCCAGTCGCGCAGGAAGAAGAACACCACGATCACCGCCAGAATCGCGCCTTCGACCATCGCTTCCATCGAGGAGGCGTATTGCCCCTTGGTGTAATCGATCGTGGTGAACAGCGGCGTGATGCGGATGCCGGGGTTTTCCTTTTCGATCTGGGCGATCTTTTCCATCGCCCCGTCATAGACGGTGACATCGGAAGCGCCCTTGGCGCGCTTGATCCCGAACGTGACGACCTGCCGCCCGTTGAGCTTGGCGATGGAAGTCTGCTCGGAATAGCCGTCATAGACTTGGGCGACATCGCTCAGCTTGATCGTGCGCCCGGTGCCCAGGCTGATCCGCGTATCGGCCAGCGCCCGCGCATCGGCGGCGTTGCCCAGCACCCGCACCGACTGGCGCGCGCCCGCGATCTCGGCCTGCCCGCCCGAGGCATCGACATTGACTTGGCGCAACGCATTGTTGATCTGCCCCGCCGTGACCCCCAGCGATTGCATCCGCGCGGGATCGATCACCACGCGGATTTCACGGTCGACCCCGCCGCCGCGCGCCACTTCGGCCATGCCTTCGACCGAGAGCAACCGGCGCGAAATCGTGTCGTCGACGAACCAGCTCAGCTGTTCCATCGTCATGTCGTCGGCGCTGACCGCCATATAGGCGAGCGGCCCGCCCCCTGCGGAATCCACCTTGGTGACGCGCGGTTCGAGAATGCCGTCGGGCAAATCGCCGCGAATCTGGTCGACCGCGTTCTTGACCTCGCTCACCGCCACGTTGACGTCGGTGCCGATGGCGAAGAACACGATCGTCGTCGAATTGCCTTCGCTGGCGGTGGATTCGATCCAGTCCACCCCACTGATCGAACGGACGGAAGATTCGACCTTCTCCGTGATCTGGGTGACGATTTCGGTCGGCGCCGCACCCGGCTGCGCCACGGTGACGATCACCGCCGGAAAATCGATATCCGGCGAATCGTTCACATCCATGCGCATGAACGCGACCAGGCCCGCCAGCAGCAGGCCCACGAAAATGATGCTCGGAACGATCGGGTTGCGGATCGACCAGGCGGAGATGTTGCGCAAGCTCATGGTCCGCTCGCTCAGCTACCCGTCTGCTTGACCAGAACCGGCTTGATCTTGTCCCCCGGCGACAGGAAGCCGCCCGCGCGGAACACGATCCTCTCGCTTCCGCTCAACCCTTCACGCACCGCGATGCCCTTGGCGGTGACGATCCCGGTCTTCACGGCGCGGCGCTGCACTTTGTCGTCCTTGCCGACGACGAAGACGAAGCTGCCGCGTTCGTCGTTCTGAATCGCGGATTCAGGCAACATCGGCGCGGCCACGGCGCGGCCTTCGATCCGGGCCGAGGCGAAGCCGCCCGGGCGCAGTTCCGGCGCATAGGCCAGAGCGATCCGCGCGGTGCCCTGGCGGTTCTGCTGATCGATAATCGGGGAAACCTGCCAGATCTGGCCGGTGAAGCTATTGCCGGAGCCGACCGGGGTGACGGCGGCGGTCTGCCCCAGGGCGACGCTCGCCAAATCTTCCTCGCTCAGCTTGGCCAGCAATTCCAGTTCCCCGCCCTTGGCGATGCTGAACAGGACGGTGGGGCCGCCGGTGACGACCTGTCCCGGTTCCACCCCCCGGGTAAGCAGGAGCCCCGCCTCCGGCGCGACGATATTGAGCCGTGCGGTGCGGGCCTGCAGTTCGCCGAGCTGGGCCCGCGCGACATTGACCCGCGCCACGGCCGCATCGCGGGTGGCGGTCAGCCGGTCGACATCGGCCTTGGAGATGAAGCCGCGTTCCACCAGCTTCAGAGCACGGTTGAGATTGGACTGGGCGAGATTCGCATCCGCGCGGGCCACGGCGATCTGCGCCGATGCGCTGGCGATCTGCTGATTCTGCACCGAACGGTCGATCACGGCGAGGATCTGCCCCCGCTTCACCCATTGGCCCGGTTCGACCGGGACGGAAACCACGCGGCCGCCTTCGCCTTCCACGCCCACCGGCATTTCACGCCGCGCGGCAAGAGTGCCGGTGGCGTCGATCGTGCTGTTGATCGTGGTCATCCCCGGCACGATGACGGAAACCGTGGGCACGCTGGCGTCGGCATCGTCGGCCGCGCCGCCGCCTTCCCCTTCACGCAGCAGCAGGGCCCCGATCAGCAAGGCGGCAAGCACCAGCGCGCCGATAATGAACAGCCTGCGCCGGGACACGCCCTGCGCGGTTTGCGGCGGCGCATCGTCCACGGGCGCCGCGCCATCGCTTTCAGCCGCGAGGGAAGATTCGTAGTTCATGGCCCCTGCCGTACCCTAGCCTGTATCCGGTGCATTGGAGCATCGGGGCCTCGGGCGCCCGGCTGCAAGCCAGATGCCATAAACGCCGCGCACTGCGCTGGCAATCGCGGGCGCACTGCGCACCGCCGAAAGCGATACGGGGCAGCCTGCCATCGGCGGGCCACCCCGTGCCGGTTCCATGCCGAAGGCGTGGTTAACGAACCCGCCCGCGCTGGATCAGATTGACGATCGCAAGCAGCACGACAGCGCCGACAATCGCGATCAGCAAACCAGTCAACGAAAAGGATTGCACGGTGCCTTGTATGCCCAGCAACGGGCCGGCCAGTGCATTGCCGATAACAGAGCCGACACACCCGACGATGATGTTCCAGACAATGCCCATCGAGCCGTCCCGGTTCATCAGCAGACTTGCAAGCCAGCCAGCGACACCACCAACAATAAGCGCAATAATCCAACCCATTTTCAGATCCTCCAGCTGTTCTTGTTTGGTGACGATGCGTTTACGCCTGAGCGATCCTTTCGTTCCGCGTGCGAAGATACATTTCAATATGCGTGATAATTGATCGTCTGGCGCCCGATGTAAACACCAAACAAAAAAGGGCCGGAATGCCCGGCCCTTTCATACGCTACCCTATCCGCGGATCAGTATTTCAACTGCCGTTCGTAAAGGTCGCGATAATGTTGGATGCGCGTGACACGCAGCCCCTGCATCCCGGAACGATCGATCGCCCGTTGCCACGAGGCGAATTCTTCCAAGGTCAGGTCATACCGTTCCAGCACTTCGTCAATGGTCAACAATCCACCGTTCACGGCTGCCACCACTTCCGCTTTGCGCCGCACGACCCAACGGCGCGTGTTTGGCGGCGGAAGCGATGCCAGCGTCAAGGGCTCGCCGAGCGGACCGATGACCTGCGCCGGGCGGATTTTCTGATTCTCAATCATTCTCTATCCTCTGCTCGCAGATCCTAGCAATGCCCCCTTGGACCAGACCATGGCGTTCCCGGTTTGCCATTCGCTAAAACAATAAGGTTAACATCCCGTTCACTTTTTCCGTTGCGGTTCCCACCCCGCCAGACGGCAGCAATCGGGCCTTTGCCGTGCGGGCCCGGGGCGTGTATGGGCCCCGCATGACCCCAGTCCGCGATCTTGCCCTGGATTTCGATCCGGCCAGCCTGTTCGATCTGCCGCGCCCCGCGCCGCAATGCCGCATCGTGGTGGCCATGTCCGGCGGGGTGGACAGTTCGGTGGTGGCCGCGCTCGCCGCGGCGAGCGGGGCCGAAGTGATTGGTATCACGCTGCAACTCTATGATTATGGCGCGGCCACCGGGCGCAAGGGCGCCTGCTGCGCGGGCGACGATATCCGCGATGCCCGGTCCGTCGCCGACCGGCTGGGCATCGGCCATTACGTGTTCGATCACGAATCGTCCTTCCGGGAAGACGTGGTGGAACGTTTTGCCGACGATTATCTCGCCGGGCGTACGCCGATTCCCTGCATCCGCTGCAACATGGGGCCGAAATTCACCGATCTGCTGGCCATGGCGCGCGATCTCGGCGCCGATTGCCTGGCGACGGGGCACTACGTCCGCCGCGTCCTCGGCCCCGCCGGGCCGGAATTGCACCGCGCGCTCGATCCCGCGCGCGATCAGAGCTATTTCCTCTACGGTACGACCGAGGCCCAGCTCGATTTCCTGCGCTTCCCGCTGGGCGGCCTGCCCAAGCCGCAGGTGCGCGCCATTGCCGAAAGCGCGGGCCTGCGCGTGGCGGCCAAGCCCGACAGCCAGGATATCTGCTTCGTCCCCGATGGCGATTATACCAAGATCGTCCGCAGCATCCGCCCCGAAGGCGCGCGCGCCGGGGCCATCGTCCATGCCGAAACGGGGGCGGTGCTGGGCCAGCATGCGGGCGTCATCCATTATACCGTGGGGCAGCGGCGCGGGCTTGAAATCGGCGGGCAGGCCGAACCGCTCTATGTCGTCGCGCTCGACGCGGATCGGGCTGAAGTGCTGGTCGGCCCCCGGCGGATGCTGGCGGTCGGCGCGGCGCGGGTGATCGAAACCAACCGCATCGGCCCCATGCCCGCAACCGCTGACGCACCGCTGCTGGCGAAAGTGCGTTCGCTGGCCAAGCCGGTTCCGGTCACGCTGGAAGGCCCGCTGGGCGATGACGCGGCGGTGACGATCCGCTTCGCCGAACCCGAATACGGCGTTGCGCCGGGACAGGCGGCCGTGCTCTACTTGGGCGACCGGGTGATCGGCGGCGGCTGGATCGACGGGACCGAACCCGCCTGACCGCGCCGGGCCCGGGAGCCCGGCAGGCGATCAGTCTTCCCACTTTTCCAGCACGCAGCCCCAATCCTTGCGGTGTTCGGCCGTGGCGCTGGCCAGCAGCGGCACCCGCGCGGTGACAGTGCGCGCTTCGGGGTTTTCGCTCAGGAAAACGAAGCCCATGCCGTCTTCCATATCGCCTTTGCAGCTCCCCAGATCGCGCCCGTCGATATAGCGGCAGGAGCACCCGATTCGGGCGCCATAGGCCGCACCTGCCTGCGAATAGCCGAACAGCGGCTCGCGATAGGCATAGAACAGCCCCCCCGCCACCAGAGCGAGGAGAAGCGCCACATGCAGCCAGCGCCGCGGAAGGAAGCCCCAGTTCCTGCGTGCGGATTTCCTCGGCGCGGCTGAATTCCTGCCGGACGGTTTCTTTGCGGTTGCCATCATTCCCTGCTTGGGCAAGTGAAGCGCAGCCATGCCGCGCCGCCTCCCCCTTATCGCCTCGTTCGCCCTGCTGCCAGCCCTGGCGAGTTGCGGCAGCGACGGCGCGCCTCAAGCTCCCGAACCGCCCAGCGCGGCAGCGATGGCGGCGGTGGTGAAAGACCCCGGCGCCCCGCGCGAACAGCTCGCCCGCGCGGTCGATACCTTGTTCACCGACGAGGGAATCGGCGAAACCCGCGCGCTGCTGGTCTATTATCGCGGGGAGATCGTGGCCGAACGCTACGCCGAAGGGTACGGGCCCAAGACCATGTTCCTCGGCTGGTCGCTGTCCAAGACGGTGACGGCGGTGGCCATCGGCATTCTCGTAGCCGAAGGCAAGCTGCGGCTCGACGAATCGGCCCCGGTGGCGCACTGGCAGCGCCCCGGCGATGCGCGCGGGGATATCACGCTGCGGCAACTGCTGCAGATGCGCTCCGGCCTGCGTCACACCGAAAGCGCCGATCCGCCCTATCGCGCGGACACGGTGCGCGTGCTGTTCATGGACGGGCGGGACGACATGGCCGCCGAAGCCGAAGCGCAACCGCTGGAAGCCGAACCGGGCCGCAAATTCGAATATTCGACCAACAGCAGCATCATTCTGTCGGATATCATCGCCCGCGTGCTGACTCCGCGCCGGGATGCCGAAAGCCGCCAGGCGGCGGTGCGCCGGTTCATGCACGACCGTCTCTATGGCCCGGTCGGCCTGTCGTCGATGACCGCCGAATACGACGCGGCCGGCACGATGATCGGCGGCGCGATGATCCACGCCACCGCGCGCGACTGGGGCAGGTTCGGCGAATTCCTCCGCCATAGCGGCTCGGTCAAAGGCGCACAGGTGGTCCCGCGCGGCTGGATCGCTTTCATGCGCCGCCCTTCCCCCCGCGCGCCCGATTATGGCGCGGGGCTGTGGCTCAATCGCAATTCCGGGGGCGAACGGCGCGTGCTGTTCCCCGGGCAGGGATCGGCAAACCTGTTCGGCATGGCGGGGCACCACGGCCAGTATGTGCTGGTTTCCCCCGAACAGAAGCTGACCATCGTCCGCTTCGGTCGCACCAGCGATGCCGACACGCGCAAGCTGATGGACGATCTTTCGCGCATCGCCGCGATCTATCCGGCGGATTAGCCCTGCGCGAGGCGGGCCGAGAGCCTCAATCCCGCGCCGGGCGCAGGACGTTCACCGCCGCCAGCCCCTTGTCGACATGGCCCACCGGATCGGGGTGGATGAAGATTTCGACATCGGGAAACGCCGCTTTCAGCGCGGTTTCGATTTCGTCCATCACCTTGTGCGCCTGCTTGACAGTGAGATTCCCGTCCAGCCAGACATGGAATTGCGCGAATTCCTGATCGCCCGATGTGCGCGTGCGCAGATCATGCACCCCGCGCAGTTCCGGCGGGCGCGGTATCGCATCGATGAACGCGCGCCGCCGTTCCTCGGGCCATTCCCGGTCCATCAACTGGTCGATCGCCGCGTGCGAGGCTTTCCACGCCCCCCAGCCCAACCACAGCGCGATGAGGAACCCGAACAGCGGATCGACCCCCGCGATCCCGGCGAACTGATCCAGCGCCAGCGCGGCGATCACCGCCAGATTGAGCAAGAGATCGGACTGATAATGCACATGGTCGGTGGCGATCGCCAGGCTGCCAGTGCGGCGCAGGACATGGCGCTGCCAGCCGAGCAATGCCACGGTTGCCGCCATCGCCACCAGCGAAACTCCGATCCCTTCGGACGCGGCTGCGGTCCGCGCGCCGGCCATGAACTGTTCCACCGCGCGCAGGGCCAGCGTCAGCGCCGAGATCGCGATCAACACCACCTGAAACATGGCCGCCAGCGCTTCCGCCTTGCCATGGCCGAAGCGATGCCCGCGGTCGACCGGCTGCGCGGCGACCCACACCCCCACCAGCGTGGCCACGCTGGCGATGAGGTCGAGCGCGGTATCGGCCAGGCTGCCGAGCATCGCGGTGGAACCGGTCGACCACGCCGCCCATCCCTTGAGCGCGACGAGAAACACCGCCACCGATATGCTGGCGAACGCGGCACTGCGGTTGAGAGCGGCCCGATCCATTGTCAGCTCACGGATAGAGCAGCGTGCTGGCCCACCCGGCCCCATCGCGGGTGAAGCGCCGCCGTTCGTGCAACCGGTGATCGCGATCCTGCCAGAATTCGATGTGTTCAGGCGTCAGGCGGAACCCTTTCCAGTGCGGCGGGCGGATCACGGCCTGCCCCGCGAACCGCGCCTGTGCCGCCTCGAACCGGGCAACGAACGTGGCCCGCGAATCCAGCGGCGCGGATTGATCGGAAGCCACCGCCCCCAATTGCGAATCGCGGTGCCGGCTGGCGAAGTAGGCATCGACCTGTTCCGGGCTGACTTCGTGCAGCGGCCCTTCGATGCGGATCTGGCGGCGCAGGCTCTTCCAGTGGAACAGCAGCGCCGCATGGGGATTGGCGGCGATTTCCTGCCCCTTGCGGCTCAGCGCGTTGGTGTAGAACACGAACCCATCGGGCCCATGGCCCTTGAGCAGCACCATGCGCACCGAGGGGAGCCCGCCCGGGGTCGCCGTGGCCAGTGCCATGGCGTTCGAATCGTTGGGCTCACTTTGCCGCGCATCCTCGAACCATGCCGCAAAAAGGGCGAAGGGATCGCCATGGGGGATCGCATCCTGTTCAGCTTGCATCGTTCAATCCTGTCAGAAACGGCACGGGCCAAGGGGGGTGACACAGGTGACACAGTCCGGCGGCACGTTTTCCGCCGCCCGCACGGCTGGCGGGGCGGTTCCGGCGGGGCATTCGGCCAGGGCGCAAGAAACCATCATGAACAATGCCCTACGCTCCCGGACCGGAGGAGGAAAGCCTGTGCTTGCACAGGGGGAAGGAGCCACCTAGCTATTGGCCATGGCAGACCCTTATTCCACCCTTGGTGTTCCACGCGGCGCGAGCGAGAAGGAGATCAAATCCGCTTATCGCAAGCTGGCCAAGGAACTCCATCCCGACCGCAACAAGGACAATCCGAAAGCGGCGGAACGCTTTTCGGACGTCACCCGCGCTTATGATCTGCTGTCCGACAAGGACAAGCGGGCCCAGTTCGACCGTGGCGAAATCGACGCTGACGGCAATCCGGCGATGCCATTCGGCGGAGGCGGCTTCGGCGGGGGGCCCGGCGGGGGCATGGGCGGCGGATTTCGCGGCTTCGGCGGCGGCGACGGGATCGATCTCGACGATATCCTCGGCGGCATGTTTGGCGGCCGGGGCGGCGCACGGGGCGCTGGCGGCTTCAACCCGCGCAATCGCCCGCCGCCGCGCGGCGCCAATGTGCAATACCGCCTGAAAGTGCCGTTCGTCGATGCCGCCACGCGGCAGGATCAGCGAATCACGCTGGGCGACGGGAAGACCATCGATCTGAAATTGCCCGCCGGGGTCGAGGACGGCACGCAGATGCGAATCAAGGGCAAAGGCGAACCCGGCCCCGGCGGACCCGGCGATGCCACGGTGGTGATCGAGATTGCCCCGCACGCCTTCTTCCGCCGCGATGGCGACGATGTCCGGCTCGATCTGCCGATCACGCTGGATGAGGCGGTCAACGGCGGCAAAGTGAAAGTGCCCACCGTCGAACGGCCGGTGATGCTGACGATCGCCCCGGGCAGCAGTTCGGGCAAAGTGCTGCGGCTCAAAGGCAAGGGCTTCACCCGCGCCGACGGCACGCGCGGCGATCAGCTGGTGACGCTGGAAATCGATCTGCCCCAGGGTGACGAAGATCTCGCCCGGCGGCTGGACGGCTGGCACGATACGCGCAATCCGCGGGCCCGCCTGGGCGTGTGATGGCGCAGGACGGCCCGGCCAGCGATGCCCCGGTGGAGCGGACGCCGCCGCCGGGGCCCGCCGTGCCCGACCATTCGCCCGAGGCCCGGCGCCGCGCCGCTATCCTTTCACCCGGAACCTTCGCCAACGAATCGCGCCGCTTCATCGGCGTGCGCGGCTACCGCGTGGTCCAACGCGTCTTTTCCGGCCTCTGGTCGGATGGTTTCATCCATGCCGGCAATCTGGCCTACATGGGCATGTTCGCGATTTTCCCGTTCCTGATTCTCGGCGCGGCCTCGCTCTCGCTGTTCGGCGTTACGGACGTGGACGGGGCATCGGTCACCTCGATGCTCGAAGGCTTGCCGGGCAAGGCCCGCGAAGCGATCATCCCGGTGGCGGAAAGCGCCATCGCGGCCCGGTCGGGCTGGATGCTCTGGGTGGGCGGGCTGATCGGGCTGTGGTCGACTTCCGGCCTTGTCGAAACGATCCGCGACATGCTGCGCCGCGCCTATGGCACCCGCCCCACGCTGAGCTTCTGGCGCTATCGCCTGCTCTCGTTCGGCGTCACTCTGCTGGCGGTCCTGCTGCTGATCGCCTCGCTGCTGGCGCAACTGCTGATCGGCGCGGTGGGCGAATTCATCAGCGCCTTCGCTCCGCAGCTCGAAGGCTTCCTCGGCCATCTTTCGCTGTCGCGGATCGTGCCTGCCCTGCTGTTTTATTGCGCGGTGTTGCTGCTTTTCATCACTCTCACGCCCGCCGCCTATCGCTCGCGCCGCTATCCGAAATGGCCGGGGGCTGCGGCTGTCACGCTCTGGACGCTCGGGGTTTCGGCCGCGCTGCCGCCCCTGTTGCGCACAGTCTTCAGTTACGATCTGACATACGGAAGCCTTGCCGGCGCGATGATCACACTTTTCTTTTTCTGGCTTGTGGGGCTAGGGATGGAAGCAGGCGTGGAACTCAATGCCGCGCTCGCGCGGACACCTGAGGAGGAGGTAGCAGACGCATGACCGGTTTGATGGCAGGAAAACGCGGCCTGATCATGGGCTTGGCGAACGACAAGTCGCTCGCCTGGGGGATTGCCCAGCAATTGCACGCCCAGGGCGCGGAACTGGCCTTTTCCTATCAGGGGGAAGCCCTTGCCAAGCGGGTCAAGCCGCTTGCCGAAAGCCTCGGCAGCGATTTCCTGATCGATTGCGACGTATCCAGCATGGATGCGCTGGATGCCGCGTTCGATCAGATCAAGACGCGCTGGGACACGCTCGATTTCGTCGTCCACGCCATCGGCTTCTCGGACAAGAACGAACTGCGCGGGAAATATGTCGACACCAGTCTCGACAACTTCCTGATGACGATGAACATTTCCGCCTACTCGCTCGTCGCGGTGACGCAGCGCGCGGCCGCGATGATGCCCAACGGCGGTTCGATCCTGACGCTGACATACTATGGCGCGGAAAAGGTCGTCCCGCATTACAACGTCATGGGCGTGGCCAAGGCGGCCCTGGAAACCAGCGTCAAATACCTCGCCAACGATCTCGGGCCTGCGAATATCCGCGTCAACGCGATTTCCGCCGGGCCGATCAAGACGCTCGCCGCCAGCGGGATCGGCGATTTCCGCTATATCCTCAAGTGGAACGAGTTGAACTCACCCCTGCGCCGCAACGTCACGATCGAGGATGTCGGCGGGGCCGGGCTCTACATGCTGTCCGATCTCAGTTCGGGCGTTACGGGCGAAGTGCATCACGTCGATGCGGGCTATCACCTTGTCGGCATGAAGCAGGAGGACGCGCCGGATATCTCGCTGGTCTGAACCGGCGCCCGCGCGGGGGCGGAGGCTTCCCCCGCCCCTTTGTTCATGATACGTTCTTTCCTGATGATTCGATTGGGAGAACGGCCATGACACGAACCGGCGGTTGCCGTTGCGGCGCGATCCGCTACGCGGTGGAAGGCGATGCGGCGCACCATGCGGTGTGTCATTGCAGCGATTGCCGCGCTTCATCCGGCGCGCCGATGGTCGCCTGGTATGCGGTGCAGGAAGATCAGCTTCGCCTGCTGTCGGGGGAACCCGCGCTTTACGAAGGGACACCCGGGGCACAGCGCCAGTTCTGCCCGCGCTGCGGCACCGGCCTGTTCTATCGCAACGCGGCGATGCTGCCCGGAATTGTCGATATCCAGTCCGCCACGTTCGACGATCCCGCCGCCAGCCCGCCCGATGCGCAGATCCAGTGCGCCGAACGCCTGCCCTGGGTGGCGGACATGGCCGAAATGCCGCAGTTCGCACGCTATCCGGGAATGTGACGCCGAAACCTCGCTCTATTGAGCGAGCCTTGCCTGCTTTCACGCTTTCGTCGTTCCCGCGCAGGCGGTAACCCAGTCTTGCATGTGCATCTCGACAAAAGATCGATGCATCCCCAACGCTCAGGCCGGGAGGGCCGGATCGCCTAACCCGCCTTGCGCAGGCCGCCCGCTTCCACCGCGCTTTTATCGGCGGGCTGATCGGGCCAGATGCCGCGCGTATCGTACACTGCCTTGGCTTCGCGTTCGGCCAGCGGGACCGATTTGAACACGTCGTGATCGACCAGCACGATCAGCACATCGCACTCTTCCAGCGCGGTATCGATATCGATCAGCTGCGCACCGGTATCGGTGAATTCGATCGGCAGTTCCGCCGCATAAGGTTCCACCACGTGAATCCGGCTGCCATAGCGGCGGGCCAGCGTGGCGGCGGCGAAGCGCGCCGGGCTTTCGCGGAAATCGTCGATATTCGCTTTGAAGGCGAGGCCCAGACAGGCGACTTTCGCCTGCGGATGGCTTTCGATCAGCGCGGTCGCCCGTGCGATCACGTGATGCATCTTGGCATCGTTCACCCCGCGCGCGGTGCGGATCAGCGGCGTTTCCTCCGGCGCGCCATGAACGATGAACCACGGGTCCACCGCGATGCAGTGCCCGCCGACACCCGGCCCCGGTTGCAGGATATTGACGCGCGGATGGCGGTTGGCGAGGCGGATCACTTCCCACACGTCCAGCCCCATCGCATCGGCGACGATCGACAGTTCGTTGGCAAAAGCGATGTTGACATCGCGATAGGCGTTTTCGACCAGCTTGGTCATTTCCGCGCTGCGCGCATCGGTGGTGACGCACGTACCCCGCACGAAACGCTTGTAAAACGCCAGGGCCTTGCGCGCGCAACGCGGGGTGATCCCGCCGATGGATCGGTCGTTGTTGGTCAGTTCTTCCAGGATGCGCCCCGGCAGCACCCGTTCCGGGCAATAGGCGATGGCGACATCAGGGGTCCCCTCGCACAGGCCCGGCAGGCGGAGATCGGGCCGCTGCTGCGCGATCAGATCGCGCAGGCGCTCGGTCGTGCCCACGGGCGAGGTCGATTCGAGAATCACCGTATCGCCCGCTTTCAGCACGCCTGCCACATCGGCGGCGGCGGAAAGGACATAGGATACATCGGGCGTATGGCGCCCATCCTTGGCGAACGGGGTCGGCACCGCGATCACGAAGACATCCGCCGGGGCGATCCGCGTGGCGGCGCGCAGCAGCCCGCGCTGGACCACGCCGTGCACCAGCCCGTCGAGATCGACTTCCTCGATATGGATTGCGCCGCGATTGATCGTTTCGACGACCCGTTCGGACACGTCGAGGCCAAGGACGTTCATCCCCGCGCGGGCGATCACCGCCGCAGTGGGCAGGCCGATATAGCCAAGGCCGACGACACACACTTCAGGCAGTTCGCTACCGCGCATAATGATTCCCGCTGATTGCAGCCCCCGCCATGGCATGAAATGGTAAAAAATTAGCGGCAACCGGGCCGATGTCAGCCTGCGGCGAGCAAGTCCACTATGCGCTGGGCGCTTGTCCCATCGCCGAACGGATTGTGCGCCCGCGCCATCGCGGCATAAGCATCCGCATCATCGAGCAGGCGGCAGGTTTCAGCGACGATCCGCGCCGCATCGGTGCCGACCAGCCGCGCGGTGCCCGCCGCGATACCTTCGGGCCGTTCGGTCGTTTCGCGCATCACCAGCACCGGCTTGCCCAGCGCGGGCGCTTCTTCCTGCACCCCGCCGCTATCGGTCAGCATCAGCGTGGCGATATCGAGCAGGCGGGCGAAATGCGGATAATCCAGCGGTTCGATCAGCGCGACATTGTCCAGCCCCGCCAGTTCGGCCTGCATCACCTGCCGCACATGCGGGTTGAGATGGACGGGGAAGATCAACGCCACATCATCGCGCGCGGCGATCCGGCGGATGGCGCCGGCAATCGCCTGCATTCCTTCGCCGAAATTCTCCCGCCGGTGGCTGGTGACGCCGATAATCCGCCTGCCCGCAAACCGCGTTTCCCATTGGGCCAGCCCGCCCGCGATTTCGGGCCGTTCGCGGATGCGCGCCGTCACCCAGTGCAGGGCATCGATCACGGTGTTGCCGGTGACATGGATCGTCGCCGGATCGACATTTTCGCCCCGCAGCGCATCCGCCGCCGTATCCGTGGGCGCGCAGTGCAGATGGGCCATGGTGCCGATAATCTTGCGGTTCGCCTCTTCCGGCCAGGGATGGTAGATATGCCCGGAGCGCAGCCCCGCTTCGACATGCGCCACCCGAATCTTGCGGTAATAGGCCGCCAGCGCGCCGCACATCGCCGTGGCGGTATCGCCCTGCACCACCACCCAATCGGGCCGTTCGGCATCGAGCACCTGCCCGATCCCTGTCAGCAGGCGCGCCGTCAGCGCGTCGAGGCTCTGATCGGGCTGCATCACATCGAGATCGTGATCGGGCGCCACGCCCGCGATCTGCAGCACCTGATCGAGCATCCCGCGATGCTGCCCGGTGACGCAGACCCGGCTGACGAAGCGCGCATCGCCCTCCAGCGTATGAACGAGCGGGAACAGCTTGATCGCTTCGGGCCGGGTGCCGAAAACGGTGAGGATTTTGCGTGCCATGCGCCCCCCTTAACCGCGAATGGTTAAGGGGGCATTGGCAAGGCTTGCCCGCTTATTCGGCAGGGTCGCCGTGCCCCTGATGCTGGGTCGCGGCCTCCTGCGCGGCCTTGCGTTCGGCGTATTCCTTTTCCGCCTGTTCGACGCGGGCCTGTTCTTCCGCCGCATCGGCATCGACAGTGGACAGCCGTTCCTCACGCGCTTTGGCGATCAGTTCGCCGAAGCGGTCCGCGCCGCTTTCCTTCTTTTCCCCGCGTGCGGCGGCCAGCAGGCGCTGGGTACAGCCCAGTTCCCCGCCCATGCCCACCGGCGAACAGGAATTGATGCCGGTGGCGCCGACGGTTTCATAAGCCAGCACCCGTTCGGTCCAGGCTTTGTTGGCCGGGTCGCTGCTCGTCCGCAGATCCTCGGGGATGCGGAAACGCTCGCTCTCCGCCTTGCGGGCGCAGACGGTGATTTCGTTCGCGGTCGATTGCGGGCACTGATCATCGCCATAGATGATGAGCTGGTTGACGCGATAATCCTTGTCCTGCGCGGCGGCCGGCGCCGTCCAGGCGAGCAGAGTGGTTGCAGCGAAACTTGCGGCAATCAGGCGTTTCATCATCTCAAGCTCCATGGCGGAAAGCCGCCTCTACAATCGGGCAACAGGGCCGATGCCTGCTGAACGGGTCATGACCCGCCCGGTCTGGACCTTCATGCCCGGTTTTACCATGCTCTTAATCAAATGCCCAAGCGTCAGAATCTTTCCGACAGGCGGATCGCCACGCGGCATCCGAGGCGAATCGCCCCGGCCAGCAGAGGGTAAGCGGGCGCTTCTTCCGCCCCCGCCGCCAGCGCGGCATCGCGATGTTCGCGTTCGTCCGCGCGGAATTCCTCCACCATCGTGGCCAGTTCTGCATCCGCGTCCGTGGCGGCCAGCGCATCGAGCTGCGCCGAATAATGGCGATCGATTTCCTCCTCCACCGCCGCGGTGCAGGCCATCGCCGCCTTGGGCCCGATCAGTGCGGTCGCCGCGCCCAGCGCGAAACCCGCGACCGACCAGAACGGCTGCAGCGCGGTCGGCCGCACGCCGCGCCGCGCCATCAGTGCGTTGAATTTGGCCAGGTGATCGTCTTCCTGGCGGGCCATTCCGGCGATTTCACCGGCATGCGGGCCGTTGCTGCCCAGCACCGCCAGTTGCCCGGCATAGATCCGGGTCGCGCCATATTCCCCCGCCTGATCGACGCGGATCATCCGGGCGATATCGGGTTCGTTCGCACCCATCATGCCAGTCCCCTCTTCGGTGCGCGCAGCAGGCCCCCGATCGCCGCGGCGCCGGCCAGCGAAATCAGGAAATTCCAGCCCGCCAGCGAAATGCCCAGCAAGGACCATTGCGCTTCATCGCAGCGCACCAGCGGCGCATTGAGCACGGCCGCCAGCGGATCGCCGCCTGCGCCGCCCGCCGCCGCATTGCCGCACGCGGTCAGCCCTTCCCACCAGCCATATTCGACCCCGGCGTGGAAACCGCCGATCAGGCCGGACACCAGCACGGCCAGCGCGGCCAACGCGATCCACAGCTTGCGCGGCGGCGCAATGAAACCGATCAGCGCCAGCCCGATGGCCACGAAATGGGGATAGCGCTGCCACCAGCACATTTCGCACGGGTAGAGGCCGAAACCGAATTCCCCGATATAGGCCCCTGCCAGCAGGGCGGCGGGGACGGCCAGCGCGAGCAGATTGGCCCGCTGCAATGCGCCCTTGCCCGCCATCGCTTACTTCCGCTTGGCCACCGGGGCCGGCGCGGCGGCCGCCCCCCGGCGCAGAGTCTGCAACGCGTAGTGGAGCTGATAGTCCTCGATCCCCTTGGCTTTCAATTCTTCCGGGGTTTCCGAGAAACGCGGATCGGTGCCCTTGTCGAATTCGAGCTGCTTGTCATCGAGATCGACTTCGTTGACCAGATGGCCGCGCAGATCGGATTCGCGATAGCGCAATTTGGCCCGCTTCGCCCGGTCGGGATCGGAAAGCTGCGGCACGGTGATATCGGGTTCGATCCCGCCTTCCTGCACCGAACGGCCCGACGGCGTGAAGTACCGCGCGGTGGTGAGCTTGAGCGCGCTGTCGCGCGTCAGCGGCAGCAGGGTCTGCACACTGCCCTTGCCGAAGCTGCGTTCGCCCATGACCAGCGCGCGGTGATGATCCTGCAGCGCCCCGGCAACGATTTCCGATGCCGACGCGGAACCGGCGTCAATCAGCACCACCAGCGGCACGCCCTTGGCGACATCGCCAGGATAGACCTTTTCCGCGTCGTAATAGATGTTTTCGCGCTTGATCCGCCCACGCTGCGACACGATCTGGCCGCTGTCGAGGAACAGATCGGACAGCGCCACCGCCTCGTCGAGCGAACCGCCCGGATTGGAGCGCAGGTCGAGCACCAGCCCGCCCAGCGCGCCGCCCGCCTGGCGGCGCAGAGTCTGCACCGCGCTTTTCACATCGGCGCCGACATCGCGCGAAAATTCGTTGACGGCGATGACCCCGATCTTGCCCGCTTCCAGCTTGGACGTGACCGGTTCCAGTTCGATCACGCCGCGCGTCACCGTCACATCGAACGGTTCATCGCGGCCGGGGCGGAAAATCGTCAGCCGGATCGTAGTGCCCGCCGGGCCGCGCATCTTGCTGACCGCTTCATCGAGGCTCTGGCCGAAAATCAGCTTGCCATCGAGATGGGTGATGAAATCGCCCGCTTTGACCCCGGCCTTTTCCGCCGGGCTGCCACGGAACGGCGAAATCACTTTCACCGCCTGATCGTCCATCGTCACCGACAGGCCGAGGCCCTGATAATTGCCCCCGATCATGGTTTCGAGCCGCTGGAGATCGCCCCCGTCGAGATAGGCGGAATGAGGATCGAGCGAGGCCAGCATCCCGTCGATCGCGCCGCGCACCAGCTTCTCGTCATCGACAGTGTCGACGTAGTTCGCCTTGATGCGCTGATAGACCGCGTAGAGCTTGCCAAACTGCGGCGCGGCGCGGCCATCCACCTGCGCCATCCCCGCAGTGGTGACGGGCAGCAGGGCAACGGCGGTAACCAGCGCGGCGGAGCGCATCAGGGGAACGAGTTTCATGGTCATGCTCTCTATCGTGCTGGCAACATGAATGCCAGATGAGGAATACATGCTCCACCCTCTGTCAGAGCACGCTGTCTAGCCGACGAATTCCATCGGATTGACCGGCACGCCCTGCCGCCGCAGTTCCAGCGTCACCGTGGGCCGCGTGGGCCCGGCGATACCCAGCGGAGAACCGTTCACCAACCGGTCGCCCACCGCCACGTTGACCCGCGCCAGCCCGGTAATCAGGCTGATCCAGCCCCCGCCGTGTTCGATGATGACGATCTGGCCATAGCCGCGATAAGACCCGGCGAATGTCACCCGGCCCGCGGCGGGCGCCACGACCTGCGCCCCTCCGCGCGGGGCGAAAGTCGCCCCTTCGCTGCGCGTGCCGCCCGGCAGGATCGCCCCGAAACCGGCGATCATCCGCCCCGCCACCGGCAATTGATAGCGCGCGCGCGGGCGCGCCGTAGCCGCCGTGCCTTCGGGCGATGCGGGCGTGGCGACCGGTTGCGCATCCGCCGGGCGCGCGGGGCGCAGGACGGGGCCAGGCAAGGCGGCCAGTTGCTGGCGCAGCGCCGCCGCCTTGTCGAGCGTGCCGATCAGCGAATCGAGATCGCGCGCCTGTTCGGCCAGCGCCAACGCCCGCTCCGCCTCGCGCGCGGCGGTGCCGTGGGCCTGGCGCGATTCGATCCGCTGGCGCGATTCGAGCGCGGCCAGCGCTTCGCGCCGGTGCAACAGGTCCTTTTCCCCCGCGCGCAATTGCCCGAGCACCTGCCGGGCTTCGTTTTCGAGCGCCCTGCCCCTGGCGATTTCCGCCCGCAACGCCTGCGTGCGCTGTTCCACCTGCGGCAGAGTGCTGGCCAGAATCGCCCGTAAATAGACCGCTTCGCGCATGGAACCGGGCCGCAGGAGCGACAATTCCAGCGGACGACGGGAAAACTTCTGCAACGCGGCGGTCAGTTCAACCACGGGCTTCTGCTTGCGCGCGAGATGCTGGCGCAGGATCGCCCGCTGCCCGCCGATCAGCGCCAGCCGCGCCTGGGCCGCGGCGATATCGGCTTCGGCCTGCTGGATGCGGGCGGCCAGCGCGGCGGTCTGGCTGGCGGTCCGGGCGGCGGCCTGGGTGGCGCGCGCGGCATCGTTTTCCAGCTTTTCGGCCCGCTGCTGCGCCGCTTTGCGGTCCGCCAGCGCCCGGACCAGCGCGGCCCGCGTTTCCCCCGGATCGTCATAAGCGGCATCGCGCTGCGCCGCCGCCCCGCTCGCCAGCGTGAGCAGCAAAAGGGCAGCGAAGGGCCGGAGGCGAAAAACAGGCGGCATCGGGCTATCCCGCCCGGTGATAGGGGTGCCCGGCCAGAATCGCCGTGGCGCGGAACAGTTGTTCCATCAGCATCGCGCGGGCGAGCAGATGCGGCCAGGTCGCCTTGCCGAACGCGAACAGCAGATCGGCCTCAGCCCGCGCGGCATCGCCATGGCCATCGTGCGTGCCGAGCACGAAGCGCGTTTCGCGCACGCCTTCGTCACGCCAGCGGCCCAGCAGATGGGCGAACTCTTCGGATGACAGTTGCTTGCCCCGCTCATCCAGCAGCACGGTGCGGCATGGGGTGATCGGCGGGGGGATGTTGCCCCCTGTTTCGGGCAGTTCGGTCAGCTTGCACGGCCAAGCTATCCGCTTTTCATAGCGGGCCACCAACTCGGCCTCGGGCGAGCGGCCGATCTTTCCCCGGGCAATCACATGCAAGCGCATAAGGGTTGTTATCGATCACAGCCGCAATGCGCAATTCGATAGCGGCCCCAGGGCACCGCCAGCCGCACATCGCATCCGCTTCGGGCGCCGCCAATCGCTGTTGGCGGCGCGCAAATCAGAGGGGCCGGAACAGGATCTTTCAGGCCTGCCCCACGGCGGAAGCCGCCGCATCGCCGAAGCCCCACATTCTTTCCAGATTGTAGAAGCTGCGCACTTCGGGCCGGAACAGGTGCACCACCACATCGCCCGAATCGATCAACACCCAGTCGGCCGCGGGCAGCCCTTCGATGCGCGGGGTGCCGAAACCGCCCTGTTTCAGGCGCTCGGCAAGTTTCTGGGCAATCGCGGCGACTTGCCGGGTCGAACGGCCCGACGCGATCACCATGTAATCGGCCATGCTCGATTTGCCCTGCAGGGGGATGGTCACGACCTCTTGCGCCTGATCCTCGTCAAGCGAGGTCAGGACGAGGTCGAGCATCGACCCAGGTTCCGGTTCAATGCCGGAGAGCGCCATAGCGTCTCCGGTGGTGGTCCCGGCCGAAGCCGGTGTGGTCTGCGCGTGGTTCATCGCAGGTATTTGCGCTCCTTGCGGCGGGGCCGGCAGACATGAAGGGAGCCCGGCGTTTCATGCCGGGCCCGACTTCCCGCTGCCATGATGGGTAAGGCGGTTATGAATGAGGCCATGATGAATCAGGCGATGCGTCACTTGATCCCTGGGCTGCGCCCCCGCCATGCGGGAGGCCCATTCGGGATCGGCGTGGCGAAGTTCAGTCGCCGAACGCGGATCAGGATCGAAACGCAATTCAATCAGCGCCGGTGCGCTCCATCTACCCCGGTTACGAAAACTGGCGGCATCGATACGGTATCGCCGCAGCCAGGCCATTGCGGGGCTCGCAATCGCGGCTGCATCATAACCCGGCCGGGCAATCACCGCAATCGGCATGATTTTCGCAATCGTGCGCCAGTCTTTCCAACGGTGGAACTGGGCCAGATTGTCCGCGCCCATCAGCCAGACGAAGCGCCGCTTGGGCCAGCGGCGGCGCAAGGCACGCAGCGTGTCCACAGTATAGACCGATGGCCAAATGCGTTCGATCGCGGTGACGCGGATCGGCGCGCGGCGGGCCATGAAACGGGCCGAGCGGACCCGCGCAGCGAGCGGCGCCATACCCTGCGCGGGTTTCAACGGATTGCCGGGGGAAACCAGCCACCACGCTTCATCCAGCCCCAGCGCTTCCATCGCGAACAGAGTGATCCGCCGATGGCCACCGTGAGCCGGATTGAAACTGCCGCCGAGCAGGCCGGTCCGCGGCCCCTTGCGCGGGGCAGGGGTGCGGCAGGCAGGAGCCATGCCCCCTTTCAGGGCCGGGTCTGCCCGTTGCCGCGCACCTGCCACTTGTAAGTGGTCAACCCTTCGAGCGCGACCGGGCCGCGCGCATGGATGCGCCCCGTGGCAATGCCGATTTCGGCGCCGAGGCCGAATTCGCCGCCATCGGCGAACTGGCTGGAAACGTTGACCATGACGATTGCCGAATCGACTTCGGCCAGGAACCGTTCGGCCACTTCCGGATCACCGGCGATAATCGCATCGGTATGGCCCGAACTGTGGCGCGCGATATGCTCCAACGCCGCATCGAGCCCATCGACAATGGCGACCGACAGCACGGCATCGAGATATTCCGTGTCCCAGTCGTCCGCCGTCGCGGGAAGAATCCGCGAATCGAGCGCTTGCGCCCGCGCATCGCCGCGCAATTCGCACCCCGCGTCGATCAGATCGCCGACCAGATCCTGCGCCGCAGGGAAAGCGGCATCCAGCAGCAGCGTTTCCATCGCCCCGCAAATGCCGGTGCGGCGCATCTTGGCATTGAGCGCGACAGTGCGCGCCATCGCAACGTCCGCCGAAGGATGGATGTAGGTGTGGCAGATGCCATCGAGGTGGGCCAGCACGGGCACCCGTGCATCGGCCTGCACGCGGGCGACCAGGCTCTTGCCCCCACGGGGTATGATCATGTCGATCAGGCCGGTGGCCTGAAGCATCGCGCCCACGGCCGCGCGGTCCTGCGTCGGCATCAGCTGCACGGCATCGGCGGGCACCCCGCCCGCCATCAGCCCCTTGATGAGCGCGGCCAGCAGCGCGCGGTTCGAATGGATCGCCTCGCTCCCCCCGCGCAGCAGCGTCGCATTGCCTGCGCGCACGCAGAGCACGGCGGCATCCACCGTGACGTTGGGGCGGCTTTCGTAGATGATCCCGATCAGCCCGATCGGCACCCGCACGCGGGAAAGCTGCAGGCCGTTGGGGCGTTCGGCGCGATCGATCACATCGCCCACCGGATCGGGCAGGTCCGCCACCGCATCCACCGCGTCGGCAATGCCCGCCAGCCGCGCGGAATCCAGCCGCAGGCGATCCAGCAGGGCGGATGTCAGGCCCCGCGCCGCGCCCGCTTCCATGTCGCGCGCGTTGGCCGCGAGAATGTCCGGCTCCGCATCGCGCAACGCCTGCGCCGCCAGATGCAACGCCCGCGCCTTGGCCGGATCGTCCATACGGGCCAGAACGCGCTGCGCCGCACGGCCTGCATGGGCAAGGCGTTCGATCAACAGGTCGGGCGTTTCGGTCAGCACGGTTTCAGCTTCGGCGATAGCGAGATTATCAACAGTCATAGCAGAGGCACCTAGCATTCCGGCATGGGTATGTCAGCGGCGAATCGCCAGCCAATCCATGCAATTTTATGTCTTCAAGTAATTCGGCGCGATGATTTAAAAACTTCCGGGAACGATTCATCGCAGTCCTCGTTCGACTCAGCCAGTTTCATCACGATCCGCTTTTTGCTTGCTGTTGAACACGTGCTAACGGGCCGCCTCTCGCAGGAATACCGCAAGGGATCGTCTTGGCTAACCACATTTCCGGCGGACTGGGCACGCGGCTTGCTGCCTGGTTTCCTGACCGCGAGTTCTTCGTGCGCTCGAAAGGTCAGGTTCGCTTCATAACCGTTTCTTCGCGGGTGCAGATCGCCGCAGCCGCGCTCGTGCTCGCGGCTGTCCTGCTGTGGATCGGCGTGATGGCGGCGGTGACGAGCGGCCACTTCCTCTCCCGTGCGGAGCAGAACGCGCTCAACCGGCGCGAAGCCCAGGTAAGCCAGGCCGAAGACAGCGTTTCCCATTATCGCAACGAGCTCAAAGCCGCGGCCGAAAGCCTCAGGCGGCGGCAGGATTTCCTCGAAGAAATGGTGGAAAGTCTGCCCGCCGACGCCAAGCTCGAAAGCGAAGCGCTGCATGGCACGGCCGAAGCGGCGGCCGCGGAAGACAAGACCCTGGCCAAGATCAGCGCCATCCTGCCCGAAGCGGCGGCCCTCGCCCGGATCGAAGCTCGCCAGCTCGCTTTTGCCGAACGGCTGACCCGCCTGGCCAACCGGCGCGCGGACAGCGCGGCGGCGGGGATTCGCAAGCTGGGACTCAACCCGCGCCAGATGACCGACGATGTGGAAGAAGCACGCGGCGGCCCGCTGGAAATGCTGTCGACGGAAAACAACGGCTCGCTCCATCCGCGCTTCGAACAACTGGGTCTGGCGCTGGCCCGGATGGACGCGCTGGAACGCGGGCTGGCCGGCATCCCGCAAGTCCTGCCCGCCAGCCTCAGCATGATTTCCTCGGGCTTCGGCTATCGCCGCGATCCGTTCAACGCGCACCCCGCGATGCATTCCGGCCTCGATTTCCGTGGCCCGACCGGATCGCCGATCTATGCCACCGCGCCGGGCAAAATCACCTTCCGCGGCGTGCAGAACGGCTATGGCAACACAGTTGAAATTAGCCATGGCAATGGGCTCGTAACGCGCTATGCGCATATGTCCGCATTTCGCGCCCGGCTGGGACAGGAAGTCGATGCCGGGGACATCATTGGCGCCATCGGCAGCACGGGCCGCTCCACCGGCCCGCATCTTCATTTCGAAGTGCTGATCAATGGCCGCGCGGTCAATCCGCGTCCTTTTCTGGAGGCTGCCCCTCATGTTCTCAAGGAAGTCCGAAATCGAACCGCAGCAGAGCGTAGCCCGCCCCGTGCAGCACGATAACCATCCCGGCGGTTCGTCGCTGATCGGCAGCGATGTCACGATCAAGGGCGACGTGGTGGCTACGGCCGATCTGCGCGTCGATGGCCGGATCGAAGGCGATATTTCCTGCGCCAGCCTGGTGCAGGGCGAAAGCAGCGCCATCGTCGGCACGATCACCACGGAAACCGCCCGCCTTGCCGGGGCGATCAGCGGCTCGATCAGCGCCCGCGAACTGACCGTGCTGCGCACCGCGCGGATCGAAGGCGATGTCCAGTACGATGCGCTGACGATTGAACAGGGCGCGCAGGTCGAAGGCCGCTTCTCTCACCGCGCACCGGCCAGGCCGGCCACGGAAGCCGCTTCGCCCCCCAAGACGCCGGGTGACGACGAACCGCGCCTGACGCTCGCCAGCTAATCGCCTGCCAGATTGCCGCCGCGCGCCGGGGCCCGCGTGGCCCCGCGCAGCGGTGGGCCGGGATCAGCCCTGCGCCCCCAGCACTTCGGCCACCAGCGCCTTGCGATCCAGTTTCCCGATCGCCGTCTTCGGCAGAGATGGCCGGATAACCACCGATTCGATCCGCTCATGCTTGCCGATATGCGGGGTGAGCCATTGCAGCAGTTCGTCCCCCGTCACCGGCGGGGCGCCATCTTCCAGCGTGACATAAGCACGCGGCCTTTCCCCGTGATAGGCATCGGGCACGCCGATCACGAGCGCTTCCTTCACCGCCGGATGATCCAGCAGATGCTTTTCGAGCACGCTGGGGAAGACTTTGAAGCCGCCGACATTGATCATGTCCTTCAGCCGATCGACAATGCGCAGGAAGCCGTCAGGCTCGATCACGGCGATATCGCCGGTGCGCAGCCAGCGCTCCCCGTCACGCTCGACGAAAGCCGTCGCGGCGGCATCCGGGCGGTTCCAGTAACCCTGCATCACCTGCGGCCCGGCCACGGCCAGTTCGCCCGGTTCGCCTGGCGGGGGATCGCGCAGGGGATCGTCCTTGTCGAGCAGCCGCACCCGGGTCTGCGGCAGGGGCTGGCCGATCGTGCCCGCACGATTTTCGCCCTGCAACGGATTGGTCGCCACCACGCCGCTGCTTTCGGTCAGCCCGTATCCTTCGATCACTTTGACCCCGGTGCGCTCCTCGAAGCTGCGCTTGAGCGGCAAGGGCAAAGGCGCGCCGCCCGATATCGTTTCGCGCAGCGACGCGAAATCCTCCCGCCGCAGCGCGGGATGCTCCAGCAGCGCCTGATACATCGTCGGCACCGCGAACAGCGATGTCGGCCGCGCCCGGCGGCTGGTGGCCAGCACCTGCTTCACATCGAACCGCGGCAGCATCGCGATACAGCCGCCGTTGGCGACCGTGCGGTTGAGCACGCAGGTGTTGGCGAAGACATGGAACAGCGGCAGCACGCCCAACACCATGTCCCGCCGTCCCTGATCGGGGTCGATCGCTTTGACCTGCCGGGCATTTGCGGTGAGATTCTGGTGCGTCAGCATCGCCCCCTTGGGGGTGCCGGTGGTGCCGCCGGTGTATTGCAGCAGGGCCAGATCGCGTTCGGGATCAATCGCCACCGGCTCCGGCGCCCCGGGGGACAAGAAACCATCCCACGCGGTGACATCGGCCCGTGCGGGAACCGGGGTGAGCTGCTTGCGGCCCAGCAGGCGCAGCGCCCAGTTCTTGGGGAACGGCAGCATATCAGCCAGCCGGGTGACGATCAGCCGTTCGAGCGGCGAATTGTCGAGCACATCCAATGCCGTGGGCAGCAGCGCCGCCGAATCCACCGTGACCAGCAAACGGGTGCCGGAATTGACGACTTGCGCCTCCAGTTCCTCGGCCGAATAGAGCGGGGAAAAATTGACCAGCGTCGTCCCCGCCAGCATGGCCCCGTAATAGGCCGAAACATAATGCGGGACATTGGGCAGATAGAGCCCAATCCGGTCCCCCCGGCCGAAACCGGCCTGCTGCAATCCGGCCGCGAAGCGTTGCGCGGCCTGCCATATCGCGCGGTAGGAATAGGTCCGGCCGAGAAAATCGACCAGCGGCGCATCGGGGGTTCTGTCCACCGCCTGCCGCAGGAGATCGGGCACCCCCAGCGGCGGAAGATCAATGTCCCACACCCCGTAATGGGCGAAATGCTCTCCGGCCAGAACAGGCCGGCCATCCCTGTTTTCTGCGCTAGTCACAGGTGCAGATTGGGGCGTTGCGCGATGCTCGGCAAGCCCCAATCGGCATTATCCGCGAAGGATCAGTTCTGGTCTTCCGCCTGCTGGGCGCGGCGGGCTTCGAGCCATGCCTGCGCTTCGGCTTCCTGTGCTGCTTCGGCGGCGGCCTTGGCAGCGGCTTCGCGTTCAGCCTGCAATTCTTCGATCAGCGCCTGACGATCGCCGCCCAGCGCGTTGTCCGCGCCAGCCGCGCCTTCAAGCCCGGCCTTCTTCGCCGACTTGGCGACCACGGCATCGAGTTCGCGCTGCGAACACAGGCCCAGAGTCACCGGGTCCTTGGGCTGGATGTTCTGGATGTTCCAGTGCGAACGGTCACGCACCGCGGCAATCGTGTTGCGGGTGGTGCCGATCAGCTTGCCGATCTGGGCATCGGAGATTTCCGGGTGGTTGCGGATCAGCCAGGCGATGCCATCGGGCTTGTCCTGCCGCTTGGACACCGGCGTGTAGCGCGGCCCCTTGGTGCGGCTGACCGAAACCGGCGCGCGCTGCATCTGCAGGCGGTATTCCGGATCGTCCTGCCCCCGGGCGATTTCTTCATGAGTCAGTTCGCCCGAATGGATCGGATCGCGCCCGGTGTACTTGCTGCTGGCCAGATCGTCGGCCATCGCCTGCACTTCCAGGATATGCAGACCGCAGAATTCGGCGATCTGTTCGAACGTGAGCGCCGTGTTGTCGACCAGCCAGGAAGCGGTCGCATGCGGCATAAGTGGTGTCGGTTGGGACATGGCTTTTCTCCAGCCCTTGCCGGGCCCTGTTCCGCCTTCCGCACCCATGCGGGAAGGGGACTGAATCACACGGTGAAAATATAAGGGCCGCCCCTTCCGGAGCGGCCGTTCGCCCATCTATCTAAGCGATTGCCCGCGATTGGGCAAGGATAATGCGCGCCAAAAAGGGCGTCAGGCCGCCAGTGCGCCATGCGCCGCCGCAAGCGGATCACAGGCCAGCGCCGCGACGAACTGGCGCGCGCTCGCCTCCCAGGTGAAGGAAGCCCCGTAAGCCGCGCAGCTAGCGCGATCGCGTGTGAGCGCGGCGGCAATCGCATGATCGAGCCGTTCGTCCACCGCACCCACGGCGGGCGTCAGGATATCGCACGGGCCCTGCACCGGATAGGCGGCCACCGGCGTGCCGCAGGCCAGTGCTTCGATCATCACCAGCCCGAATGTGTCGGTCCTGCTGGGAAAGACGAAGACATCCGCCCCGGCATAGCAGGCCGCGAGCGCCTGCCCGCTTTGCGAACCGAGGAACACCGTCTCGGGAAACCGGGCCTGCAACCGCGCGCGCGCCGGGCCGTCCCCCACCACCACTTTCGCGCCCGGATGCGGGTTGGCGAGAAACGCCTCGATGTTCTTTTCCACCGAGACCCGCCCGACATAGAGCTGGATCGGGCGTTCAAGTTTTCCGAACAGATCCGGCGGGGCGGCAGCCGGGGTGAAATGGGTAAGGTCCACCCCCCGGCTCCACGGATAGAGCCGGGTCAGGCCCTGTTCGCGCAGTTGCGCCCTGACCGATTCCGTCGCCACCATGATCCCGGCGGAAGGGCGGTGGAACCAGCGGATATAGGGCCAGAACGTCGCGGCGGGCAGGCGCGTGCGGCGGGCGAGATAATCGGGGAACTGGGTATGATAGGCAGTGGTGAAGGATACACCGCGCCGCAGGCAATAGCGGCGCGCCGCCAGCCCCAGCGGCCCTTCGGTGGCGATATGGATCGCATCGGGCGCCGCCCGGTCGAGCCAGGCCCCCACCGCCCCCTGCCGCGCCAGCGCAAGGCGGATTTCGGGATAGCTGGGGCATGGCAAGGACCGGAACCGGTCGGGCGAGATCACCCTGATATCATGCCCCCAACCGCGCAGCACACCCGCCAGAGTGGTCAATGTGCGGACGACGCCGTTGACCTGCGGGGTCCAGGCATCGGTGACGATGGCGATGCGCAGCCCGCTCATGCCGCGCGCCCCATCGCTTGCGCCGCCGGTTGCCCGGCCGCCTCCGCCGCGCGGCGCGCCATTTCCTCGGGCCAGTGCAGCACTTCCATCCGCCCGTCCATATGTTCGACCAGCGCGGTGCAGCCTTCCACCCAATCGCCATCGTTGTAGTAGGCCACCCCATCGAAATCGCGGATTTCCGCCGTATGGATGTGGCCGCACACCACGCCGTCGACCCCGCGTTCGGCCGCTGCACGGCTGACAACCTGTTCATAACGCGAGATAAATTCGACCGCGTTCTTGACCTTGTGCTTGGCCACTTTCGAAAGCGACCAGTAAGGCAGGCCGAAACGGCGCCGCACCGCATTCACACGGCGGTTGCAACCCATCAGCACATGGTACAGCGCATCGCCCACGAACGCGAGCCAGCGATGGGCCAGCATCACTGTGTCGAATTCGTCGCCATGGAGCACCATTAGGCGGCGGCCATCCGCGGTGGTGTGGAACGCCGCCCGGCGGATTTCGACCCCGCCGAAATTCAGCCCGGTGAACTGGCGGAACATCTCATCATGGTTGCCGGGAATATAGACGATCCGCGTGCCGCGCCGGGCCCGCTTGAGAATGCGCCAGACGATTTCGTTGTGGCTGGCGGGCCAGTAGAACTTCTTCTTCAGCCGCCAGCCGTCGATGATGTCGCCCACCAGATACAGCGTCTCGCTGTCGACCGAATCGAGGAAATCGATCAGCATTTCGGCATTGCAGCCGCGCGTGCCGAGATGCACGTCCGAAATCCAGATCGTGCGATAGCGGCGGCGGCCTGCGGGCCCCGGTTCGGGCGCCGGTTCGGACATGGCGGGCGCGCTGTTCAGGAAAGGCAGTGCCACCGGCATCGCGCCGCCCTGGTCCCGCATCGGATCGATGAACGGTTCTATCCCCATGCGGCCCCCCTGCCGCAGGAATGTTACACGCCTGTCTCAATCGGGTGACGGTTTCGTGACATCGCCCTGAAAAGCCGGGATCATGCGATCAATCGTGCATCGGCACGTAGCCCGGCAGCGTGGTCATCCGTTCGAGCCAGGCGCAGATTTGGGGATAGTCGTGCAGGCGGAACCCGCCCGCTTCGGCGACATGGGTATAGGCATAGAGCGCGATATCGGCGAGCGTGACCGACGATCCGACCATCCATTCCCGGCTGCCGAGATGGCGATCCATCGTCGCCAGCGCGTCTTCCCCCGCGATCCGCTTGGCCAGGATCTGCCCGCGCTGCTGCGGCGAAAGCTTGTGTTCGCCGATGAAGCGCAGCCACATCCGCAGGGCCGCGATGTTCGGTTCGTGGCTGTTCTGTTCGAAGAACATCCAGCGCAGCATTTCCGCCTTTTCGAACCGGTCCTGCGGGATCAGCGCGCTGCCTTCGGCAAGATAGCAGCACGCCGCATTGCTTTCGGGCAGGAACCGGTTCCCGATCTGCAACACCGGGATGCGTCCGCCGGGATTGATGCGGGCGAGGAAATCGGGCGTGCGCGTTTCACCTTTCAGGCCATCGTAAGCGACCCGTTCCAGCGCCAGCCCAAGCAAGGCAGCCGTCAGCCGGATCTTGTAGCAATTGCCGCTGCGCGGGTCCTCATGCAGAACCAGCCGCTCCATCTCAGGTCTCCAGCACGATCTTGCCGATATGGTCCCCGGCTTCCATCCGGGCATGGGCCGCCGCGGCTTCCCGCAAGGGGAAACGGCAATCCATCGCCGGGCGCAGGCGGCCATCGGCCACCATATCCCACACATTGCGCTGGATATCGTCGGCCAGCAACGCCTTGAACCCGTCCGACCGGGCGCGCAGCGTCGATCCGGTCAAAGTGTAACGGCGCATCATCACCTGGGCCATGTTGATCTCCGCCCTGACCCCGCCCTGCACCGCAATGGTGACATGGCGGCCATCTTCGGCCAGGCATTTCAGATTGCGTGCGACATAATCCCCCGCAACCATATCCAGCACCAGATCAACGCCGCAACCGTCCGTCAGTGCCCGCACTTCCTCGACGAAATCCTGCGTCCGGTAATTGATCGCATGATCGGCCCCCAGGCGCAGCGCTTCGGCGCATTTTTCATCGCTGCCGCAGGTCACGATCACTTCGATCCCGAACAGCCGCGCCAGCTTCACCGCCATGGTGCCGATGCCGCTGGTCCCGCCGTGCACCAGCATGGTTTCCCCCGCCACCGCGAACCCGCGTTCGAACACGTTGTGCCAGACGGTGAACAGCGTTTCGGGGATAGCCGCCGCCTGATCCAGCGGCAGACCTTCGGGCACCAGCAGGCAATGCCCCGCCTTGGCCAGGCAATATTCGGCATAGCCCCCGCCGGTGACCAGCGCGCAAACTTCCTGCCCGGCCAGTTCCGAGGGCACGCCCGCGCCCAGCGCCACGACAGTGCCCGACAGTTCCAGCCCCGGAATCGGCGAAGCGCCCGGCGGCGGCGGATAGTGTCCCTGCCGCTGGGCCACATCGGGGCGATTGACCCCGGCAAACGCCACTTTGATCAGCACTTCGCCTGCGCCGGGCCGCGGCACGGGCAGTTCCCGCGCCCGCAACACGTCCGGCCCGCCGGGTTCATCGAATCCGATCGCCAGCATGGTGTGCGGTGTTGCCCCGGTCACCCAAATCCCCATATTTCGCTACCCGTCAGGCGGCCCGCTATACGATCCGGGCCCCCTTTCCCAAACGGGTAACGGCCATGTCCATTGACAGCAAGCCCGAGAAAGGAAATGCTGCACCGCAATGGACGAGGACGATCTCCCCAGGCGGCGCGGAGACGCGGCCGCCAAGCTCTCGACCGAGAGCCTCGACAGCTATTCGCAGGACGAGCTGGATGATCGCATCTGCCTTCTCGAAGCGGAAATCGCGCGGGTGAAAGCCCATCGCGAACGCGCGGCGGCGCACCGGCTGGCGGCCGACGCGCTGTTCAAACCGCGCAGCTAGGCGATGCCTGCGGCTGCCCCTCCTTTTTCGGCGCAGCGCCCCCATATAGGTTGCAACACACATCCACTCCTGCTCTTTTCGTTTACGCAACAAAGAGCTCCCCTAGCGAAAGGCCCCTAGATGCCCAGTTTCGCCGCAAACTTGGAAAAGACGCTCCACAACGCGCTTGCCAATGCCGCTGACCGGAGCCACGAATACGCGACGCTGGAACACCTCCTGCTCGCCCTGATCGACGATCCCGATGCCGCCGAAGTGATGGGCGCGTGCGGGGTCGAACTGAACGACCTTGGCGATGTCGTCCGCCAGTATCTCGATCAGGAATACCAGTCGCTCAAAACCGGCGACGATGCCGATCCGCAGCCGACCGCCGGTTTCCAGCGCGTGATCCAGCGCGCCATCCTGCATGTCCAGTCCTCGGGCAAGGACACCGTTACCGGCGCAAACGTGCTGGTGGCGCTGTTTTCCGAGCGTGACAGCTATGCCGTCTATTTCCTGCAACAGCAGGATATGAGCCGCCTGGATGCGGTGAGTTTCATCAGCCACGGCATCGGCAAGGGCGGGCGCCAGTCCGAAACCCGCGCGCCGACCAGTGCGGAAAACCCCGCTCAGTCCGAAGAAAAGGCGGAAAGCAAGGCGTCTGCCAAGGATTCCGCGCTCGACCAGTTCTGCGTCAATCTCAACGAGAAGGCGCTGGGCGGCAAGATCGATCCGCTGATCGGCCGCGGCCCGGAAGTGGACCGGACGATCCAGATCCTTTGCCGCCGGTCGAAGAACAACCCGCTCTATGTCGGTGATCCCGGCGTCGGCAAGACCGCCATCGCCGAAGGGCTGGCGCGCAAAATCGTGGAAGGCGATGTGCCCGAAGTGCTGCGCGATGCGGTGATCTATTCGCTCGACATGGGTTCGCTGCTGGCGGGCACCCGCTATCGCGGCGATTTCGAGGAACGGCTGAAGCAGGTCGTCTCCGAACTCGAAAAGATGCCCGAAGCGGTGCTGTTCATCGATGAAATCCACACGGTGATCGGCGCCGGCGCCACCAGCGGCGGGGCGATGGACGCGTCCAACCTCCTGAAGCCCGCGTTGTCCAGCGGGGCGATCCGCTGCATCGGTTCGACCACGTACAAGGAGTTCCGCAACCACTTCGAGAAGGATCGCGCGCTGCTGCGCCGGTTCCAGAAGATCGACGTGAACGAG
Organism: Caenibius sp. WL; assembly: GCF_019803445.1. NCBI lineage: Bacteria > Pseudomonadati > Pseudomonadota > Alphaproteobacteria > Sphingomonadales > Erythrobacteraceae > Caenibius > Caenibius sp. WL. The sequence continues at coordinate 438,186 of NZ_CP081844.1, forward strand.
CCGACGGTGGAGGATACGATCAAGATCCTGCGCGGGCTGCGCTCCGCCTTCGAGGAACATCACAAGGTCAAGTACACGCCCGATGCGATCAAGACGGCGGTCGAACTTTCGGCCCGCTACATCAATGATCGCAAGCTGCCGGACAAAGCCATCGACGTGATCGACGAAGTGGGCGCGATGCAGATGCTCTATCCGCCCAGCCGCCGGAAGAAGACGATCACCGCGCGCGAAATCGAAGCGGTGATCGCCACCATGGCGCGCATCCCGCCCAAAAGCGTGTCGACCGACGACAAGAAGGCGCTCGAACATCTCGACCGCGATCTGAAGCGCGTCGTCTATGGGCAGGACAAGGCGATCGAAGTGCTGTCCAGCGCGATGAAGCTCAGCCGCGCGGGCCTGCGCGATCCGGACAAGCCGATCGGGAGCTTCCTGTTCTCCGGCCCCACCGGCGTCGGCAAGACGGAAGTCGCCCGTCAGCTCGCCTCGATCATGGGGATCGAATTGAAGCGCTTCGACATGTCGGAATACATGGAGCGCCACAGCGTTTCCCGGCTGATCGGCGCGCCTCCGGGCTATGTCGGCTACGATCAGGGCGGCCTGTTGACCGATGCCATCGACCAGCATCCGCATTGCGTGCTGCTGCTGGACGAGATCGAGAAAGCCCACCCCGACCTGTTCAACATCCTGTTGCAGGTGATGGACAATGGCCGGCTGACCGATCACCACGGCAAGACGGTGGATTTCCGCAACGTCATCCTGATCATGACGACCAACGCGGGCGCATCGGACATGGCGCGCCAGGGCATCGGTTTCGGCGACGTGTCGAAGGAAGACGCGGGCGACGAAGCGGTGAAGCGGATGTTCAGCCCCGAATTCCGCAACCGGCTCGATGCCATCGTGCCGTTCGCCTATCTCGGCGCCGAAACCGTCAGCCGGGTGGTGGACAAGTTCATCCTCCAGCTGGAACTGCAGCTGGCGGAACAGAACGTCCACATCCAGTTCGATGGCGATGCCCGCGACTGGCTGTCCAAGCGCGGCTATGACCGGCTCTACGGCGCGCGCCCGATGGGTCGGCTGATTCAGGAAAAGGTCAAGCAGCCGCTCGCCGAAGAACTGCTGTTCGGCAAGCTTGCCCATGGTGGCGAAGTGCATGTGAGCATCAAGGACGACAAGCTCGCTTTCGAACTCACACCCGCGCCGCCGAAGGAAAGCAAGCAACCGAAGCGGGCCAAGGCGGCGAAGAAAACCGCTTCGCGCGCCGGTGGCAAGCCCGCCGGTCAGGACAGCGGCGATCCGGCGGACGAACCGGCTGGCGGCGAAGAATAACGCCCGATCCCCGGTGCAATTCGGCAGGGCGGCTGGTCGATCCGGCCGCCCTGTTCGTATGGGGCCCGGCGCAAGGGGATCGCAATTTGCGCGCGGTCAAAGACTTTCCTGCCGCGATCGCCCAGGCAAATGTTGCAGACGTTTCACCCGGTGAGGAGCACCATGGCAAGCCAGCCCCAGCAAGGCGCGACCCCTTATGACCTGATCGGCGGCGCGCCCGTTATCCGGCGCATCGTGGACCGGTTCTACGATCTGATGGATCAGGATCCGGCCTATGCCGAATTGCGCGCGCTGCACGCCCCCGACCTGGGGCCGATGCGCCATTCGCTATCCGGCTTTCTCAACGCGTGGGCAGGCGGCCCGCGCGACTGGTTCGAGGAAAACCCCGGCAAATGCATGATGAGTGCGCACAAAGGGATTGCCATCGCACCAGCCACCGCCGCGCAATGGGCCGAGGCGATGAACCGCGCGATTGCCGATTGCGAGCCGGAAAACCGGGAACTGGGCGCGGAAATGGCCGATATGCTCAACCGCATGGCCCGCGCCATGGGTGCGCGCAGCTGACCGGAACGCCGCCCCGCGCCCGGTGCTTTGCGGTGGGGGCCGGATCGGGCATAACCGCGCCATGAACGTCTATGACCGGCCGCGCCAGATTCTGGCGGCAGGATTGGCCACGCTGGCCGGTTTTGCCGATGCGACTGGCTTCCTAGCCGCGAAAAGCTATTTCGTGTCGTTCATGTCCGGCAACACCACCCGGCTGGCCGTCGACATCGTGACCGACAGACATGCCGCGACCCTCCCCGCATTGCTGATCGCCGGCTTCGTCGTGGGCGTGACCGGCGGCGCGCTGCTGGCCGACTGGGCGGGAACGCGGCGCAAATCGGCGGTTCTGGGCGCCGCGGCTGGTCTGCTCGTGCTGGCGGCGATCTTGCAGACAGGCCAGCGCACCGGGGGGTTCCTCGCCTGCACCGTATTGAGCATGGGCGTGATCAACAACAGCTTCCGCCGCAACGGCGAAGTCGCCATCGGCGTGACTTACATGACCGGCGCCCTCGTCCGCTTCGGACAAGGGCTGGCCGCTTTCCTGCAGGGTAGCGCCCGCCCCGGCTGGCTGGGCAATCTGGCGTTATGGGCGGGGCTGGTCTGCGGGGCGGTGGCCGGAACCGCCGCTTTCCTCCATTCGCAGGCGCTTTCCGCGTGGATCGCGGCGGGTTGGGCGATCTGCCTCGCCGCCAGCGCCGTCCTTATCGAAGGGCGCGGTCATCCCTCCAGTTGAACCAGCTTGTCGCGCCCGGTCGCCCCGCGCAGCAGCTTCACGCGCGAGGGCGCTATACCCAGCGCCGCCGCCAGCGATTCCAGCACCGCATCGTTGGCTTCCCCATCCTTGGGCTTGGCCCGAACTTTGACGACAAGGCAGCCATCGGCGATTTCGATCCCTTCGCTGCGCGCGCCGGGCGTGACCCGCAGGGCAAGCCGCCTTTCGCCATCGGCCAGCGCCAGAATCGCCGTGGCAGGGGGATAGGCGGTCTTAGGCCGCGCCATCGCCCGCCGCCGCCAGCGCGGCGAGATGCGCCCGCCCGTTTTCGACATACCGGGCAACCCCCGCCTGCATTTCGGCGAGCGCTTCATCGGGCAGGTCGCGGGCATATTTGGCGGGCCGCCCCATCCACAATTGCCGCGCGCCGAGAACCTTGCCAGGCGACAGGATCGCGCCCGCCGCCAGCATCCCGTCGCTTTCGATCACCGCCCCGTTCATCACCGTGGCGCTGAGGCCGACAAAGGCGCGGTCCCGCAAGGTGCAGCCGTGCAGCATCGCCATATGGCCGACCAGCACATCATCGCCGATGATCGCGGGGAAGCCATCGGGCATATGCGCATCCGGGCCATCGCAATGGATCACCGTGCCATCCTGGATATTGCTGCGCGCGCCGATCACGATCCGGTTCACATCGCCGCGCAGCACGCAATTGTACCACACGCTGACATCCGGGCCGATTTCCACATCGCCGATAATGCGCACACCGGGGGCGATGAAAGCGCTGTCGTGAATCCGGGGCACCTTGCCATGGAAAGGCAGGATCGTGGTGCCGGGCCGCTGGATAGTCATGTCATGGTTCCTTTTGCGCTCACGCTTCGCCGCGCAGCATAGCCCATTCTTCGCGGGTAATCGCGTAGACTATGATCGTGCCGCTTTCCGGATCGAAATCGGTGTTGGCAAAATCCAGATCGGCGCGGCGGCGCATGCCCAGCCGCCGCATCAGGCCCCAGCTTGCCGCGTTTCCTTCCACCGTCAGAGCCAGCATATGCGGCGCGCCGAATGTCTCGAACCCGATCGCCATGCACGCCTGCGCCGCTTCCAGCGCATAGCCATGGCCCCAGGCATCTTCGCGCAGGCGCCAGCCGATTTCCATATCGCCCACCGGCCCGCCTTGCTGGTTGGAGCGCTTGAACCCGCAGAAGCCCAGCGGTTCACCCGCCAGATGGCCGCCGTCCCGCTTGCGCTCCACCACCCAGAACGTGAAACCGTGATCGCGCCGGTAGGATTCGAGCCGGAGGCGCGCGGTGGCCATGCCCGCCTCGTTCATCACCCCGCCCAGCCAGCGCATCACCGCGGGCGTGTTGGTGTGGCGGAAGAACGGTTCCCAGTCCTCCTCGCGCCAGTCGCGCAGGATCAGGCGATCGGTTTCATGGCGGAATTCAGCCATTGAGCAAGCGCGCGGCAAAAGGCGCGTGATAGGTCAGCACGCCGGAACAACCCGCGCGGCGGAAGGCCATCAGCGTTTCCATCACCAGCCCTTCCCGCTCGCCCGCATCCGCCGCCACGGCGGCTTCGATCATCGCGTATTCGCCGCTGACCTGATAGGCGAAGACGGGCACTTCGAAGCGTTCCTTCACCCGCCGCACGATATCGAGATAGGGCAGGCCCGGCTTGACCATCACGCTGTCCGCCCCTTCGGCGAGGTCGAGCGCCACTTCGCGCAGCGCTTCCTCCGCATTGGCCGGATCCATCTGATAGGTCTTCTTGTCGCCTTTCAGCAGCCCGCGCGAGCCCACCGCATCGCGGAACGGGCCATAGAAGGCGGAAGCGTATTTCGCCGCATAGGCCATGATCTGAATATTGGTATGGCCCGCCTGTTCCAGCGCGGCGCGGATTGCGCCCACACGGCCATCCATCATGTCTGACGGGGCGATGATATCGGCCCCGGCAGCGGCCTGGTTGAGGCTCTGGCCGATCAGCGCTTCGACCGAGGCATCGTTGAGGACATAGCCGCTGTCATCGAGCAGCCCATCCTGGCCGTGCGTGGTATAGGGATCGAGCGCGACATCGGTCAGCACGCCGATATCGCTGCCGCAGGCATCGCGAATCGCCCGGATCGCCCGGCACATCAGGTTTTCGGGATTGAGCGCTTCGCGGCCATCGTCGCTGCGCCTGTCCACCGGGGTGTTCGGAAACAACGCCAGACAGGGAATGCCGAGGTCCACCGCTTCCTTCGCCCGGGCCACGATCCCATCCACCGACCAGCGCGACACGCCGGGAAGCGAGGCGACCGGTTCTTCCACCCCCCGCCCTTCGGTCACGAACAGCGGCCAGATCAGTTGATCCGGGCTGAGCTGGTTTTCACGATGGAGCGCGCGGCTCCAGGCGCTGGTCCGCGTGCGGCGCAGGCGAAGGGCGGGATAGGCGGCTGTCATGGCCCATTCCCTGCCGGAAAAGCGCCCGCGGTTCAATCGCGCGATAGGCTGGCCAGACGGGGCAGATTGTCCACCCGGTCGATCTCCCGCGCCGGAGCGGGGGCTTGCGCCATGACGGGCGCGCTGGGGGCCAGATCGCGCAAGGCCGCGCCGGGCGCGATCGCTTTCAAGGCCGCCAGCCGAGCGCGGAAAGCCGCCAGTTCGCCGCCATCGAGCTGCGAGCGGACGGCAAAGCGCACGCTGGCCGGGTTCACCGTCTGCCCGTTGCGATACATTTCATAATGGAGATGCGGCCCGGTCGAAAGGCCGGTGGAACCGACATAGCCCAGCACCTGCCCCCGCCGTACCTGCGCCCCTGGTGCCACGGCAATCCGGCTCATATGCGCGTAGCCCGTGCCGAGCCCACCGCCATGATCGAGCCTGACGAAATTGCCATGCCCGCCATGACGCCCGGCGAAAACCACCCGGCCATCGGTGACGGCATAGATCGGCGTACCGTAGCGCGCCCTGAAATCCATCCCCTTGTGCATCCGCATATAGCCGAGAATGGGATGGCGGCGCATGCCGAAGGGCGAACCCATCTGCCCCTGGACCGGGGCCACCAAGCCGCTGCGCATCTGGCCGACGCCCGATGCTTCGAAGAACTGGCCGTCCTTGCCCCAGCGGAGCAGTTGCGCCTTGGGCCTGCCGCTCCGTTCCAGCCCGGCATAGAGCAGTTCGCCCGCCTCGCTCTCACCCGTTTCCGCGCGTTTGTAGGCGACGACGATATCGAACGTGTCGCCCGCGCCCAGCCCGCCATCGAGATCGACATGGCCCGCCAGCGTGCGCAGATATTGCTGCACGGCATGGGCAGGCACCCCGGCGTTGCGGGCGGAACGGTAGAGGCTGGCCCCCACGGCCCCGCGGATGCGCAGCGGGGTCGCATCGACCCGGATCGCACGCGGGGCGAGAACCAGATCGTCCCCCTGCCGCTTCACCGCGAGTTCGAGATCGAATCGCGCCCGCAGATTGAGTGCCTCAAGCGGGCGCGCCGCATCCGGCGCGGGGCGGCGGCCCAACACGATGGACACTTTCGTGCCGGAACGAATCCCGCCCTGCGGCACCGCATCCGCCACCATCGCGCTCACACGCTGGGCATCGCCCGCGCCCACGCCCGCCCGTTTCAGCATACGGTCAAAACTGTCCCCCGGGGCAAGCGTCGCCACCAGTTCCAGCCGGGGCCGTTCGGGGGCGGCTTGCAGCGGAATCACCGCTGCGGTCGCTTCCCGGTGGCGGCCGCTCGCCCCCCCGCGCGACAGGGGCTGGATCATCTGGCTGCGGTATTCGCTGCACGCCTCGGTATCCAGCGTCATTGCCGAAGCCGCTTCGAGCGGGGTGAAATCGGGCCAGAACGCCAGCGCCACGGCGGACAGGCCTGCCAGAGTCCCCAGCCCGCGAAACCAGCGCAGGCTGCCGATATCGTCCGCCAGATCGTGCGCCAGCTCGAACAGCGGACCTGTGCTCGCGCGCGCGGCATCCACGCGCCATTCGGCAAGACGTTCGCTCAGCGAACGCACCCGGCGATAAAGGAGCATTTCCCCGTCATCGCGCATCCGCGCGGCGGGCGACAATGCCCCCACCGGCCGTTGTCCCTGGCCGGCCCGCCCGAATCCGGCAAGTACTTCCTGGCGCGGTGCAGACAAGCGCGCTTCCCCCCGTGCGGCCCCCCGTGCAGCGGGCCGTTTCCATCCGGCCGCCCTACTGCCAGATCGAAGTTAACAAGCACCTAAGTGCATCCGGAACCGATGCGATTGTGCTTGGCCCGTTCGCCCGCGCCGCCGGTCAACGGGGGAAGACCTGCACCCGCCGCTTGCAGCAACGCGCCGGGACCGCCACAATCGCGGGCGTGACTGGCAAGCATCCGGCCCGCTCGGGCGATACCCGCATCAAGGCCGTGCTCGGGCCGACCAATACGGGCAAGACGCATCTGGCGATCGAACGTCTGTGCGCGCATTCCAGCGGCGCCATCGGCTTTCCGCTGCGGCTGCTGGCCCGCGAAGTCTATGACAAAGTCTGCGCGATCAAGGGCCCGAAGGAAGTGGCGCTGATCACGGGCGAGGAACGGATCGAACCGCCCGGCGCGCGCTGGCTGCTGTGCACCGCCGAAGCCATGCCGCGCGAAGCGGGAACGCGCGCTTTCGTGGCGCTGGACGAGGCGCAACTGGCCGCGGATCGCGAACGCGGCCACATTTTCACCGATCACCTGCTGAACACGCGCGGGCGCGACGAAACGATGATTCTCGGCTCCTCCACGCTGGAACCGATGATCCGTTCGCTGCTGCCCGAAGCTGAGATCACCACCCGGCCGCGCTTCTCCACCCTGCGCCATGCCGGCGCGACCAAGCTTTCGCGCCTGCCCCCACGCAGCGCCGTGGTCGCCTTTTCGGCGGAGCAGGTCTATGCGGTGGCCGAAATGCTGCGGCGCTTCCGCGGCGGCGCGGCGGTGGTCATGGGCGCGCTCAGCCCACAGACACGCAACGCGCAGGTCGAACTGTTCCAGTCGGGCGAAGTCGATTACATCGTCGCCACCGACGCGATCGGCATGGGGCTCAATCTCGATGTCACCCATGTCGCCTTTGCCGGGCTGTCCAAGTTCGACGGGGTGCGCCAGCGGCGGCTGACCCCGGCCGAAATGGCCCAGATCGCCGGGCGCGCGGGCCGCCACCAGAAAGACGGGACATTCGGCACGCTGTCCGGCGGCGGGCGCGATGTCGCTTTCACCGACGAAGAAATCTACGCCATCGAGGAACACCGGTTCGCCCCGTTGAGCCATCTGTTCTGGCGCGAAGGCGATCCCCGGTTCGACAGTGTCGACACCCTGATCGGCGATCTGGAGGCCAAGCCGGAAACGCCGGGGCTCGTCCCCGCGCCCGAAGCGATCGATCTCGCCGTGCTCAAACGTCTGGCGGAAGAGCCGGAAATCCTCGCCGGTATCACCTCCCCCCGGCAGGTCGCCCGATTCTGGGATGCCTGTTCGCTGCCCGATTTCCGGCAGCACGGGGCGGAAACGCACGCGCGCTTCATTGCGCGGCTGTGGCAGGACCTGCGCCATGGCGAACTGGGCAGCGATTATGTCGCCGCGCGCATCGCCGACCTTGACCGGCCCGACGGCGACATCGATACGTTGCAGGGCCGGATCGCGGCCATTCGCAGTTGGGCCTATATCTGCCAGCGGCCCGATTGGGTGCTGGCGCGGGATGAAATGGCGGCGCGCGCCCGCGCGGCCGAAGCGCGCTTGTCCGATGCCTTGCACGGCAGGCTGACCGAACGTTTCGTCAACCGGCGCACGGCTGTATTGATGAAGACCATGGGTAAGGATGCAAACTTGTTGCGCGTAGAACTGGCGGAAGACGGCGCGGTATCCGTCGAAGGCGAAATCATCGGCCATCTCGACGGTTTCCGCTTCGTGGTGGATGCCCGCACCGGGCATGACGATCGCAAGCTGCTGCTGGCGGCGGCGGAACGTCACATGGCCGAACTGCTGGCGCAAAAGGCATCGCAACTGATCGCCAGCGAATTCGGCGAACTGACGATCGAAAAGGGCGAAATCCTGCGCGAAGGCCAGCCTGTGGCCCACTTGCGCGAAGGCAAGGCCCTGGCCGCCCCGCGTATAGAACTGGCCCGCGAACTGGGCGCGCTGGCCCCGCAACAGCGCACCCGGCTTGCCGAAGCGCTCGAAGTCTGGCTGGTGCGCGAGCTGGCGCCGCTGGCCCCGCTGACCCGCCTGGAAGAAGCCGCGCGCGATCCCCAGGCGGGGACGGAACTGCGCGCGCTCCTGCTGGCGGTGATCGCCGGGCGGGGCATTGTCCTGCGCGAACGGGCAGGCCTTGCCCAGGTGCCGCCCGAGCGGCGGCGCGAACTGCGCAAGCTGGGCGTCACCATCGGCGCGCTGGATATTTTCGTGCCCGCGCTGCTCAAGCCAGCGCCGCGCAAGCTGCTGCGCGCGATCGGGGTGGACCGCCGCTTCGTGCGCGAGGATATGGCGAGCGTCATTCCCGGCGGGCAGAAACTGCCGGCCGGCTATCGCCATGCGGGTAAGCAGGCGATCCGCGTGGACATGGCCGAAAAGCTGTTCCGCGCCGCGCACGAAAGCCGCGCCGCGGCACCGGGCAAGCGGCGGTTCGTTATCGACACCGCGCTCGGCACGTCGATGGGCTTGGCGCCGGGCAGTTTCGTGCGGTTGATGCGCGAAGCGGGCTTCCGCAAGATTCCCGCCCCGGCGCTGGCCGAAGGGGTGTTCGGCCCGCCCGAACCCGATCTGTGGGAATGGCGCGCCCCGCGCAAGGATCACCAGTCCACTGCCCGCCCGGCGGCGCCCAAGCCGCGCGAAGGCAGCGCCTTTGCCGCGCTGGCCGATCTGATCCGCTAAGGCCGCCCACCGGTGCGGATCGACAAGCTGTTGTGGTTCCTGCGCTTCGCCAAGACTCGCGGGCTGGCGCAGAAATGGGTCGACGAAGGCCATATCCGCCGCAACGGCAACCGGGTGGAACGCACCGGGCAGCCCACGGCCGTGGGCGATATCCTCACGCTGCCGCTGCGCGGCGGGGTGCTCGTCATCGAACTGCTGAGCCTTCCGGCGCGGCGCGGACCGGCCGCCGAAGCGCGCGAATGCTATCGGGTGCTTGACGGAGAGCGGAACTTCGCCATAGCAGAGCGCAGCAACGAACCGCCTGAAGGGCCTGAAGGGGAATACCGACCATGACCTATGTCGTCACCGATGCATGCATCAAGTGCAAGTATATGGATTGCGTCGAGGTGTGTCCGGTGGACTGCTTCTACGAAGGCGAAAACATGCTGGTGATCAATCCCAGCGAATGCATCGACTGCGGCGTGTGCGAACCCGAATGCCCGGCCGAAGCGATTCTGCCCGACACCGAAAGCGATCTGGAACAGTGGCTTGAACTGAACGCCAAGTATTCGGCGGAATGGCCGAATCTGACCAGCAAGCGCGACACGCCCGCCGATGCCGACGAATACAAGGGCGTCGAAGGCAAGTTCGAAAAGTTCTTCTCGCCCGAACCCGGCGAAGGCGACTGATCGCCCCCTGATTTCCCGCATATCGGCGGCCCGCCGCCGATCCGGAACACAGGCGCCACCCTTTTCGGCAGGTTCTTTCCCGGAATCGCCGAAGGGGTGGTATTTTTCGTTCAAATCTGCTATATGGCCCTTGACTGCTGCGGATTTGCCGTAGGGCAGCGCATGATTTAGGCGAGCAAGGACCCCAGCGACAAGGTGAAGCATTTTTCGATCGTGCCCCGGCACGGTCGCCTCTGACCTTCACTGCCGCGTTTCTGGTCCAGCCGGTATGAAAGGACGTTACATGGCAGGTAAGGCTCCCGCCTTCGATGTTGGTGACTATGTCGTTTATCCCAAGCACGGGGTCGGCCGTGTTATCGAACTGCAAAGCCAGGAAATCGCAGGCATGCAGCTCGAACTTTATGTTCTCAGATTCGAAAAAGAGCGGATGACGCTGCGCGTCCCCGTCAACAAGGTCGAAGCGATCGGCATGCGCAAGCTTTCCAGCGACAAGACGCTGAAGGAAGCGATGGAAACGCTCAAGGGCAAACCCAAGGTGAAGCGCACCATGTGGTCGCGCCGGGCCCAGGAATACGAAGCCAAGATCAATTCGGGCGACCTCGTGTCGATTGCCGAAGTGACTCGCGATCTGTTCCGCCCCGACGACCAGCCGGAACAGAGCTATTCCGAACGCCAGATTTTCGAAGCGGCCTCCAGCCGCCTCGCCCGCGAACTGGCCGCGATGGAAAAGACCGACGAACCGGCCGCACTGCAGAAGATTCTCGCCGTGCTCAACGAGCATGCGCCGAAATACTACGAAAGCGCCGAAACCGCCTGATTCCGGGCGAATCGCACATTCAGGAAAGGGCCGTCCATGGGGCGGCCTTTTTCTTTTGGGATCATGCCGTTTGCAGAGATGACTGCCCCCGCCACAATTTCCGCTCGGAACGATACCCCACCCAATCCCCTCCTTCTCGACATCACAGGTATCTTTCTCCATCAACCCTTGAAGGGGAGGAAGGATAATGGTCAGCATCACAATGGAATATCAGGGCGACCTGCACTGCAGGGCCGTCCATGGTCCGTCCGGTACAACTTTGCTCACCGATGCTCCGGCAGACAATCAGGGGAATGCCGAAAGCTTTTCTCCGACCGATCTAGTGGCTACCGCACTGGGCACCTGCATCCTTACCGTGATGGGCATGAAAGCGCAGGCTATGGGAAGCGACATTAGCGGCGCAACCGCGACGGTCGAAAAAGCGATGCTATCCGAGCCCAGACGGATTGGCCGGTTGGCCACCCGGATTTCGATCCCGCACGTCCTTTCCGAACATCAGAAGGATCTGCTTGAACGCAGCGCGCTGACTTGCCCCGTGCACAAGAGCATGTCCGCAGAGATCGAGATGCCGATTGATTTTGCATGGGGCTAGCGACTGCCCGCTAGCTGGCGCAATTTCCCCTCGTGGCGGCCCGTCCGGCGTGGACAGGACCTTGAGCTTGCGCCATCATCGCTGGCATGAGTACACGTGCGATCCTTTCCACTGTTGCGGCACTTTTCACTGCTGTCGCGTTGCAAGGCTGCGTCGCGCGTGCCGCGGCGGATATCGTCACCGCGCCGGTGAAAATCGTTGGCGGGGCGGTCGACATGGCGACGACCAGCCAGTCGGAAGCGGACGAGAAACGCGGCCGGGCCTTGCGCAAGCAGGATGAACGCTATGGCCAGCTTGAACGCAGCTATCGCAAGGAAGCGCGGCGCTGCGAGGCCGGGAACGACGACGCCTGCCGCAAAGCCGATGCCGCGCGTGGGGAGATGGAAGCGATCCGGCCGACTGTGGCCCCGGCACCGCACTACTGATTCGGGCGCACTTCAGGCCGCCGCGCGGCGCAAACGATCATTGATCGCCGCGCCGATGCCCTGTTCACCGATCGGGGCAATCGCAATACGCGGCTGGGGCGCCGCGGCCCCGGCATGAAGGCAGGCGTAAAGCCGCGCGGCCGCTTCGGCCAGGTCCCCGGTTTCCGAAAGCGTGCAATCGCCGGAAATATCTCCGAATCCGATGAGAAATTCCTCGGGCATGGCCCTGTCGGCATTCAACCGCACCGGCTTGCCGGGGGCATAGTGGCCCGCCAGTTGCCCCGGCGCTTCCACTTTTGCCTCTGTAATGGCCGCAGACGGCCCGAGGAGCGCCGCAATCTCTCCTTCGGTGATCGGGCCGGGGCGGAGCAGTTGCCAGCTCCCATCGGCGCGCAGGGCGACGATTGTCGATTCCAGACCTTTTGCACAGGCCCCGCCATCGAGCACCATTCCTGCCGCATCGCCCAGCGAACGGGCGACATGGCCGGCTTCGGTGGGGCTGACCCCACCGCTGCGATTGGCGGATGGTGCGGCCAGCGGCAGCCCCGCCTGCGCCAGCACGGCGCGCATCACCGGATGCGCGGGCATGCGGACGGCAATCGTGGGTAGCCCGGCCGTGACCGCCGGGGCAATCCCCGCCCCTTCACGCAAAGGCAGCACCATGGTCAGCGGCCCGGGCCAGAAATGGCGCGCAAGCAGATGCGCCCGCTCATCCAGCAGGGCCACAGCCTCGGCTTGCTCGATACCCGCCACATGGACGATCAGCGGATTGAAATCCGGCCGGCCCTTGGCGCGATAGATCGCCGCCACCGCCTCCGCCCGGTCGGCGCGCGCGGCGAGGCCGTAAACCGTTTCGGTCGGCACCGCCACCAGCTGCCCTGCCCGCAACCGCCGCGCGGCTTCGGCCACTCCGGCTGCGTCGGCAGAGCGGATCAAAGAAGAGGCGAACGAGTCCATGGCTCGCAGCTAGGCCCCTGCGCACAATTATCCAAGAAAAAGCTGGACTATCGCCGGGCGAGGCTGATCGCCCTTCACGGTTGACACAAGGGGGCTGGCGGGCCCAGTCCCCCGATACTCCGAAATCTTCCCTAGAAAGGCTGACAATGACTGATCAGGGCGATCCGCTGGCCCGTATTGCCGACGCGCTCGAACGGCTTTCCCCGCCGCCTGTGGCGACCGACTGGATGGCTTATCCGGCTTACGTCTGGAACGGGCGTTCCGCGCGGGGGGTAAACGTGCTGGAGGCCCCCGCCCTGTCGTTGCTGCAGGGGATCGACAAGCAGAAGGCGCTGGTCGTCGCCAATGTCGACCGGCTTTCCGCCGGGCACGCCGCGCACGACATGCTGCTGTGGGGATCGCGCGGCATGGGCAAATCGGCGCTGATCCGCGGCAGCATCCTGGCCGCACAGCAGATGCGCCCCGGCAGCATCGCGCTGGTGCAGATCGCCACCGATGCGATGGAGGGGCTGTCGGACCTGTTCGCCGAACTCGGCCGCCAGAACCGCAATTTCCTCACCTATATCGACGATCTCGGCTTTGCCGACAGCGATTCCATCGGCCCGCGCCATCTGCGCAGCTGGCTGGAAGGCGGTGTGGAAGCGCGGCCCGCCAATGTGCGGCTCGCCGTGACCGCCAACCGCCGGGCCATCGTCCCGCGCAATATGAGCGAGCAGGACGACCCGATCAATCCGCGCGACGCTGTGGACGACAAGCTTGCCCTTGCCGACCGCTTCGGCCTTTCGATCGGATTCCACGCCTGCGATCAGGACAATTATCTGGCGATCATTCGCGGCTATCTGGAACAGATGGGCCTGCCTTGGGAGGAAAGCGAAGCGCTCGAATGGGCGAAGCGGCGGGGTGCCCGCTCCGGCCGCACCGCGTGGCAATTCGTCACCGAAATCGCGGGCCGCGCGGGCCATACACTCTAGAACGGCGGCCGTGACAGCGCATGGCAGGAGAGCCCCTCTCCCGCCATCGCCTTATTGCTCGCGGATATAGTCCTGCTTGAACGCAGCGGCGGGATTGCCGATCAACTCGCGCTGGGGCGGCAGCGATTTGACCTTGTGCGGCGCGATCTTCGCCGCCGGCTTCGCGTCCGGGTTCCACACGCGCCAGATTACCCCCGCCGTGTCATCGCTCACCAGCAGCGCGCCGGTCTTGTCCCAGGCGACCCAGGTCGGGCGGCCGTGAGTCTTGCCACCGTCCGTCAGGAAGCCGGTCAACACCGGAACCGGCTTGCCCTGAGGATTGCCACGCGCGTCGAAGGATACGAACACCACGTCATAGCCTGAGGGCGGATTGCGGTTCCAAGAACCGTGGCGGGCGATGAACGCACCGTTGGCGAACTTTTCGCCCATGCGGTCGCCTTCCTGCGAGAACACCAGCCCCAGCGCCGCCACGTGCGGCCCCAGCGCATATTCCGGCTTGCGCGCATACTCGGTGAGGAATTCGGGTGAAGGCTCCGGCGCCCGGCGATCCACCTTGTTGCGCCAATAGACCCAGGGCCAGCCGTATTGCGCCCCGATCGGCACATTGGTCAGATAATCCGGCACGAGATCCGAACCGATCATGTCGCGTTCGTTGACCGTGGTCCACAGCTCGCCCGTCCATGGGCTCCAGGCGAGGCCATTGGGGTTGCGCAAGCCGCTGGCGAACATCCGCTGGCGCTTGGCAGCCAGATCGTATTCCCAGATCATCGCGCGGCCTTCTTCGGCCTCCAGCCCGTTTTCGCCCACGTTCGAGGACGATCCGACCGCAATATAAATCGCCTTGCCATCCGGGCTGACGACGATGTTGCGCATCCAGTGATTGCCGCCACCGGGCAGGTCCATCAGCTTTGTCGGCGTGCCGGCCAGCGTGGTCTCGCCCAGTTTGTAATCGAACGCCAGCAGCGCATCATGATTGGCGACATAGAGCCGCCCATCATGCCAGGCCATGCCGGACGGGGATGACAGGTCCTTCCGCAAGGGGAAGCGCGCTTCGGCAACGCCATCGCCATCGCCATCGCGCAGCAGCATGATGGTGTCGGCCGATTCGACCGTTGCCCCGGCGCGTCCCATCAGGATTCCGGCCACCCAGCCGACGAAGCCGCCCTGGTTTGCGCTGGGTGGCGCGGCCGTTTCCGCGACCAGCACATCGCCATTGGGCAAAGTCAGCATCGTGCGCGGATGATCGAGCTTTTCGGCGAACCGTATGACGCGCAGCCCCTCCGCCGCTTTCGGCGCCTGCCCTTCGGCCCAGCCGATAGGTTTGGCCACCCGCACGGTGGGAATGGTCTGCGTGTCCGCATCCTCCTTCAGCACCGGCTTCACACCGCTGACCTCATCCACCGACAAGGTGGCGACATCGCCGCGCCAGACCCACGCGGCAAAGGCCAACAGGGCCACGATCAGGACAACGAGGGCGATAAGGATCTTGCGCTTAGGACTCATGGCCAGACGATAGAACCGCACGGCTGCTTCGGCAATCGCCGCTTGCGCGTTCCGTTCAGCCCTATTTGTTGCACCGGCCGTAGAACGCCCCACTTCGGGACATGGGCCATTCCCGGCGGGCGGCTTGCTGGTTTCGCCATAGGGCCGATGGTAAACAATGCATTAACCTGGACAATTTCCGTTGTGAGCGAGGACCATCATGCCGAACCGCCATCTCTCTGCGCTGTGCACAGCCGGCACCCTGATCCTCGCTTGCGGCATGTCGGCCGGTCTCGCCCAGGCCCAGCCGGTGCTGCCCTATCTGCCCGTCACCGAGCCCGCTTCGGCGGACAGTGCCGCCGCACCCGGGTATTACGATCAGGCGCGCTATGCGGAAGAACGCCAGCGCTGGCTGGCCGAATGCCGCCGCCGCTATAGCGACAACGGTGTGGGCGGCGGCGTGATCGGCGGTCTGGCCGGGGGCGTGGCCGGAAACCGCTTCGCCGGGAAAGGCAATCGCACGGTCGGCACGCTTGCGGGAGCAGCCATCGGCGCTGCTGCCGGAGTGGCTATCGACAAGGGCGAGGATCGCAGCCGTACGCGCGATATGTGCGAGGATTATCTCACCCGCCACGAAGCGGCCTACACCACGCCGCAACCGCCCATGCAGGGCAATGCCTATCCCTATTACTATCCCGTGCCCGGCGGCTATCCCGCCTATGGCTATGGCCCGGCTGCGCAGCCTGCCCCGCCGCTCCTGATGCCCTACGGCGAAGCCCCCGCCGCACAGGGCCCCGGTGGCTATTATGGGCCGGTAATATTAGTACCGAAATGGGTCCCGGTGCCGCCGCGCCGGGCGAACATCACCGATCACGATCAGGCCGCAGCGGACGGCAAACCCGCCCGCTGATCGGCCCCCGAAATCAGATGCCGCCGCCCGTCAGCCGCTGGCACACAAGATCGAGCTGATCGAGCGAGCGATAGCGGATCGTCACCGCGCCCGAGCGCGGGTCCGCATCGGGGGTGATGCGCACGGGCAAACCGAGGAAATCCTCCAGATGATTCTGGACCGCCATGATATCGGCATCGCCCGCCGCGTCACGCGGTTCGCGGGCATGGCGCCGCACGCCGCCTTCACCGGCACCGCGCCCCGCCCCTTTGCGCGTACGCTTTTCCATTTCGCGCACGGACAGATGGTTGGCGATCGCTTCCTGCGCCAGCGTTTCGGCATCGTCCCGCCCGACCAGCGCGCGCGCATGACCCATGGAGAGGCGCCCCGTTTCCACGTGCGCGATCACCCCGTCAGGCAAAGTCAGCAGTCGTTGAAGATTGGCCACGTGGCTGCGCGATTTGTCGACCAGTTCGGCGATTTCGGCCTGCGAAAGATGCTCGATATCCGCGAGGCGCTGATAGGCGCGCGCTTCTTCGATGGGATTGAGATCTTCGCGCTGGATGTTTTCGATCAGCGCCAGAGCAAGGACATCGCGCTCTTCCAGGTCGCGCAGAAGAGCCGGAATTTCATGCAATTGCGCCCGCTGCGCCGCACGCCAGCGGCGCTCCCCGGCCACAAGCTGATATCGGCCTTCCCCCATCGGGCGGACGATCACCGGCTGAATCACGCCCCGCGTGGCGATCGAGGCCGCCAGTTCGTTCAACGCATCCTCATCGAAATGGCGGCGCGGCTGATCGGGATGCGGCTCAATCGCCGCGACAGCCAGCATCGCCAGCCCACGATCGGATACCGGTGCCGCAGCCGCCGCATCGCCCTGCCCCGCAGTTGCCGGAGCGGCCGCGTTTTCATTGCGGCGGCCAACGGGCTCTTCGCGTTGCATTTCACCCAACAGGGCACCCAGGCCGCGCCCAAGCCGCTTGGCAGCCTTGGCAGACGCCGGTGCCGGGGCACGGCTGGACTGGGCCTTATCGCTGCTCATGCCGCTTTCCTCTTTTCAGGCAGGCGTCCAATCAGTTCGCGCGCCAATGCCATATAGGCGCGGCTGCCCGCGCAAGCGTGATCGTAAACCAGCGCCGGCATGCCGTGGCTGGGCGCTTCGGACAGGCGCACGTTGCGCGGGATCACCGCCTCGAACACCAGACCGCCAAGGCAATCGCGCACATCGTCCGCGACCTGATCGGTCAGCCGGTTGCGGCGGTCGAACATGGTCAGAACCACACCGATGATCCCGAGATCGGGATTGAACCGCTGCTGCACGCGTTCGACCGTTTGCAGCAACTGACTCAACCCTTCGAGAGCGAAGAATTCGCACTGCAAGGGCACCAGCAACGTATCCGCCGCGGCCAGGGCATTCAGCGTCAGCAAGCCCAACGAAGGCGGGCAATCGACGAAGCAGACCTCATGCCCGGTATGCCCCGCCAGAGCGTTGCGCAGGCGATCCGTCCGCTGATCGACCGACACCAATTCCACTTCCGCACCGCTGAGATCGACCGTCGCGGGGACGATATCGAGCCCGGGAATAGCCGTCGGCATGATGCAATCGGCGAGCGGCGCTTCATCGACCAGAAGATCGTAGCTCGAACTGTGGCGGTCGGAAGCCTGAATACCCAGCCCGGTGGATGCGTTGCCCTGCGGGTCCAGATCGACCAGCAGCGTCTTCCAGCCGGAAGCCGCCATTGCAGTGGCGACATTGATGGCCGTGGTGGTCTTGCCCACTCCGCCCTTCTGGTTGGCAATCGCGATTTGAATCATGATGCTGCTTGCCTCGCTTCCGGTCGAACCTGCTGCTGCACCGGCCCGCCAATGATAATACCCGCTTCAGAATCCGTTACGGAATGTTCCACGTGAAACAGGCTACGCTGATTCTTCCCAAGACTTTGCAAGTCTTGCGTGGCCGAACGCCCTTTGGGCAACAGCCAGATGGTCTCCTTTGTGGAAAACCGCTCGGCCAATTCCAGCAACCGTGGCATTGGGGCGAAAGCGCGCGCCGAAATCACCCCGGCCGCAAAAGTGGGAACCTGTTCCAATCGCTCCCCCTCCACCATGCAATTCACCAATCCCAACGCATCGCGCGCGGCTTCCAACCACTCTATCCGCCGCTTGCGCGATTCGACCAGATGGACTTTCCACGCAGGCCGCATCGCGGCAATGACCAGACCGGGAAAACCCGCCCCCGTGCCCAGATCGAGCCAAGGCGCAATTGTTTCACGTGAAACATAGCCCAGAAGCTGCGCACTGTCGGCGATATGACGTTGCCACATCGAATCGACCGAAGCACGCGCAATCAAATTCTGGCGTGCATTTTCTTCGACGAGCAGCGCAGCGAGCTTCTCAAGCCGCTCCATCGCCACACCGTCGCACAACGATGCGGTGAAGGCCCGCGCTGCCGACTCACTGGCGATCATGCCGCCGCCGCCCGCCGTGCGTGCACAAGCAGAGCCGCAAGCGCCGCCGGGGTGATCCCGGGCACGCGCCCCGCCGCCGCGAGAGTCGCGGGCCGCGCCCGCGCCAGCCGCTCGACCATCTCGTTGGACAGGCCGGGCACTTCCGCAAACGGAAAGGCCTCACCCAACGCCACGCCCTCGCTCGCCCGCAAATCGCGCAGCTCTGCATCCTGCCGCGCGAGATAGGGTGCGTAGGCGGCATCCTCCGCCACCTCAGCGGCAAGGTCGCTGCCCCAATCGAGAGGCTCCGGCAACCATGGCGCCAGTCCCGTCAGTTCGACACCGCCAAAGCGCAGCCATTCCCGCAGCGGGCGCCTGCCGCTATCATTGCGAACCGGCAGTCCTGCATTGGACATTTCGGCGGCAGTGACCTCTCGTTCCAGGGCCGCATCCCATTCGCCCCGCTCCGCCTCCCGCCGCGCGAACCAGGCCTGGCGCTCCTCCCCCACGCAACCTGCTTGCAGCGCCAAAGGCGTCAGGCGACTGGTGGCGTTGTTCGCACGCAACCGCAGGCGATACTCTGCGCGGGCGGTAAGCATCCGGTACGGCTCACTCACCCCCTGCAAGGTGAGATCGTCGATCATCACCGCGATATAGGAATTCGCCCGGTCCAGCGGTGCCGGCTCCTTGCCGAGCACAGCCGCAGCCGCCTGCATGCCAGCCACCAATCCTTGTGCCGCGGCTTCCTCGTATCCCGTCGTCCCATTGATCTGCCCGGCGCAATAGAGCCCTGGGATAGCACGCAGTTCGAGAGTCGGGTGAAGGGCTCGCGGATCGATATGATCGTATTCAACCGCATAGCCGGGCACGCTCATTTCGACTTGCTCCAACCCCTCCATCGTTCGCACCATCGCGATCTGCACATCCGTGGGCAACGAAGTGCTGATTCCGTTGGGATAGACCAGATGCGTACCCAGACCTTCGGGTTCCAGAAAAATCTGATGGCTATCCCGATCGGCAAACCGGTGAATCTTGTCCTCGATCGACGG
This sequence comes from Caenibius sp. WL, assembly GCF_019803445.1. NCBI lineage: Bacteria > Pseudomonadati > Pseudomonadota > Alphaproteobacteria > Sphingomonadales > Erythrobacteraceae > Caenibius > Caenibius sp. WL. The sequence continues at coordinate 457,910 of NZ_CP081844.1, forward strand.
GCAATAACGCGGCCCTCGCGCATCGATAGCGCCCGTAAACAAAGGGGAGCGATGCAGGTTTGCGCGAATGGTTTCATGTGTCCGCACATTGGTCCGCGTGATCGCGCAGAAAATTTGCGGATTGGTCCGGCCCTGCCCCATAGCCGACATCGTCCAGGGATCAGGGTCCGATTCCTGTTCGTCCAACCGCGCCCAATCGATCGTCCGCCCATCAAGCCGTGGCGGCGTTCCCGTTTTTAACCGAGCCATGGGAAGATTCGCATCGCGCATCTGGGCCGCCAGCCGCTGTGCCGATGCTTCCCCGATTCGCCCGCCGGTAAGCCGCTCCTCCCCCCGGAACAAAGTGCCGCCAAGAAATGTCCCGGTGCACAAGATCACCGCCGATGCCGCAAGCGTCGCGCCGTCGCTCAGGCGGAGGCCGCTCACGCGCCCGCCCTCCAGCACAAGGTCGGCTGCTTCCCCGGCGATGCAGGTCAGATTGTCCTGCTTAGTCAGCATGGCCTGAATAGCGGCCTTGAACAGCGTTCGGTCGGCCTGAACGCGGGGGCCCCAGACCGCGCTCCCTTTCGAGCGGTTGAGCATACGATAGTGGATGGCCGCCGCGTCGGCCGCGCGGCCGATCAATCCGTCGAAGGCATCCACTTCGCGTACCAGATGGCCTTTGCCCAAACCACCGATGGCAGGATTGCAACTCATTGCGCCGATAGCGGAGAGATCGAAACTGACCAGTCCGACACGCGCACCCATGCGCGCAGCAACCGCCGCAGCCTCGCAGCCGGCATGACCGCCGCCCACAACCAGGATATCGAAACTCCGCATAAGGGCTCCGATAAAGGAACCCGTTCAACGGGTCAAAGGAACATCGGCGAACAGGAAAGCCGGTGTGGCCAATGTTTCACGTGAAACATCGTTTACAGCTATTTTCCGATGCAGAACTGCCCGAACAGCGCATCCAGCATATCCTCGGTGGTAGCCCGCCCCACCAGCCGATCGAATGCCATCCGCGCGAGCCGCAAGTTTTCCGCCTGGAGCAGAGGATCGGGGACATGCGCAACAGCGTCCAATGCCGCCTGCACGTCTGCCAGCAAACTGTGTTGGCGTGCGTTCAGCGCGGCGTCCCCGGCACGTGGCATCGCCGTTTGGGCAACTGCGATCAGCGCCTGTTTCAGTTCCGCCATGCCCTCTCCGGTGACGGCAGAAACGCGGTGATGCGGAGTGCGCTTTGTTTCACGTGAAACATCGTCCGCCCGTGCATCGATCTCCCATGCATCTTGCGGCCCCTCGCTCTCAGGCCCCAGCCACAGGACGAGATCCGCCCGCTCCAATTCGTCCCTCGCGCGATCGATTCCGATCAGTTCGATTGCATCGTTGCTATCCCCGTCTTCGCGCAGGCCGGCGGTATCGACAAAAGTGAACGCGATGCCGCCGATGGCCACAGGCCGGAGGATCACATCGCGCGTGGTCCCCGCCACCGGTGAAGTGATCGCCGCCTCGCTCTCGACCAGCGCATTGAACAAAGTGCTTTTGCCCGCATTCGGCGGCCCGGCGAGGACCACGCGATAGCCTTCCTTCAATGCCTCCGCATGCGGGCGGGCCAGCCATTCGCCTATTTCACCGGAAAGCTGATTCACCTGCATGGCAAAATCCGGGGGCAGCGCCGCCACGTCATCTTCATCGGCAAAATCGAGAATCGCTTCGACACGCGCGGCGAGCGTGAGCAGGCGATCACGCCATGCATCGACCTGCCGCGACAAGGCCCCGCCCACCATGGCCAACGCCGCCCGCCGTTGCAGATCGGTCTCTGCTGCGAGCAGATCGGCCAACCCTTCCGCTTCGGCCAAATCGATTCGGCCATTGGCAAAGGCCCGGCGGGTGAATTCGCCCGCTTCGGCCTTGCGCAGACCGGCGAAGGTTCCGAGCATCGCTTCCACGGCCCGAACCACGGCCCTGCCCCCGTGAAGATGGAGTTCGGCGATATCGTCGCCGGTCGCCGTCGTCGGACCAGGCAGCCACAGAACCAACGCATCATCCAGCGTTTCCCCTGCCCCATCCCGCAACCGGGCAAAGCGTGCCTTGCGCGGCGCAGGCAAGCGCCCAGCGAGCGCCTGCAGCACCGGTCCCGCCTGGGGGCCGCTGATACGGATCACCGCAATGCCCGCCGGCGGCTGCCCGCTGGACAGGGCGAAAATGGTATCGGTCATGTCATCCATCCTGCGCCAGTGCCCGATGCGATGACGCAGGAGGACAATGGCGGATTAGCTGCTCTTTTTCTTGTTGCCGGTTGCGCCCTGCGCGAAGGCGGCGCCGCCTTCAAGAATGTTCTGGAACAGCTTGAGCCCGAATTGCCCCATCGGCGCCCATTGCTGTGACAGTTCCTTGAGCTGTTCGAGGCTGGTAACCCCTTGCAATGCCTTGGAGAGATTCTCGACATAGATGGCATTGACCTGGCTGACATCGGGCAGACCAAGGAATGCCCGGGCCTCCTCCGGCGTACAATCGATCTCGATATTCACTTTCATGCCACCACCCCTTTCCACGATATGGCAGGAACCTGTCACACGGCCTTGGCAAAGTCCATCATGCCCGACTAGTCTGCCCAAAATTACAAGGAGAGCCCCCATGGCCCAGACAATCACGATCCCGGCGCTCGACGGCGACGGCGCCATTCCCGTCTATATCGCGAAGCCTTCCGGCACGCCGCGCGCGGCCATCATCGTCGTACCTGAAATCTTCGGCGTGAATCCTGGTATCCGCAAGAAGTGCGACGATTGGGCCGCCAAAGGCTACCTCGCTGCTGCGCCCGATATCTTCTGGCGCTTTGCCCCCGGCGTCGAACTCGATCCGGACGTGGAGGCGGAACTGCAGGAAGCGTTCGGTTATTTCGCCCAGTTCGATGCCGATCTCGGAGTCCAGGACATCGAAGCGCTGATCAAGTATCTGCGGGCCAACGAAGGGACTGAGAAAGTCGGTCTTGTCGGCTACTGCCTCGGCGGACGAATGGCCTATCTCGCTGCGGCGCGCACCGATATCGATGCCAGTGTCGGCTACTACGGTGTGATGATCGATCAGATGCTCAATGAATCGCATGCTATCGCCAATCCCCTGATGCTTCACATCGCGGGCGATGACGGTTTCGTTTCTCCGGAAGCTCAGCAGGCGATGCATCAAGGCCTCGATGATCATCCCCGCGTCACTCTGTACGATTATCCCGGCCTCGATCATGGCTTCGCCGCGGAAATGGGCAATCGCCGCGATGAAGCGGGCGCGCAACTGGCCGACAGCCGCACCGAAGCCTTTTTCAAGGATCATCTCGGGTAGGAGAATTCCGCCATGACACTGGCCCTGCGTTATGTCGTCCCGCTGCTTCTGGCGGGGGCGGTGCTTGTTTGCGCCATCTTCGGCTTTCTGCACTGGGGCCTGTGGATCACGGTTCCACTGCTTATCGTGGCGCTGTGGGATTTCTTCCAGCCGCGCCACACCTTGCGCCGCAATTATCCGCTGATCGCCCGCGTCCGCTGGCTGTCGGAGGATTTGCGGCCCTATGTCCGGGCCTACTTCGTCGAAGGGGATCTCGAAGGCCGCCCATACAGCCATGACGAACGCGCGCTGATCTATGCACGGGCCAAGAACGAACTCGACACCCATCCCATGGGGACCGAGTTGGACGTCTATTCCGACGAATACCGCTGGCTGGGCCATTCGATCGCGCCGACAGCCCATATTCCCGAAAGCTGGCGGCTGCGCATCGGTGGGCCGGGTTGCAAGCACCCCTACTCTTCCGCCCTACTGAACATTTCCGCCATGAGCTTCGGCTCCCTCTCCGGGCGGGCGATCGAAGCGCTGAACAAAGGGGCCAGGATCGGCAATTTCGCGCATGACACGGGCGAAGGATCGATCAGCCCCTATCATCGCACTTATGGCGGCGATCTGATCTGGGAACTGGGCAGCGCCTATTTCGGATGCCGCGACGACAATGGCCGCTTCGATCCCGTCCGCTTCGCCGAACAGGCGCAAAGCGACCAGGTGAAAATGATCGAAATCAAGCTCAGCCAGGGGGCCAAGCCAGGCCATGGCGGGATGTTGCCGGGCGCCAAGGTCACCCCGGAAATCGCCGCCACGCGCGGTGTTCCGGTGGGGCGCGATGTCATTTCCCCCGCCGCCCATCCGGAGTTTTCCACCCCGATAGAACTGCTTGAATTCGTTGCCAGATTGCGGGAACTATCGCAGGGTAAGCCAGTCGGCATGAAACTTTGCGTGGGCCAGCCGCACGAAATTCTGGCTGTGACCAAGGCCATGCTCAAGACGGGGATCAAGCCCGATTTCATCGTCGTGGACGGGGCTGAAGGGGGCACGGGCGCGGCACCGCTGGAACTGACCAACAGCGTCGGCATGCCTTTGCGCGAAGGGCTGATCTGGATCCGCAACGCCTTGGTCGGCGCATCGCTGAAGCAGGACATCCGCATCGGCGCATCGGGCAAAGTCTATTCGGGTGCGGGCATGGCCGAACTGCTCGGCTATGGGGCCGACTGGTGCAACGCGGCCCGCGCTTTCATGTTCGCGCTGGGCTGCGTCCAGTCGATGCAATGCCACACGGACCGCTGCCCTACTGGTGTCGCGACCCAGGTCCCCTGGCGCCAGCGTGGGCTGGTAGTGGAAGACAAGGCGGAACGCGTGGCCAATTTCCAGCGTCACACGCTGAATGCGCTCCGCGAAATTGTCGTCGCCATGGGCTTGGAAAACCCCTGGCAGATCGCGCCGATGGACATGCGGGAACGGGTCAATTCGGCGCGGGCCGATCCGGTAGACCGCGTCTATGCCTTTGTCGAAGAGGGCGCCTTGATCGCCGATCCGGAAAGCACCCCCCTCGCCCGCCAATGGGCGGTCGCCAGCGCGGAGACGTTCCGCCGGGTGGCGTGATCAGTTCAATATCGCGAAATTGAGCACTGTGCGCCGTGTCTGCGCAGACAGCTGCATCGGCAGTTCGCTATCCAGCTTGTCCTGCCGAACCGCCACTTCGTCAGCCAGATAAATGCGCCGCATGATCCAATCGGCGCAATCGCGTTCCGCAATCGGAATGTCTTCCAGACGAACGATGCCGCTATGCCGCCGATCGGCATGCAGATCGCGCATAAGCGCCAACAGCGAGGCCGCCGGTCCTTCGATCAACTGCAGGAAGTTGCGCCCGTTATAAAGCAGGAACCCGGTGATGTCCCGCAGGGCATTGTTGCGCTGCGAAGCCGCGAGAATGGCGGCTATATCGCCATCCCCGAGGTCCGCTGCCGTGCTGATGTAAACGAACTGACGCACGGCAGCGGTTCCTTCGGTTCGGTCACTGATTCATCGTGGCGAAGAAATCTTCGTTGGTCTTGGAATCCTTCATCTTGTCGAGCAGGAATTCCATCGCATCGATCGTGCCCATCTGCATGAGGATGCGGCGCAGCACCCACATCTTGCTGAGCTGATCCTTGCCCACCAGCAGTTCTTCCTTGCGGGTGCCGGATTTGCCGACATCCAGGGCCGGGAAGATGCGCTTGTCCGCAACCTTGCGGTCGAGCACGATTTCCGAGTTACCGGTGCCTTTGAATTCTTCGAAGATCACTTCATCCATGCGGCTGCCGGTATCGATCAGCGCCGTGGCGATGATGGACAGCGAACCGCCCTCTTCGATATTGCGCGCCGCGCCGAAGAAACGCTTCGGGCGTTGCAGGGCATTGGCATCGACACCGCCGGTCAGGACCTTGCCCGAACTGGGCACCACGGTGTTGTAGGCCCGGCCGAGGCGGGTGATCGAATCGAGCAGAATCACCACGTCCTTCTTGTGTTCGACCAGACGCTTGGCCTTTTCGATAACCATTTCAGCCACCTGCACGTGGCGGCTCGCCGGCTCGTCGAACGTGGAGGAGATCACTTCGCCCTTCACGCTGCGTTGCATGTCGGTGACTTCTTCCGGGCGTTCATCGACCAGCAGCACCAGCAGGAACACCTCGGGGTGATTGTCGGTGATCGCCTTGGCGATGTTCTGCAGCAGGACGGTCTTACCCGTGCGCGGCGGGGCGACGATCAAGGCGCGCTGCCCCTTGCCCTGCGGGGCGATGATATCGATCACCCGGGCGGACTTGTCCTTCACCGTGGGATCGACCGTATCGAGAACCAGCTTCTCGTCCGGATAGAGCGGCGTCAGGTTATCGAAATTGGTCCGGTGGCGCACCATGTCCGGATTGTCGAAATTGACGCTGGTAAGCTTCGTGAGGGCAAAATAGCGCTCCCCATCCTTGGGCGCGCGGATTTCGCCTTCCACCGTGTCGCCGGTGCGCAGGCCCCATTTGCGAACCTGGTTGGGCGAAACGTAGATATCGTCAGGCCCGGCGAGATAGTTCGCTTCGGGGCTGCGCAGGAAACCGAAACCGTCGGACAGCACTTCGATCGTGCCGACACCCATGATTTCCTGTTCGTATTCCTCATCCTCCGCCAGTTCGCGCAGAATGCAGAACATCAGATCCTGGCGGCGCATGGTGGACGCGCCTTCGACGCCCAGTTCCTCCGCCATTTCCACCAGCTCGGCCGGTGCTTTCTTTTTGAGTTCTTTCAGATGCATGTTTCGGGATTCCGAAATTGAGTGAGTGGCCGGCCGGTCTGTCGGGCTTGGGGAAAGCGGACCGCGTTGCTCAAGAAACGATGCAACCTGCCGGAAAGGTGGCGCTGAAATAGGCGTCGCAGAGCGCGCCGTCAATCGATCCTGCGATGAAACCCGTCTTAGTGCTGGTGACCGGCCGCAGCCCGCCCTGCCCCGCTCAGCGCCTGGCCGATTTCTTCCAGCTTGTGGCCCTTGTCAGCGGCTTCCGCGGCGCATCTTTCGGCATCGGCCGGAAACTGCTTGGCCATGTAATCCGCCGATTGAAGGATCGCGTTGACTTCGGAGAGATAGTCGAGATCGGACGCTTTCGCTTCGATCTTGCCGACATAGTACATGACCAGCCCGATCAGCCCGTCTTTGTCCTCCTCAGGGCCGTCCGCACTGTCGGATGCGTCGTCCTGCGCGCCCAGCACGATGGCCATCGCCACCATGCAGCGCATGTCCGGGAGATAAGCAGGCTGCGCGGCAGGCGCCTGCGCCGCGGCGGCCATGGCGGCAATGAATCCGAACATATCTTGCTACTCCCGGAGCGGGCTACCGCTCGTATGCCGGTTAAGGCCAGGACGAAAATCCGTTGTCAGAACGGTTTGACCACCACCAGCACAACGATCAACGCGGCCAGAATTCCCGGCACTTCGTTCAGCATCCGCAAGCGACGCCCGGAAAGCTTGCGTTCCCCCCGCGCCAGCGCCGCACCATACCCGGCAAGCCACAGGTGATAGGCGCTGAGTATCAGAACCAGCGCCAGCTTGGCGTGGAACCAGCCCTGGCTGAACGCCCCGAGATGAATTGCGAGCGCCAGCCCGAGGATCCAGACCACGATCAGCGATGGCCAGAGGATGATTTTCAGCAGCTTGCGCTCCCGCTCGATCCATTGGGCGTTTTCAGGGGAATCCGGCGCGCATTCCTGATGATAGACGAAATAGCGCGGCAGCATGAACAGCCCCGCCATCCAGAAGATCACAAAAATGATGTGTCCAGCCTTGAGCCAGAAATAGGTCATGAAAAGCGCGTCCTGCATGGCGAAAATGTAGGATAGAGCATCGCCGCCGTCACCCCCTCCAGCCACGAACGGCGGCAACCAGCCGCTCCACATGCGCAATCGGCGTGTGTTGCCCGATACCATGGCCGAGATTGAAGACATGCGGCCTGTCGGCGAACGCTTCGAGCAGGGCAATCGCCCGCTGTTCGAGCATCGCCCCGCCGGCCTCGATCAGCAGCGGATCGAAATTGCCCTGCACCGGCAAACCTTGCGGCAAGGCTCTGGCAGCCCATTGCGGATCGATCGTTTCATCGATGCCCACGGCGTTAACACCGGTTTCGCGCGCATAAGCCGGCAGTTTTTCGCCCGATCCCTTCGGAAAACCGATAATCGGCACATCGGGATGGCGCTCGCGCAGCCGGGCTACGATCGCGGCATTGGGGGCGATGACCCAGCGTTCGTATTCAGCGGGGGCCAGACTGCCCGCCCAACTGTCGAACAATTGCACCGCTTCCGCCCCGGCCACGATCTGACCCGAGAGATAATCGACCGTGACATCCACAATCGCATCGATAATCGCCTGGAACGCTTCGGGATCGCGATAGGCCATTGCGCGGGTCACATGCTGATCGCGGCTGCCTTCGCCTGCAACCATGTACGTGGCGACGGTCCACGGGCTCCCTGCAAAGCCCAGCAGCGTCGTCTCCGGCCCCAAACGGGCGCGCACCTTGGTGACGGTGGCATAGATCGGATCGAGCCGTTCAGGAGCCGCCTGGAGGCTTGCCAGCGCATGATCGACCAGTGTGGGGGACAGTCGCGGGCCTTCGCCTGCGAGGAATTCGAGAGTCTGTCCCATCGCGTAGGGTACGATCAGGATATCCGAAAACAGGATCGCGCCATCGAAACCGAACCGGTCGATCGGTTGCGCGGTGATTTCGGCTGCGGCCTCGGAATCGTAGACCAGCCCCAGGAACCCCCCCTTTTCGGCACGCAGGGCGCGGTATTCGGGCAAGTAACGCCCGGCCTGACGCATCAACCAGATCGGCCGGGGGAAAACGGATTTTCCATGCAAGGTTTCGAGCAATGCGCCGGGCATTGGGCAGGTCCAATCAAAATAATAAGGAATTTATATAAGGAATGATGTGTCTGTTGGGCTGTGGATAGTGGGGATTGCGCTGCCTTGCCTGATTTCTCCCGTTCTGAACAGGGGGTGCGGCATGCGCGACTCTTGTTCCGCAGCCGTCAATCGAAAGCTGTCCCCGTTGTCCCCAGCCTGTCGATAAGTCTTTCCCCATGTCCGTAACTCGCAGATGGGGAACAAGGAAACGGGCATGGAATCCCCTCCCGGCCTTGTCCCCGGGCTTCTCCCGTGATTTATGCCGGGAGTTGTCCACAGCGTGCCGAAGTATCCCGATCCATGCAGCGCCTGCACCTCCATCTCCTGTCGGATTCCACCGGCGAAACGCTGGAGATGATTGCCAAGGCGGCCCTTTCGCAGTTCGACGATGCGGATGTTGTGCGCCATTTCTGGCCGATGGTCCGTTCGCAGCAGCACCTTGAACGGATCCTGGCGGAAATCGCCGCCCATCCCGGGCTGGTGATTTTCACTCTGGTCAATCCCGATATCCGCACCCAGCTGGAAACGCGCTGTTCCACATTGGCGCTGCCCTGCGTTTCGGCACTGGATGCGGTGATCCTCGCCCTGCAAAACCAGCTCGGGCAGGAAGCGAAAGGCCGCCCAGGCCGCCAGCACCTGATGGACGAGGCCTATTTCGAACGGGTCGGGGCGATCCACTACACCATCGCCCATGATGACGGGATCGGCTGGGAGGATTGGGAAGACGCCGATATCGTGCTGGCCGGGGTGTCGCGCACATCCAAGACGCCGACATCGATCTATCTCGCCAATCGCGGCTACAAGGTCGCCAATATTCCGCTGGTGATCGAAAGCCCGCCGCCCAGAAACCTGTTCACTTTGCGCAAGCCGCTGATCGTCGGCCTGATCACCGCGCCCGACCGGCTGGTACAGATCCGCCGCAATCGCCTGTTGTCGCTTAATCAGGGAACCGAAACCGATTATGTCGATATGGATGCGGTGCAACGCGAACTGAAATTCGCCCGGCGGATGTTCGCCGACAACGATTGGCCGGTGATAGACGTGTCACGCCGCTCGATCGAGGAAACCGCCGCGGCGATCATGCGCCTGCTGGCCGAACGCGACAGCAGCCACGATGCGCACGAACCGGGACCCAAACCGATATGAAGACTTCCTCTCCGCTGGTGCTTGCGTCGAAAAGCGCTTCCCGCCGGGCGATGCTCGATGCGGCCGGTATCGTCTATCAGGCGGTGCCCGCCGATCTTGACGAGCGCGCGCTGGAAGCCAGCCTGACAGGGGCCCTCCCCCACGATACCGCGCTGGCGCTGGCCGATGCCAAGGCGCTCGCCGTCTCCGAAACACAGGCCGGAGCGCTGGTGCTGGGCAGCGATTCGCTGGTGGTGGTGGATGGGCGGCGGTTCGACAAACCCGCCAGCCGCGCCGATGCGGCCGATCACTTGCGCTTCTTTTCCGGGCGGACGATGGAACTGCACAGTGCGGCGGCGCTGGCGCGCGATGGGCGGATCGTGTGGCACCATGCCGATGTGGCCCGGCTTGCCGTGCGCACCCTGTCGGACGATTTCATCGCCTGGTATCTGGAACGCGAATGGCCCGCGGTTTCCGGCTGTGTCGGGGTGTTCCGGATCGAAGCCATGGGGCCGCATCTGTTCGAAGCGATTACCGGCGATCAGTTCACCGTGCTGGGGATGCCCTTGCTTGCCGTGCTGGGCGCATTGCGGGACCAGGGAGTGGCGGTGGCATGACCGATGTTTCGCCCGCCATCCCTTATGCCGAAGTGATCGGCGATCCCATCGTCCAGTCGAAATCGCCCGCGATCCATGGCTACTGGATCAGGCAATTGGGGCTGGATGCCGATTACCGCGCAGCGCATGTCACGGCGGAAGGTCTGGCGGACTATCTCATCAGCCGCCGGGCGGACCCGGCATGGCGCGGTTGCAATGTCACCATGCCGCACAAGCAGGCGGTGATCCCTTTGCTCGATCGCCTCGATCCGCTGGCGGCGCGGATCGGCGCGGTCAACACGATCGTGGCGGAACAGGGGCAACTGGTCGGCTACAACACCGATGCGGGCGGGTTTCTCGAACCGTTGCGGGCCGAACTGGCCAAGCAGCACCTTTTCCGCATGGCGCGGGTGCTGGGCACCGGCGGTGCCGCCCGCGCCATCATCGCCGCACTGGCGCGGGAGAATGTCGTGATCGTGCTGGCCGGGCGGAATACGGAAAAAGCGCAGGCTCTGCTGGATGAACTCGATCCCGGCGGGGAACATCATGTCGCACCGCTCGATCATTTTGCCGGGGCGACCGATTTCCCGTTCGATGACCGCGAAGGCTGCTTCGATGTGGTGGTCAATGCCAGCCCACTGGGTATGGCGGGGCAGGTGCCGCTGGCGTTCGATCTCAGCCACGCGCCGCCGGGTAGCATCGTGTACGATATCGTCACCCACCCGCTGGAAACGCCGCTGTTGAAAGCGGCGCGCGCGGCAGGCTTTCAAACGGTGGACGGCCTTGCCATGCTGATCGGCCAGGCGGCCGAAGCGTTCGAACGCTTTTTCGGTATCGCCCCGCCCCGCGGCGATGGCGATGCGGCCCTGCGCGGAATCCTGACGGCATGACCCGCCCGGTGATTCTCGGCCTGACAGGCTCGATCGGCATGGGCAAGTCGACCGTGGCGCAGATGTTTTCCGAAGCGGGCGTGCCGGTTTTCGATGCCGATGCCGAAGTACACAAGCTGCAGGGCCCCGGCGGGCCGCTGCTGCCCGTGATCGAGGCAGCTTTTCCCGGAACCACCGGCCCGCAAGGGGTCGACCGCCCTATGCTCGGCAATCTGGTGTTCGGCGATCCGGCGGCTCTCGCCCGGCTGGAAGCGATCGTCCATCCTGCCGTTGCCAAAGTGCGCGATCTGTTCATGCTGGAACACGCGGGGAAACCGCTGGTGGTGTTCGACGTGCCGCTACTGTTCGAAAAGGGCGGCTGGGAAAAGGTCGATGCCGTGGTCGTGGTTTCCGCCCCGTTCGAGGTGCAGCGTGCCCGCGTGCTCGCCCGCCCGGGGATGACACCGGAAAAGTTTGCCCATGTGCTCGGGCTTCAGGTTCCCGACAGCGAAAAGCGCGCAAGGGCGGATTTCGTGATCGATACCGGCACGCCCTTGCCGGTCACTCGGGATGCGGTCCACAAGGTGATTGAAAGCGTCCGCACCCGCTCTATTTGACTTGCCAGTGATGCCCTGCGCGTGGATAGTGACGTAACAATGCGTGAGATCATCTTCGACACGGAAACCACCGGCCTCGATCCCAAAAAGGGGGATCGGTTGGTGGAAATCGGGTGCGTCGAAATGGTCAACCGGGTGCAGACTGGCCGCACGTTCCACGCCTATTTCAATCCCGACCGTTCGATGCCTGCGGAAGCGGAGGCCGTCCATGGCCTTTCCGAGACGTTTTTGGCGGACAAGCCGCGTTTCCATGAAAAGGCGGCGGAACTGCTCGAATTTATCGGTGATTCCCCTCTTGTTGCGCACAATGCGGGGTTCGATTTCGGTTTTCTCAACGCTGAACTCGATATTTGCGGATTGGAAGCGGTATCGACCACACGGATGGTGGATACCGTGGCGATCGCCCGTGTGCGTCATCCCGGCGCGAAGAATTCGCTCGATGCCTTGTGCACCCGCTACGGCGTCGACAGGAGCCATCGAACAAAGCACGGAGCTTTGCTCGATGCGGAATTGCTCGCCCAGGTCTATGTAGAGCTGACTGGTGGCCGGCAGATCGGACTCGAACTGGCCAGTGTGGTCGAAGATTCGATTACGATTGCCGCCGCCCCGACCAGGATCCGCGAACGTGTGTTCCGGCCTTCGCGGCCCCATGTGGCCAGCGCGGCGGAACTGGAACGGCACGCGCAATTCCTGGAGTCGATCAAATCGCCGCTCTGGTCAGGCTAATTGGCCAGGCCGGACGATAAGGAAGGAGTGGAATACGATATGGATATTCGCGTGTCAGGCCACCAGATGGAAACCGGTGCCGCTCTGCAGGAACACGCTTCCGAACGCCTCAATGGTATAGTCGAGAAGTATTTCGGTCGCGCGTTGTCCTCCACCGTCACTTTCGGCAAGGCCCCGGCCGGGGCCTTCAGTTGCGATATCGTCACCCATGTGATGCAAGGGCTCATTCTCAAAGGCCATGCGGCTGCCCATGATGCCCATACCGCACTGGATCAGGCTGCGGAGAAGATCGACAAGCAACTCCGACGCTACAAACGCCGGTTGAAAGACCGAAGCGAACAGTTCGCGCATGCCGCGCGGGAAGAAGAAGCGGCCTACACGATCTTCGCCATCGCGGACGAAGAAGAGGAAGTCGTGGTCGATGCACCGCCGGTGATCGCCGAAACGCGGGTCGATATCCCTGAAGCGACCGTGTCCGACGCGGTGATGCAGCTCGATTTGCGCAACACGAATGCGCTTTTCTTTAAAAATGCTGGCACCGGGCGACATAATATGGTCTATCGCCGCAACGACGGATCGATCGGCTGGGTCGAACCGTCCTGATCCGGGTCTTGCAATAGCGCACCGCCCGGCTTTCCGATGCCAGAGAGTGAAAAGGCCGGGCGGATTTCCGCAAAATTGCAGTTGAAGCCGCATTCGTGCGGCCCCATTTGGCAAAACCGATCCCATTATGACTACGCTTTATTCCCTTCTGCCCGATGCTGTTGCGACCATTCGCGCCGACAACAAGCAAGCCATTCTCGAAGCGCTGGCGGAGCGGTTCGCCCAGGTTTACGAACTTGATGCGGCGCAGGTGCTCGAACGGATCGAGGAACGCGAAAAGCTCGGCAGCACCGGCTTCGGGCGCGGTGTTGCCATCCCTCATGCCCGGATACCCGGCTTGAAACGGCCGGTGGCGGTGTTTTTCCGCCTAGCCCATTCGGTCGATTTCGCGGCGGCGGATGGCATGCCGGTGGATCTCGTTTTCGGGCTTCTTTCGCCGGAACAGGCGGGCGCCAGCCATCTGCAGGCGCTGGCCGCCATTTCGCGCCTGGTGCGCGATGAAACGCTCTACACCGCGCTGGCCGAGGCGGAGGACCAGGAAGCTCTGTTTGCATTGCTCACCAATGTGATCGATCGGGATGCAGCCTGAATCGCCTGCAAGCGGCGCGCAGGGGCATTGGCGTGCACTGGAAGCGCTCTATGCCTCGGCGCCGATAAACCGCCTGTTCGCTTCCCAGCTCGAAATCGTTGACGAAGGGCGTTCGCGCATCGCGTTCACCGTGGATGAACGGCATTTCCATGCCGCTGGCGCGGCGCACGGCACGATCTATTTCAAAATGCTCGACGATGCGGCGTTCTATGCCGCCAATACGCTGATCAGCGACCGGTTCCTCCTCACCACGTCGTTCAATCTGCACTTCACCCGCCCGATGAAAACCGGCCGTGTGATCGCGGAAGGGCGTTGGGTCAGCGGCCGCCGACGCGTGCTGGTGGCCGAGGCGCATCTGGTGGACGAAGAAGGCGAGGAAATCGGGCGCGGCACTGGCACGTTCATGCGGTCGCACATTCCGCTGTCCAGCCTGCCCGGATACCGAATCTAGGCAATGGATGCGCGTCTGCCTGCCCATCTGGAAGTAAGTGGGCTTTTGCGGGCAGTGGAAGCGGCCGGCGGTTTCGCCACGCTTCTGGCAAGAGGCGAACGTGATGCGGGCACTATACTTGTCGTTTGTTGCGAAAATGGCAATAATGCACGCCTATTCGAGCGCATGCCACAAGCCGACGGCGATCGGCGCTGGATGTTAGTAAAGACACAAGACTCTCAAAATCCGGGGGAATTTTCACACTATCTTGAGCGCCGGAAGAACCAGGATCGCGATATATGGGCAATTGAGCTGGATATCGCGAACGCCGAACGGTTTATCGGTTTGCGCCCGGAAAAGGATTGACTTTGTTGCACCGCACAATAGATGCGGCCCATTACTCGGGTGCGCAGGCGGCCAAGGGAACAATACGGTTCCGAGGCTAGCACGCAGACGGGGGATGGCCGGCAGGTTTCGTTCTCGGTTCTGACGCCATGCACAGCATGGGGAATGGCCGATCGCCTGCGCCAGGTGCATTCACCGCTCATAGTGTTTCGATGGATGAGTCGTCAGACCCGGCTGGCCGGAAGCTTGGCCGTTGCCGCTTTACTGCTTACCGCACTTCTTAGTACCGGAACCTCCGGTGCTGCCGCCCAGGATCGCAATCCGGGCATTCTTCCTTCCATTCTTTCCGGTGCCGAACCGGCCCAGGCAGAAGCGGCTCCGGCCCCTGCAGGGGTGACGTTCACGGCCAAGGAAGTGGTTCAGCCGCTCCCCGTGGAAGAACCGGAAACAGCGCAGGCGGATGAGACCCCCGCCGATTCCCTGCACGAACTCGTTGCGGAAACGAATGTCGGGGAGACGCTGTCCCACAACATGCGCTGCCTTGCGGCGGCGATCTATTTCGAATCCAAGGGTGAGCCGCTGGAAGGCCAGCTCGCGGTTGGGCGAGTAATCGTCAATCGCGCCAAGTCGGGTCGCTTCCCCACCTCCTACTGCGGTGTGGTGCATCAGCCGTCGCAGTTCTCATTCGTGCGTGGCGGGCAGATTCCATCTATTCGCACCGCCTCCGCCGCATGGCGCACGGCTAAGGCCATTGCCAAGATCGCCCACGAGGGCAGCTGGCAGAGCCCGGCCAAGGGAGCCCTGTTCTTCCATGCACGCTATGTGTCGCCGGGCTGGCGCCTGCAGCGCGTGGCGCAGGTCAACAATCACATTTTCTATCGCTGAGCGATAACGAAACACGCGAGCGGAGCGGCGTCCTTCCCGAAGAAAGGGCGCCGTGCGCCGTCCGGGTCAGTCGCGCAGTTCGACCCACACGGGGGCGTGATCGCTGGCCTTTTCGCGGCCACGATAGGCCCGGCCCACTCCCGCGGCGGTGAGCCTGTCGGCGCATTCGGGCGAAAGCAGTGCGTGATCGATGCGGAACCCGTGATCGCGCGGCCAGGCGCTCGCCTGATAATCCCAATAGGTCCACACGCCGCCCCGCGGATTGTGCGTGGCAATGGCATCGGTCCATCCGTCATTCAACAGGCGGAGATAGGCATCGCGCGATTCCGGCTGCATCAGCGCGTCATCGGCCATGGCCTGCGGGGACCAGACATCGCAATCGCGCGGGATGACATTAAAATCGCCCAGCACCACGGCGGGTATTTCCGCCGCCCAGATTGCCGCCATGCGTTGGCGCAGACGCTCCATCCAGCGCAGCTTGTAATCGAATTTCGGCCCCGGCTGGGGATTGCCGTTGGGCAGATAGAGGCAGGCGATGCGCACCCCGTTCACATCCGCTTCGAGATAGCGGGACTGTTCATCTTCCGGATCGCCGGGGAGGCCGCGCAGCACTTCGATCGGCGCGGTTTCATGGGCCAGAATGGCCACGCCGTTGAAGCCCTTCTGGCCGTGCCAGATCGCCTGATACCCTAGCTCCGCGAAAGCCTCCGCCGGGAAACTATCGTCCTGACACTTGATTTCCTGGAAGCAGGCGACCGTGGGGCGGGTTTCCGCCAGCCATTCGGTCACGCGCGGCAGGCGGGCCCGGATGCCGTTGATGTTGAAAGACGCGATGCGCACGGTGGCGTCAAATGCCGAAGCTGGAACCGCAGCCGCATCCGGCCGTGGCGTTGGGATTTTCGACCCGGAACGCCGCGCCGCCGAGGGATTCAACGAAATCGACCGTGCAGCCGGCCACCAGATCGAGGCTGATCGGATCGACCAGCAGCTTTACCCCGTCGGTTTCGGCGATCAGATCATCGCTGTCGATGCTGTCGGCCAGGCCGAACTTGTATTGGAAGCCGGAACAGCCGCCTCCTTCCACCGACAGGCGCAGCATGGCCGGTTTGGCCTGCTTCTGCGCGATGGCGGCCACGCGCGCGGCTGCGGCCGGAGTCAGGGTGAGGCTGGAGAGGGACTGTGTAGCCATGGCCTCCATGTAAGGTGCACCCTGCCCCGCGGCAAGCCGCATGCGATGAAGATGTGCGGGCGCTCAGGCCGTCTGGATATATTCGCGCATGGCCTCCGCTTCGGATTCGGCCAGTTCCACGCGGAATTTCACCAGATCGCCGATGGAGATGAGACCGACCATCCGATTGCCTTCCATCACCGGCAGATGGCGCACGCGGCGCCGGGTCATCAGGCCGAGAGCTTCCAGTATGCTGGTGTCAGGGGTCACCGTGATCGGCGGCGATGTCATCACTTCACCCACGGTGCGGTTCAAGGCCGCGGCCCCTTCCTTGGCGATGCAATACAGCAGATCCCGTTCGGAAAAGATGCCGGCCACCGTATCCCCGTCCATCACCGGCAGCGCGCCGATGCGCCGGTCGGCCAGAAGCTGCGCAGCCTCGGCCACGCCTTGCGTGAGGTGGCAGGTATAGATCGAGCCGTCACGCTGTTCCAGAATTCGGGTAATATTCACCGCGCGCTCTCCCATTTTGCTTCGTTGTGCCAAGATAATGCCATGAAGCAGGCCGTTTTTCCAGAAAGCTGCCGAGAAAAGATCGCCATGCGCCGCATTGCGCATTTGCCATGGGCGCCGTTGGGGTGCACAGAACCGTCATGATCCCGCGTTCGCCTCTCGACGATCCGAAACAGGCCGCTCATGCTTGGGCGCGCTATCGTCGGCTGATGCGATTCATGATGGGGGTGACGCTGGCCGTCGTCGTTGTGGCAATGGCGCTGCTCTACAAGCACAACGGCTTCGTCTCGATCCATTTCTACATTGCGACGGCGCTTGGGATCGGGTTTGCGATGCTGTTGATGTCGGCCCTGATGGGGCTGGTGTTCCTGTCCAGCGGAACGGGCCATGACGCCACGATCATCGATCCGCTGGAAGATGACGCGGACAACAAGGACGATCCGAAGGACTAGTCCTTTCGATCATCGTCTTCCGGCGGGTAGAGGCGGAATTCTTCCACCGGATTGCCGCCGATCAGATGCTCCTGAATGATCCGTTCCAGCACCTCTTCGGTGCAGCTGTGATACCACACGCCATCGGGCCAGACGACCGCGATCGGCCCTGCCGCGCAGATGCGCAGGCAATCGGCCTTGGTCCGTGCGACGCCGCCATCCCGGTCGAGCCCGAGTTCCTTCAGCCGCTTCTTGAGGTATTTCCACGCCGGCGCGCCCACCGCGGGCGAGCAGCATTTCGCCTTCTCCGGTTCGGCGCAGAGGAAGATATGGCGGGTGATGTTCAGGCCACCGTGCGTGGCGAAAGCCTTGCGGGCCTTGGCGATCTGGTGCGGGTTCGCGTTCATATCGGCATCATAAAGGCCTGCAGCGCCCGGAGAAATGGTTGCGGCAAAGGGCCGCCACGGGCGTCGCAGCGCGCGCTCAGCCCTTTTTGCCCGCGATCCGGGCGATTTCTGCAGCCACCAGCTTTTCGACCATTAGCGGCAGGTTAGCATCGAGCCATTGCGCCAGCATTGGGCGCAGCATTTCGCGCACCATGCCTTCGAGCGAGGTTTCGCCCGAGCGGACAATTTGTGGCGGAACACCGGGTTCGGATAGCACCGCCAGCGCCGCCAGCGATTCGCGCATCGACGAGCGGGCGGTTTCGTTCACCAGCGAATCGCCGTTGTCCGATGTGGGCAGCATGGCATCGCTGGACAGGTCGAGGATTTCCTCCTGCCCATCGGTGGCAGAGCCGGAAGCGGCCCCGGAGCCCGGATTTTCCTGGTTCGCACGTGCTTGGGCAACCGCATCCCGGCTGTCGCGGGCGATCACTTTCTTGATCGATTCGAGAATTTCCTCGACCGAAGGTTCGTTCTCTTGCCGCATCATCTCATCCCAAATCACTGCGTGCCGGAGATTTCGCCGTCTTGCGCGGGCGAGTCAACGGTGCGCGTGGCCTGGGTGACAGGATCGGGATCGAAGCTCCAGTCGAAATACTTGCCTTTGACCCGCCGGTAGTTGTCCTGCGGATCGTAGAGCGGGCCGCCCGTATCGAGATCCAGATCGCGCGCTTCGGCCTTGCCCATCGCGGCGAGTAGAGTGAAACCCGCGACATAGGCATTGCGTTGCGCGGTGACGAGTTGCACGCGCGCGTTGCGCAGTTCCTGTTCGGCGTTGAGGATGTCGAGAATGGTGCGGTTGCCCACGGTGTTTTCTGCCTGCACCCCTTCGAGACTGAGCGTTGCCGCGGATATCGCGCTTTCTGTCGAAGCGATGATGGCGTTCGCTGCCTGCCAGCTCGAATAGGCGGAACGCACTTGTGCGATGACTTCGCGCTCTATCGCCACCTGCTGCTCCAGCGCGGCGGAGGCGCCGGCCTGGGCCTGCCGTTCCAACGCGGCGGGTCGCCCGCCCTGATAGAGCGGAATCGTTGCGCGGACACCGGCGCTGGCCGATGTCGTCCGGTCGCTGCCGGTGCCGTTGATCATATCGGTGGCCAGCGTGCCCGAGCCGAGCGAATCGGCAAAATTGCCCGAAGTGAACAGTTCCACTGTCGGCAGGCGGCTGGAACCGGCCACTTTGATATCGTACCGCGCGGCGTCGGCGCGTTCCTGCGCCGCGATCAGATCAGGATTGAATTGCAGCGCGACAGCCACGGCCTCTTCCGCGCTGACCGGCATGCTCGGCAGCGGTGGTGGTGGTGTGAGCTGGCCCGGCGCATGGCCGACCAGGCGGATGTAGCGTTCGCGCGCTTCGACCAGATTGGCCCGCGCGGATCGCAGATCGCCACGCGCCAGTTCGAGCCGAGCGCTGGACTGGGCCACGTCGGTGCGGGTGAGATCGCCGATTTCGAAACGGTCGCTGGTGGCCTGCAGATTGACCCCGAGCACATCGACGAGCTTCATGTTGAGGCCGACGATCGCCTCGTTCAGAATCACGTCCATGTAAACGGCGGTGACCTGGCTGAAAATGGCGGATTCGGTGGCCCGCAGATCGGCCTGTCCCGCTTTCACCCGCACTTTTGCAGCGCGCACCGCATTGCGCACGGCCCCGCCCGAATAGACCGGCACGGAGAGCGAAAGCCCGGCATTGACCTGCCGATCAGGATAGAGGTTGCCCGGGTCGCTGTAGCTGCTGTGCAGCACTTCGCTGTAGGAGGCGTCACCTGCCGCCCGGGGCAGACCCGCTGCCCGTTCGATCACCACGTTTTCATCCACGCCGCGTTGATTCGCGCGTGCGGCCTGCAGCGTGGGATTCGTGTTGTACGAGCTGGCGAGAGCATCGCGC
This sequence comes from Caenibius sp. WL, assembly GCF_019803445.1. Lineage (NCBI taxonomy): Bacteria > Pseudomonadati > Pseudomonadota > Alphaproteobacteria > Sphingomonadales > Erythrobacteraceae > Caenibius > Caenibius sp. WL. The sequence goes on from NZ_CP081844.1 coordinate 477,871, forward strand.
AGAGTGTCCGCGCGGGCCGGTGCGATGGACAGCGCCATAACGGCCCCGCACAGGGCGATTCGCGCTCCCCCCCTGCGCATTGTCAGAAGCTCCAGCCTTTGGGCCTGGCGAATTCGGGAAGCAGCGGGATGCCCATTTCGGCCAGCGTCAGTAGCGCCACGTTGCCCCCGGCCTTGCGGCCGCATGCCAGCCGGGTAACTCCGCGTTCGACCAGCCCGGTCACCACGCGGCCATCGTCGGCCAGACGGCTGGCGAGGCCTGCGGGCAATTCTTCGATCGCGCCGTCGATCAGCAGCAGGGTGTAACCGCCCGTTCCCGTGCCGCAGGTAGCCGCCGCCGGATCGATAACATCGACCGCGTCGCTGAATTTCCGGGCCAGCGCGGGCAGATACCCGCTGCCGCCGTCGACCACCAGAATCCGGTCATCCGCGCGTGCGCCCGCTTCCGAAAGCATCCGGCCATAGAACAGCGGCGCGGCAAGAAAGCGCCCTTCGCCCAGCGGAACCGCGCGATCGATATAGGCCAGCGCCTGCGCCTCGGCCGGGACATGGGCTTCGCGCGCCACGCCGTTGATCGCGGTCAGCACGGCTTCTTCGTTCACGCCGCTGACCCGAAGCTGGCTGTCGATCATGGCGCGCCGCGCAGCGGTAAAGCCGTCGACCGGGCGATCATTTACCATTGTCATTCCAGAACCCTTTTTCCCGGTCCGCCGGACAAGCGCGGGCCGCGTCTGATTTGTAGCCGCTTTAGGGGAGAGGTCCGCGCTCGCCAAGGGCTTTGACGGCAAGCCCTGCGCGCGCCTATGGGGGCTGCGACTCCGCCGCTATGCAAAGGCTTGCACGAAGCTGTCGCAGGGGGGCGTGCCAGTGAAGTTTCGATCGAGCGGGTGCGTGTGTCCGATCGCATGCCGTTCCAGCAAGGAGCCGAAATGCCCATGGCCGATATGGTGATGATCCGCGAAGACGATGTGATCGAAAGCGTTGCCGACGCGCTGCAATATATCTCCTACTTCCACCCGATGGATTACATCCGCGCGCTGGGGGAAGCCTATAAGGCGGAACAGGGCCCGGCGGCCAAGGATGCGATCGCCCAGATTCTGACCAACAGCCGCATGTGCGCCGAAGGGCACCGGCCGATCTGCCAGGATACCGGCATCGTCAACGTCTTCGTCAAATGGGGCCAGGATTGCCGCCTCGATTCGAAGCTGAGCCTGCAGGACGTGGTCGATGAAGGCGTGCGCCGCGCCTACAACAACCCTGAAAACAAGCTGCGCGCTTCGGTGCTGGCCGATCCCGCGTTCACCCGCCGCAACACCAAGGACAACACGCCCTGCGTGCTGTCGGTGGAAATGGTGCCGGGCAACACGGTGTCCATCGACGTTGCGGCCAAGGGGGGCGGGAGCGAGAACAAGTCCAAGTTCAAGATGATGAATCCATCGGACAACATCGTCGATTGGGTACTGGACATGCTGCCGCAGATGGGCGCGGGCTGGTGCCCGCCGGGCATGCTCGGCATCGGCATCGGCGGCACGGCGGAGCACTGCGTGCGCCTGGCCAAGGAAAGTCTGATGGAGCCGATCGACATGGCCCAGCTCAAGCAGCGTGGGCCGCAGAACGATATCGAGGCGCTGCGGATCGAGATTTTCGACAAGGTCAACGCATTGGGCATCGGGGCGCAGGGCCTCGGCGGGTTGTCGACCATTCTCGACGTCAAGATCAAGGACTGGCCATGCCACGCCGCGGGCAAACCGGTGGCGATGATCCCGAACTGCGCCGCCACCCGCCACGCGCATTTCACGCTCGATGGGTCCGGCCCGAGCTTCCTCGAACGGCCGAAGCTGGATGAATGGCCGGAAGTGCACTGGGCGCCGGATTCCGCTGCCAAGCGCGTCAATCTCGATACGCTGACCCCGGAAGACGTGCGCGGCTGGAAAGCGGGCGACCGCCTGCTGCTCAATGGCAAGATGCTCACCGGCCGTGATGCCGCGCACAAGCGCATCCAGGACATGCTGGCCAGGGGCGAGCAGCTGCCGGTCGATTTCAAGGGCCGCGTGATCTACTACGTCGGTCCGGTCGACCCGGTGCGCGATGAAGTGGTCGGCCCGGCAGGCCCGACCACCGCCACCCGCATGGACAAGTTCATGGACATGATGCTGGAGCAAGGCCTCCTGGCCTGCGTCGGCAAGGCGGAACGTGGCCCGGCGGCCACCGAATCGATTGCCCGGCACCAGTCGGCCTATTTGATGGCGGTGGGCGGCGCGGCTTATCTCGTGGCCCGTGCGATCAAGGCTTCCAAAGTCGTGGGCTTCGAAGATCTCGGCATGGAAGCGATCTATGAATTCACGGTGGAGGACATGCCGGTGACAGTGGCCGTCGACGGCGAGGGCCAGAATGTCCACACGCTGGCGCCGCAGGTGTGGCAGAAGAAGATCGCGCAGGAGCATTTGCTGCCCACGGGCTGATCGCCGCCTCTGCCAAATGCCATTGGCAGGCGGATCGAAAAAGAGCAGGATCGTCGTTCATGGCGATCCTGCTCATTTTTCTTCTGGGTGTCGGGAATTTTGCCCTGCACAAGGCTGTTCTGGAAAGCCGGCATCCCCTTTTGGGGCAGATGCCATGGTTCGTGCACATGCTGGGCGGGCGAGTCAGCCTGATCAGCGAATTCCTCATTCTGCTGGCGGCGCTGTTCCTGATCGCCAGCGATCATTCCGTCTGGTGGGGCATCGGCTATGTCCTTTACACAGCGGTCAACGGTGTTTCGGCATGGCTGATCCTCACGCGCCGGGTCTGAGCGTATTCGCCGCCGGCACCTCCGCAACTGGGAAATGTGGCATGATGATCGAGGGTGAAACCTGGCTGGTGCTGAACGATGCCAGCGGCAGCGATGGCGAGGCGCGCCGCCAGACCGTGCTCGACGGGCTGGCCGCTGCCGGCCATGCGCCCGCACGGATCATCGATTGCGCGCAGGATAGCCCGCCGGCTGCCGCGCAACTCGACGCCGCGGGCGTAGGCCTGCTGGCCGTGCATGGCGGCGATGGCACGCTCAACGCGGTTGTCGGCGCGCTTGACGGTTGGGGCGGCACAATTCTGCCCCTGCCCGGCGGGACCGCCAATCTGCTGTGCAAGGCGCTGCACGGCGAAGCGGAAGTGGAAGCGATCCTTGGGGCCCTGGCGGACGGGCGGCTTGCCACAACCCGGCGGCAATGCGTGCGCGGCGCTGGCTGGCTGGCTCTGGCCGAAGTGCTGGCCGGGCCCGGCGCCAACTGGGCCGACGTGCGGGAAGACATGCGTGATCGCAACATCGTCGGTGTCGTGGCGGGGGCCATCGATGCCGCGGCCGCCAGCACGACGGGGCCGATGGTCATGATCGAACAGCCCGCGATCGGCCGCGCGGAAGGCTATGCCGGTATCCGTCTGGTGCCGGACGCGGCGGGGCTGGTGGTCGATGGCTACGGCGCGGCGGAGATCGGCGACTACCTCAAACAGGCGGTGGCGATTCTCGGTCGGGATTTCCGCGCCGGGCCGCATGACGAGCTGGGGCTGCACCGTCAGATCACCTGCCGGATGACAGAGGAAGCCCCCATTCCCCTGATGATCGATGGCGAACGGCGCGATGGGGGGGCGCGCGAAGACTTTTTCCTTGCCGATCTGGCCGTCGATCTGTTGTGCATGGCCGATGGCTGATCCGCTTACCCTGTTCCATGTCAGCGATGTGCATTTCGGTGTCGAAGACCAGTTGGCGCATGGCTGGTTTGCCGATGCCGTGGCGGCCGAGCGGCCCGATGCGGTGATCTGCACCGGCGATATCACCCAGCGCGCGACCCGCCGCCAGTTTGCCGCCGCAACCGAATGGTTCGCTTCGCTGGGGGTGCCGCTGACGATCGAGCCAGGCAATCACGACATGCCCTACTACAATCCGTTCGAGCGGTTCCGGACGCCGTTCAAACGGTTCGAGAAGATGAAGAACGCGGTCCACGCGGAACTGATGTTTGCCGATCTGGTGGTCGTGCCCCTGCGCACCACGGTGCGGGCACAGACCCGTTTCCCGTGGTCCGACGGGGTGGTGACGCAAAAGGCGCTGGACCGCACGCTGGCCGAACTCGATCGGTTGAAAGATGACGGGCGTTACAAGATCGTCGCCTGCCACCATCCGCTGATGGCCGGGCCGCCGGGCTCGCACAATCCGACCCGGGGGGGCGACAGGGCCTTTGCCGCGCTGGCCGGGGCCGGGGCGGATGCGGTGTTGTCAGGCCATGTGCACGATGCTTTCGACCTGACATTCGAGGCGGGCGGGCACCCGCTGCGGATGATCGGGGCAGGTACTCTGTCCACCCGTCTGCGCGCCAGCCGTCCCTCGTTCAACGTGCTGCGCTACGACCGGGAAAGCGGCCTGGAACTGGAGCACCGCTCGCTGGCGCTTCCTGGAGCGGAATAGGCCTCCGCACCTCTTGCCACCGAGAGTGTTGTGCGCGTGCCGCAAGGTGTTAGGTTGCGGGAAAGGGAGAGGACCGCACTATGTTCGTCAAATTCATTTCCGCCGACCGCGTGCCGACCGTTGTCAACGCATCGCAAGTGACATTCATCTCTTGCGTCAGCGATGGGACGCGCATCCGCTTCGGCGAAGGCCGCAGCGTGACGGTGGTTGAGCCGATGGATGAAGTGCTCGACCGCCTGAACCGGACCAGCCAGCTCCCCTCCGGCTGAACCGCTGCAACAAAAAAGGCGGCCCCTTGCGGAGCCGCCCCTTTGTTCGGATATCCCGAAATCGCCGTTAGCGCTTTGAGAACTGGAAGCTGCGGCGTGCCTTGGCGCGGCCGTACTTCTTACGCTCGACCACGCGGCTGTCGCGGGTGAGGAAGCCGGCGGCCTTGACCGTCGAACGCAGGACCGGCTCGTACTTGGCCAGCGCCTGGCTGATCCCGTGCTTCACGGCGCCTGCCTGGCCCGACAGACCGCCGCCCTTGACGGTGGCGATGACATCGTACTGACCGGCGCGGTCGGTGATGTCGAACGGCTGGTTGATGATCAGGCGCAGCGTCGGACGTGCGAAGTACACTTCCTGATCGCGGCCGTTGATGGTGATCTTGCCGGTGCCGGGCTTGACCCACACGCGGGCCACGGCATCCTTGCGGCGGCCGGTGGCGTAAGCGCGGCCCTGCGCGTCGAGTTCCTGTTCGCGCAGCGGAGCGGCAGGCGCCGCAGGGGCGGCCGGAGCGTCGATGGAGGGAGCAGCGGCGGCCGGAGCGGTGCCAGCGATGTCCTTCAGATCGGCGAGATCGGAGATGGTGTTGTTGTCGGCCATTATGCGGCAGCCTTGTTCTTGCGGTTCATCGAAGCGACGTCGAGCGGCTGGGGCTGGGTGCCGCCATGCGGATGCTCTGCGCCGGCATAGAGGTGCAGCGCCTTCATCTGCGCCCGGCCCAGGGGGCCGCGCGGAATCATGCGTTCAACAGCCTTTTCCAGCACGCGCTCGGGGAAACGGCCTTCCAGCACCTTGGCGGCGGTGATCGCCTTGATGCCACCGATATAGCCGGTGTGCTTGTAGTAGGTCTTGTTCTTGAGCTTGTTGCCCGTGAGACGGACCTTGTCGGCATTGATGACGACAACGTGATCGCCGCAATCGACATGCGGGGTGAAGCTCGGCTTGTGCTTGCCGCGCAGGATGTTGGCGATGATGACCGCGAGGCGGCCGACCACCAGACCATCGGCATCGATGAGATGCCAGTTCTTTTCGACCTCGGCCGGCTTGATCGACCGCGTGGTCTTGCTGAGCGCCTTCATGGGCTGTCAAATCCTCGTATCTGAAAATTCTGCCAGCGATGTGTATTGCTACACACTCACCTGCGAAGGCGCGCCAATGTTCGCAAATCACCCCGAAGTCAAGCGATTCTGCGCTTTCACGGGGCGGTATAATAATACCTCTCAGATGGTTGGCGCCATGGTGAGGCGGATAATCTCAGTCCTCCCGTCGGGAAACCAACCCGCCCAGCCACGCCGCCGTGGCCGGTGCCGCCGCGTCGCAGCGCCAGCCGGTGATCGCAGGCACTTCGTAAGGGTGGATTTCCGCTAGGCGGGCAATGACCGCATCCAGCAGCGCCGCATCGGTCTTGAACAGAGCGCCGCATTCCTCACCCGCGCCGCGTTCACCCTGCCATATATAGAGCGAACGCATCGCAGGCAGGATATTGGCGCAGGCGATCAGGCCTTCGTCCAGCAGCGTGGCGGCGGCCGCTTCCGCCGAAGCAGGATCGGCGAAGGGCGCCCAGATCAGCGCGGGGCCCTGCCCGGCGGAGATCGGTTGCGTCATCCCTTGCGTCCGATGGCGTGGACGGCCCATGCCGTCGCTGCCACCAGCAGTGCGCCGACGAACTGGTGCAGCACCGCCACCCACAGGGCGACGCCGGTCATTACCGTGGCAATACCGAGCAGGATCTGCGTGCCGAAAGCGCTGTGCACGGCGATGGCGGCGGGCCTCTGGCCCACTGCTTTCGCTTTGCGCGCCAGCACGATCAGCAGCGCCACCACCACCCAGGCCCACCAGCGGTGGATGAAATGGATCAGATAGGGATCGTACACCACGGCGTGGAGCACGCCCCGCGACCAATCGACCCCGTCCGGAAAGAATCGCCCCTGCATCAGCGGCCAAGCGTCCCAGTTGAACCAACCGGCCCCGGCGACGTAACCGGCGCGTTCCCCCGCAACGAAAGCGCCGAACAGCAATTGCAGCGTCAGCGCCATGAGTGTCAGCAGGCCAAAGCGCGTCAGCCGCGCGGGCGCCTCGCCCCGGGCCAGCGCGCGCATGTCGAGCGCGGTCCAGACAAGCCCCGCCAGCGTGGCGAGCGCGACGAGCAGATGGGCGGCGAGGCGGAAATGGCTCACCCGGTCGGCCGAATCGGCGTTGAGGCCGGATGTGACCATCCACCACCCGACCACGCCCTGCAGCCCGCCCAGCGCCAACAGGGCGAGCAGGCGCGGCTTGTACCCATCCGGTATCTGGCGCTTGATCCAGAACCACGCCAGCGGCAGCGCGAACGCGACACCGATCAATCGCGCCAGCAGGCGATGGACCCATTCCCAGAAGTAGATGAATTTGTAGTCCGCCAGCGTCATGCCCGCCGGGCCGTTGACTTCGATATACTGCGGAATCCGCTTGTAGGCTTCGAATTCGGCCTGCCACTGCGCGTCGGTCAACGGGGGCAAAGCCCCCGTCACCGGCTTCCATTCGGTGATCGACAGTCCCGATTCGGTCAGCCGGGTGATTCCACCCACCGCGACAATGGCGACGACCAGCGCGGCGACGATGAACAGCCAGCGGGCGAGTAGCAGGGGCCGCGCCGAACCGTGTTGCATTGCCGCCATCGCTTACCCCTTCCCTGCCGCGCTGTGCGCATTCCGGCGGGCTTGTGGGCAAGGCGCGGGCAAAGCGCAAGTGGGCAGGATGCCCCAGCGCGGCGCCCGCCCCATTCTGTCCCGCCGATGCCGATTTTGGTTGCACGATGTTACAACATATCATACGGGGCGGCTATGCGCACCGCATGGCTCTCCCTTCGCGACCGGATGGACCGGGTCGGCATTACCCTGTCAGGTTTGTGCCTGCTGCATTGCGTGGCCGGGCTGCTGCTGGTCACCGTGCTGGGAATCGGCGGCCAATGGCTGCTGGCCCCGATGATCCACCGGATCGGGCTGGCGCTGGCGATTGCTGTCGGCCTGCTGACCATCGGGGTCGGCGTTCTGCGCCATGGGCAGCTTCCGCCGCTGATCGTCGGCACGATCGGGCTGTTGCTGATGGGCGGCGGATTGTTCGTCGAACACGGGATGGAAGAAGCCGTGCTGACGATCAGCGGCGTGGTCCTGCTCGCCGTCGCGCACATCCTCAACTTGCGTCACGCCCATTGAACGCTATCTGGGCGGGCATGACGAATGCCCTTTCCCTCATCGTAAACGGCGAACCGCGCCGCACCGCGCCCGGCAGCATCGCCGATCTGGTCCGCCAACTGGACCTCGATCCGGCTAAAGTCGCGGTGGAACGCAACGGGGATATCGTCCCGCGCTCGACTCTGGCCGATGTCGCGCTGGCCGAGGGCGACGTTCTGGAAATCGTGCATTTTGTAGGAGGTGGCAGCGGCATGACGGGTGATGATAGCTGGACGGTGGCAGGCCGTACGTTCCGTTCGCGTCTGATCGTCGGCACGGGCAAGTACAAGGATTTTGCCGAAAACGCCGCCGCCGTGGAAGCGAGCGGTGCGGAAATCGTCACCGTGGCGGTGCGCCGGGTCAACCTGTCGGACCCCAAGGCCCCGATGCTGACCGATTTCATCGATCCGAAGCGATACACTTATCTGCCCAACACGGCAGGCTGCTTCACGGCGGACGAGGCGATCCGCACTTTGCGTCTCGCGCGCGAAGCGGGCGGCTGGGATCTGGTGAAACTCGAAGTGCTGGGCGAAGCGCGCACGCTCTATCCCGATATGCGCGAAACCCTGCGCGCGACGGAGACGCTTGCCAAGGAAGGCTTCCTGCCGATGGTCTATTGCGTCGACGATCCGATCGCGGCGAAGCAGCTGGAAGACGCGGGCGCGGTGGCGATCATGCCGCTGGGCGCGCCGATCGGCTCGGGGCTCGGCATCCAGAACCGGGTGACGATCCGCCTGATCGTCGAAGGCACTGCTTTGCCGGTGCTGGTCGATGCCGGAGTCGGCACGGCGAGCGATGCGGCGATTGCGATGGAGCTGGGCTGCACCGGGGTGCTGATGAACACCGCGATTGCCGAAGCGAAAGAGCCGCTGCGCATGGCGCGAGCGATGAAGCTGGCAGTGGAAGCGGGGCGCGACGCCTATCTCGCGGGACGCATGGGCACGCGCAAATATGCCGATCCTTCCAGTCCGCTGGCCGGGCTGATCTGATCCGCAGGTTTATCCGGGCCCGATCATCGTCCGGCGCGCGGCGCCGCTCCCGTCTCACGCCTTGTAGAGCGCATCCAGCCGTGGCGCGTAGCGTTCGCGAATCTTGTGGCGGCGGATTTTCATGCTCGGCGTTAGTTCTTCGTTGGCGATGGAGAAAGCTTCATCGGCGAAGGCGAACTGGCGCACTTTCTCGATCACCGACAGGTCCAGATTCACCCGGTCGATAGCTTCGCGCACGGCGTTGCGGAAAGCGGGCAGGCGTTGCAATTCGGCCATGTCGTAGCGTTCGTCGTTCGCCTGCGCCCATTCCAGCGCCCATTCGGCATCGGGCACGATCAGGCCGACGATATAGGGCCGCCGGTCCCCCATCACCATCGCCTGCAGGATTTCGGGCTGCAGGGTCAGCATGCCTTCCACTTTCTGCGGGGCGATATTGTCGCCCTTGTCGTTGACGATCATATCCTTCTTGCGATCAGTGATGACGATCCGCCCGGCCCGATCGATATGGCCGATATCGCCGGTATGCAGCCAGGGCGGGGAATCGGGATCGGCCGGGTCCGCGATCAATGTGGCCGCGGTCTGCGCCGGATTGTGCCAATAGCCGTGCATCACCAGTTCGCCCCGGCACAGGATTTCGCCATCGGCGGCGACTTTCACTTCGACACCGGGCAGCGGCGGGCCGACGGTATCCATTTTCAACCCCGCCGCAGGGCGGTTGCAACTGATAACCGGGCCCGCTTCGGTCTGGCCATAGCCTTGCAGCAGTGTCAGCCCCATCGCGGTGAAGAATGTGCCGACATCGGGATTGAGCGGCGCCCCGCCCGAAACCAGCGCTTTGATCCGCCCGCCGAACCGCTTGCGCACCTTGGGTCGCAGCGTGCGTTCGAGCAGCATGTCCATCGGCTTGTCGATCAGCCGCTTGCGCCCGGCAATGGTCAGCGCCCGGTCCATCAGGTAATTCGCGATGCGCCCTTCCTTGGCGATCTGCTTCATGATCCGTCCGCGCAGGACTTCGAACAGGCGGGGCACCACGACCATGATCGTAGGGCGCACCTCGGCGATGTTGCTGGCCAGCTTTTCCAGTCCTTCGGCATAGTAGATCTGCGCGCCGAGCCCGATGGGAAGAAACTGCCCGCCGGTGTGTTCATAGGCGTGGGACAGCGGCAGGAAGGACAGGAACACCTCATTCCCCGCCGGGCTTTCGCCTGCGTGGAAATCCTCGATCAGGATGGTGGCCGCGCCCGCCACATTGGACAGGATCGCCCCGTGATGCTGGCACACTCCGCGCGGTGCGCCGCCGGTGCCGCTGGTGTAGATGATGCAGGCCAGATCGCCCCGTCCGATCGCGGCGATGCGCCGGTCGACGGCGGCGCGTGCGGCGATGGCATCGCCAGCTATCATCGCCTCCCAGCTATGCCAGGCGAATCCGCCCACCTGCCCGGTTTTCAAGGGTTCCATGCCGATCAGATGTTCCGCCATGCCCGAACGCATCATCGCGGGCACGATCCGTTCGGCCAGCTTGGCGGTGGAGACGATCACCGCCCGCGCGCCCGAATTGTCGAGGATGTGCAGGTGATCGCGTTCGGTGTTGGTGGTGTAGGTCGGCACGGTGACGCACCCGGCGGCCATGATCGCCAGATCGGCGATGCACCATTCGGGGCGATTTTCCGAAACCAGCGCCACTCTGTCGCCCGGTTCCAGCCCCATGGCCACCAGCTTCTCGGCCAGCAGGCAAACCTGCCGCGCGGTTTCCGCCCAACTTAGCGCCTGCCAGCGATCCTTGCGCTTGATCCACAGGAACGGGTGTTCTCCGCCTCTGTCCGCCTGAGTCAGGAAAAGGCCGACGAGGTTCTGAGTCGCTTCGATTTCCGAAACCTGCACGCCTTGCTCCCGCTATCGCCAGCCTGGGTGTGGCGATTGCCTGAATGTCTATGATGCAGCGGCGGACGCGGCAACCCTTGACCGCCGACGGCAGGCATGGCGATGCATCCGGGCCATCCGGCTCAGGGTGCGATAGCCACGCCCTCGCTGCGGGGGTCGGCCGCCCCGCCCCACGCTTTGCCCCGCCGTACAGCGGCATTGGCTTTCAGCGGCATGTCCCTGGGTTCGACTGTGTGGCCCAGCTTGCGCAGTTGCGGAGCCATCGCTTCGAGCGTGCTGCCCTTCTCGATGAAGACGATGTCACCTGGGGCGAACAGCACCGGCAGGGCCAGCGCCTGCTTCGCGCTCATCTTCCAGTCGATTGCGCCGATGATCGCGCGGGCGACCTGGGCCGGAATCGTCGCCCCGCCAGCGGCGCCCACGACCATGAACAGCCCGCCGTCGGGGCCATAGATGACCGTGGGGGACATCGAACTGCGCGGCCGCTTGCCGCCTTCCACCCGGTTGGCCACCGGACGCCCATCGGCTTCGGGCGTGAAGCTGAAATCGGTCAGTTCGTTGTTCAGGTAATAGCCGCCGACCATCATGCCCGATCCGAACGAACCTTCGATCGTGGAGGTATAGCTGATCGCTGTCCCCTCCCCGTCGATTACCACGAAATGCGATGTGCCGGCTTCGGGCGGCTCACTGCCTTTGGCAAGGGCCATCGTCACTCCCGGCGGCGTCCCGGCATGGGTGGTGGGCATGGCGGTGGTGGGGGAAATCAATTTGCCGCGTGCGGCCAGATAGTTGGGATCGGTCAGCCCCCTGATCGGGATGGACACGAAGTCCCCGTCCGCCAGATAGAGGTCCCGGTCGGCATAGGCGAGGCGCATCGATTCCGCGATCAGGTGCCATGCCGTCGGCGAGCGAGGGCCCAGCGCGGCCAGATTGAATCGTTCGAGCTGCTTGAGCGTGGCGAAAACCGTTGTCGCGCCTGAGGATGGCGGGCCCATGCCGCAAATGCGATAGGCGCGATAGACGCCGCACACCGCCGCACGCGGAACGGCGCGATATGTGGCGATATCCTGTTCGGTCATCCCGCGCTTGTGCGGGATCGCCCCGGCGGCGCGGCGAGCGATGGTGCGGGCATTATCCCCCCCATAGAACGCATCTGCGCCATTCAGAGCGACGCTTTCCAGTGTCGCGGCCAGTTGCGGATTGACCACCAGTGTGCCCACCGGCAGCGGCTTGCCCGCCGCATCGAAGAACAGGGCGCGGCCATCGGGATCGGCGCCCGCCCGGTCCCCGGCTTCGGTCAGGTATTCATGGGTGCGCGGACTGATGGTGTAGCCGTTGCGAGCCAGCGCGATGGCCGGGCCGAACAGTTCGGCCCAGGGCAGCTTGCCGTGGCGGCGATGTGCTTCCTCCGCCAGGCGAAGATTGCCCGGCACGCCTACGCTCAATCCCGATTTCACCGCCTGCATGAACGGCACCGGCTTTCCCTGCCGGTCGAGGAACCAGCCGGGCTTGGCCGCGGCTGGCGCAGTTTCGCGGCCATCGATCGTTTCGACCGCGCCATCGGCGGTGCCGCGCACCAGAAAGCCGCCGCCGCCAATGCCCGAGCTTTGCGGTTCCACCACTGTCAACGCCAGCATGACGGCGATGGCGGCATCGGTGGCGTTGCCGCCGCGTTGCAGGATCGTGGCCCCTGCCGCCGCCGCGCGCGGATCGGCGGCGCTGATCAGGCCCGTGTCCGACTGTTCGACGCCGGCCTTGGCGTTCCGTTCCAGTGGCACCGTCGCGCAGGCCCCCAGCAGCAAAGGCAAAGCAATGGCTGCGAGTGTCTGGCGCAACGGTGCTATCATCCTATTCGCTCCCCACGGCGTCGGCGATGGTGGCGAAACCATCCCGGCGCATCAAGATTTCCAGGCCGCGTACGATATTTTTGGCAATCCCCGGCCCTTCATAGACCATGGCGCTGTAAAGCTGAACCAGGCTCGCGCCGGCGCGGATGCGGGCCCAGGCGTCTTCCGCCGTGGCGATTCCGCCGACCCCGATCAGGGGGATTGCGCCCCCTGTGGCCTTGCGGAAATCGCGGAGGCGCTGCTGCGCCAGATCGCGTAAGGGGGCACCCGACAGGCCGCCGGTTTCATCGCACAGCGGCGATTGCAGCGGTGGGCGCGAGATGGTGGTGTTGGACACGATCAGTGCGCCCAGCCCTTTGTCGACGGCGATTCGGGCGATGGCGTCGATGTCGGCGGGTTCCAGATCGGGCGCGACTTTGAGGAATACCGGCGGCTGGCCCGGCCCGGTGGTTTCGCCCCGCGCTTCGAGCACCGCGTCGAGCAGACCGGTCAGCGCGCTTTCATCCTGCAACGCGCGCAGGCCCGGGGTGTTGGGGCTGGAGATATTGACCGCCAGATAGCTGGCCAGTGGGGCCATGATCCGGGTCATCGTGGCATAATCGGCAATCCGGTCGGCCGCATCCTTGTTGGCGCCGATGTTGATGCCCACGATCCCGCCATATCCGCTGCGTGCTGCAAGCCGTGCGGCGGCGGCCTGCGCCCCGCCGTTGTTGAAGCCCATGCGGTTGATCACCGCCCGGTCTTCGGTGAGGCGGAACAGGCGCGGCTGGGGATTGCCCGCTTGCGGCAGCGGAGTGATCGAACCGACTTCGGCAAACCCGAAACCGAGGCCGAGCAGCGCATCGGGCACTTCGCCATCCTTGTCGAACCCGGCCGCCATGCCCACCGGATTGGGAAAGGCGAGGCCCGCAACATTGGTGGCCAGCGGCCCGGCTGTTGCCGGACGGCCCGCGGGCAGCGTTTTCAACGCGGTGATGGCCATGCGATGCGCCCGTTCGGCGCTCAGGCAATAGAGGAACGGGCGAAGAAAGCGAAAGAGCATCGCCTGCCTATGGCAAAGGCGGGAAAGCCTGTCGATGGCCTCGCTGCGCCTTCGCCCGCGAGGGTGGTCAAGGTGCGGAAATCACGGAAAATTGGCTCTAAGCATCGCAATGTAAGTGAAAAAATTGCAGCAGAGTGTCGTTTTTTTACAAGCCGCAGCAGCGGAATCGGCATAAGCGCCGAGATGCGACCCGAAGGGCTCGGTGCTTTTGCAACGAGTTCCTCAACTTCAGAGGCGGTTCTCACGTCGTGAGGGCCGCCTTTTTTCGCCGCCCACCCTGGCCAAATCTCCCATTGAAAAGCCCTCGGACCGCTCCTAGGTGAAACCGGAACGAATCAGTCTTATTTAATGGAGCCGAGGAAAATTGCGTCTTTCAAGCATGGCTGACTACGCTGTTGTGACAATGAGCGCCGCCGCGCGCCATTGTGGCGGCGCGCGCGTGTCCGCCGCGCAACTGGCGCAGGAAACCGGGCTCCCCGCCCCCACAGTGCAGAAACTGGTCAGCCGGCTGACGGCGGCGGGCCTGCTGCGTTCGATTCGCGGGGCGGGCGGCGGGCTGCAACTGGCGCGCCCGGCGGCGGCGATCAGTCTGGCCGATATTGTGGAGGCCGTGGAAGGGCCTATTGCGCTCACGGCCTGTGTGGAACAGGGGCGCCACGATTGCGCGCTGGAGCGATCCTGTTCGGTCCGCCCGCACTGGACGGTGGTGAACGAGGCGTTGCGCGGGGCGTTGGCACAAGTGCCGTTGAGCCGCCTTGCCCAGATGGAAGTTGTCGCATGACGGAAGAAATCAAGGACCAGCAGGCGCGCGAGGCGGCGGAAAGAGTCGCCGATTACGAGCATGGCTGGTCGGCCGATATCGAACAGGAATTCGCGCCCAAGGGCCTCAACGAGGATACCGTGCGCTTCATTTCGGCCAAGAAGGACGAGCCGCAGTGGATGCTGGACTGGCGGCTGAAAGCCTTCCGCATGTGGCAGACGATGAAAGAGCCGGAATGGGCCAAGCTTAACATTCCGCCGATCGACTATCAGGATGCTTACTACTACGCCGCGCCCAAGCAGAAGGACGCGCTCAAGAGCCTTGATGAGGTGGACCCTGAAATTCTCAAGGTCTACGAAAAGCTGGGCATTCCGCTGGAAGAGCAGAAAGTGCTCGCCGGGGTCGAAGGGGCGCGCAAGGTCGCGGTCGATGCGGTGTTCGACAGCGTCTCCGTCGCCACCACGTTCCGCGAGGAGCTGAAGAAGGCGGGCGTGATCTTCCTGTCGATTTCGGAAGCGATCCGCGAATATCCCGATCTGGTGAAGAAGTGGCTGGGCAAAGTCGTGCCGATGCACGACAACTACTTCGCTGCCCTGAACTGCGCGGTCTTTTCCGATGGGACGTTCGTCTACATCCCCGAAGGGGTGCGCTGCCCGATGGAACTGAGCACCTATTTCCGCATCAACGCGGAAAACACCGGCCAGTTCGAACGCACGCTGATTGTGGCGGATAAGGGCAGCTATGTCAGCTACCTCGAAGGCTGCACCGCGCCGCAGCGCGATGAAAACCAGCTTCACGCCGCCGTGGTCGAACTGGTCGCGCTGGACGATGCCGAAATTAAGTATTCCACCGTGCAGAACTGGTATCCGGGCGATGCCGAAGGCAAGGGCGGGATCTACAATTTCGTGACCAAGCGGGCGCTGTGCCAGGGCGCGCGCAGCAAGGTGAGCTGGACCCAGGTCGAAACCGGCAGCGCGATCACCTGGAAATATCCGTCCTGTGTGTTGAATGGTGAGGATTCGGTGGGCGAGTTCTACTCGGTCGCCGTCACCAACAATTTCCAGCAGGCCGATACCGGGACGAAAATGATCCATAATGGCGCGCGCAGCCGTTCGACGATCATTTCCAAGGGCATCAGCGCGGGCAAGAGCAACAACACCTATCGCGGGCTGGTCCGCGTGGCGGGCAATGCCACCGGCGTGCGCAATTTCACCCAGTGCGATTCGCTGCTGCTGGGCGACCGGTGCGGTGCGCACACCGTGCCCTACATCGAAGTGAAGAACCCTTCGGCCCAGATCGAGCATGAGGCGACGACCAGCAAGATCAGTGACGATCAGTTGTTTTACGCCATGCAGCGCGGGCTGGATCAGGAATCGGCGGTGGCGTTGATCGTCAACGGCTTCGCCAAGGAAGTGTTGCAGCAATTGCCGATGGAATTTGCCGTGGAAGCGCAGAAGCTGCTCGGCATCAGTCTCGAAGGGAGCGTGGGATGAACGAACGGACCAGATTGACGCTGGCTGCTCGCCCGGCTCCGGCGGAAGGCGAGCCCGCCGCCGCCGACAAGACCCGCGCCTGGCAGGTTTCCCCCGCGCGCGCGGAAAAACTGAAGGAACAGGCCCGCGACATGCGCCGCAACCCGACAGAAGCCGAAGCGCTGCTGTGGGAAGGACTGAAAGACAAGAAATGCGGCGGTTTCAGTTTCACCCGTCAGGTGGTGATGGGCTCCGCGATTGTCGATTTCGCCTGCCGTTCGCGCTGGCTGGTGGTGGAAACCGGCGGCGCGAGCGAAGCGGAAATGGCGCGCAATGCCTTGAGCGACCGCAAGCTGACCGATGTCGGCGTGCGGGTGCTGCGCTTTGCCGACGATGCCATTCTGGCCGATGTGGCTGGGGTGCTCGCCCAGATCGCGCAAGAACTGCACAAGCCGTTCGACAAGCCGCAACCGGCCAGCGCGAACCGGGGCGGCGAGCGGTCCCCCCGCACTGCCTCGCGCGGCGGAAATCGCCACGATGGCGCCCGCGCGCCGCGCCGTTTCACCGGCGGCAGAAAATGAGCCTTGCCGGCTGGACCGCGATCAGCCTTGCTGTCGCAGTATGGGCCGGAACGCAAAATCGTAATCGGAAGAATTGATGCTGAAGATTGATAACCTCCAGGCCGAAGTGGCGAACAAGCCGATTCTCAAAGGTCTCTCGCTCGATGTGAAGCCGGGCGAAATCCATGCCATCATGGGGCCGAACGGAGCGGGCAAATCGACGCTGGGTTATACGCTCGGCGGGCGGCCCGGCTATGAGGTGACGGGCGGTTCGGTGGATTTCGCTGGGCAGGATCTGCTCGCGCTGGAACCGCACGAACGCGCGGCGGCAGGCCTGTTTCTCGGCTTCCAGTACCCGGTGGAAATCCCCGGTGTCTCCTTCGTCCAGTTCCTGCGCGAAGCCTTGAACGCCCAGCGCAAGACGCGTGGGGAAGAACCGCTTTCGGGCGGCGATTTCCTCAAGCTCGCGCGGGAAAAGGCGGCCTTGCTCAAGCTTGATATGGACATGCTCAAGCGCCCGGTGAACGTAGGCTTTTCGGGCGGCGAGAAGAAGCGCGCCGAAATGGTCCAGATGGGCATTCTCGATCCGAAATTTGCGGTGCTCGACGAAACCGACAGCGGGCTCGATATCGATGCGCTGCGGATCGTCGGCGAAGGGATCAACGCGATCATGCGCCGCCCGGACAAGGCGGTGCTGCTGATCACCCACTATCAGCGCCTGCTTGACTATGTGAAGCCGGACGTGGTCCACGTCCTGGCCGGTGGCCGCATCGTCAAGAGCGGCGGTCCCGAACTCGCGCTCGAACTCGAACGCGAAGGCTACGAGGCGGTGGTCGCGTGACTCGGGCTCTCGCTCTTCCCACCACGCGTGACGAGGATTGGCGTTATGCCGATGCCGCCTGGCTCGCGGCCGCCGACCCTGCTGCGCTGGCGCAGTGGGAGGACGTGCGGATTGCGGCGGGCGAAGCGCGGCAGGTCTATCGTGTGCTGGCGGCGGATGCCGATGGTGCGGGCCGGGTGGAGCGGCTGCGGGTCCATGTCGGCGCCGGTGGCAGGTTCGAACTCGCGGTGGTCAACGCGGCGGGCCCTTATGCCCGTTTCGAAGCGGAAGTGACGCTGGAACGGGGCGCGCATTTCGCTTTCGGCGGTGTCACCATTGGGGGCGGCGCCAATGTGCAGGAATTTGTCACCCGCGTGATTCATGCGGAGCCCGAGGCGACATCGCAGCAGATCGTCCGTGCGGTCCAGTGGGGCCGGGCGACCGGCAACTTCCTCGGCCGGATCGAAGTCGTGCGCGATGCGCAGAAGACCGATGCCGGGCAGAACTTCCGCGCTATCCTGCTGGAACAGGGCGCTTCCGCCAATGCCAAGCCGGAACTGGAAATCTATGCCGACGATGTGAAGTGCGCCCACGGCGCGGCCATCGGCGCGCTGGATCAAGAGGCCGGATTTTACATGGCTTCGCGCGGGATTCCGCCCGAAGTGGCGCGCAAGCTGCTGGTCCGGGCGTTCATTGCCGATGCTTTCGCGGATGTGTCGGACGAGGCGGAACAGGCCCGCTTGCTCGATACCGCGCTGGCGGCATTGGAAGGGGCGGCGCTGTGACTGTCGCCACGCAAAGCCGCAAGGCCGATTTTCCCGGCCTCCTCACCGCTGAAGGCGATGTCTGGCATTACCTGGACAGCGGGGCGACCGCGCAGAAACCGCAAGCGGTGATCGATGCCATGGCGCGGGCGATGGGCGCGGACTATGCCAC
Source organism: Caenibius sp. WL (assembly GCF_019803445.1). NCBI lineage: Bacteria > Pseudomonadati > Pseudomonadota > Alphaproteobacteria > Sphingomonadales > Erythrobacteraceae > Caenibius > Caenibius sp. WL. The sequence continues at coordinate 496,091 of NZ_CP081844.1, forward strand.
CGTCCACCGCGGGGTTTACAGCCGGTCCGCCGAAATGACACTGGCGTTCGAATCCGCCCGGCGACGGATCGCGGCCTTCATCGGCGGCAGGGAAAATGAACTCGTCTTCACGCGCGGGGCGACCGAAGCGATCAATCTTGTCGCGGCGACCTGGGGCGTGGAAAACTGCAAGGCGGGCGACCGGATCCTGCTTTCGGTGCTGGAACACCATTCCAATATCGTTCCATGGCAGTTGCTGCGCGATCGCACCGGCGTCGCGATCGATGTCTGCCCGCTGACAGCGGACGGGTTGATCGATCTCGACGCGGCTGAAAGAATGCTCACGCCGCAGCACAAGCTGGTGGCTTTCGCCCATGTTTCCAATGTTCTGGGCTCGGTGCTCGATGCCCGGAGAGCGGCGGACATGGCGCATGCGGTGGGGGCGAAATTCCTGCTCGACGGATGCCAGGCGGTGCCGCGCATGGCAGTCGATGTCGCGGCGCTGGGCTGCGATTTCTATGCTTTTTCCGCACACAAGCTCTATGGCCCGACAGGCATCGGTGCGCTGTGGGCGCGGGGCGATATCCTCGCCGCCGTGCCGCCTTATCAGGGCGGCGGATCGATGATCGACCGGGTAACGTTCGAACGCACGACCTATGCCCCCGCCCCGCAACGGTTCGAAGCGGGAACGCCCGCGATTGTGGAAGCGATCGGCTTCGCGGCGGCGGTCGATTACGTTTCGGCCATCGGGCTGGACGCGATCGACCGGCACGAAACCGCGCTGGTCGCCCGCCTGCGCGAGGCGCTGCGCGGCATGAACGACGTCAGACTGTTCGGCCCGGAACAGTCCGCCGGGATCGTCAGCTTCGCGATGGACGGGGTTCATCCGCACGATCTCGGCACCATTCTGGATGAGGAAAACGTGGCGATCCGCGCGGGTCACCATTGCGCCCAGCCGCTGATGGACCATCTCGGCGTTCCGGCCACGGCCCGGGCCAGTTTCGGCCTCTATAGCGATGATAGCGATCTCGATGCCCTGCTGCGCGGCATCGAACGCACCAGGAGAATCTTCGGATGAGCGACGAACCCGAAAAGATCGCGGTAGAAGAAGTGAACAGTGTGGATCAGCCGCGCCGTGCGCGGGTGGACGATGTGGCGGAGCAGGCGGACGCGGGCACACCGCACAAGCCCGACTATCTCGAAGGTTTCCTCAAAGAGGTGCCGCAGGGTATCGCTCCGGGCGAACCCGGCGGCGTGCTCTACGAAGGGGTGATCGCGGCACTGCGCGAAATCTACGATCCGGAGATCCCGGTTAACATTTACGATCTCGGTCTTATCTATGGGGTGGACGTGTCCAGCGATGGCGATGCCAAAGTGACGATGACGCTCACCACGCCGCATTGCCCGGTGGCCGAATCCATGCCGGGCGAAGTGGAACTGCGTATCGGTGCGGTGCCGGGCATTCGCGATGCGGAAGTCGCCATCGTCTGGGACCCGCCGTGGGACCCGTCCAAGATGAGCGATGACGCCAAGCTCGAACTGGGAATGCTGTGATGACCGAAACCAAACTCCGTGCCCGCCCTGCCGCCGTCATCCTGACGCCGTCGGCCGAGCAGCGCATCGCCGATCTGATGGCGCAGGCGCCCGAAGGGGCCATCGGAGTCAAGCTGTCTACCCCGCGCCGGGGCTGTTCCGGACTCGCCTATTCGGTCGATTATGTGAACGAAGCGAACCCGATGGACGAACGGATCGAAACTCCGGGCGGCCTGTTCTTCATCGATGGGGCCAGCGTGCTGTACCTGATCGGCAGCACGATGGACTGGCAGGAAGACGATTTTACCGCCGGGTTCACGTTCCAGAACCCCAATGCCAAGGGCACTTGCGGCTGCGGGGAGAGCTTTACCGTCTGATCAGACGGGTTTAGCGCTGGCGTAGCGCGGCGGCGCAGGCTGCGCGGTCGACATCCTGCCCATCGCTTTCCCGCCGTGCATCGACATAGGTCGCGCGTGGATCTGCCCCTTGCCGGGGCGGGTAGAGGTAGATGTCGAGCACGCAGGGCCGCCCGCTGAACTGCAGCTTGCGCACATCGCCTTCGGTCACATCCAGCCGGGGCTTGCCGAACATTTGCGTCAAAGTGCGGCTGTCCGCGCCGATCACGCTTTCCAGTCCTGGAATCGCCATTTCCCGTGCCGGGCGCCAGCTTTGCACCGGTGGCTTGGGCGGTTGGGTCGGCGGGATGCGGGTGGACGGGGTGCCGGGCCTCTGCGGTTGAGATGGCGCGGTGGCGGCGCAGGCGGCCAGCAGCGGAAACAGAGCAAGCGAAACGATCAGTTTGGGGGACATGCGGGACCTTTGGAATGGCCCGGTGGTGTGCGGTGCATAGGCGCGCAAGTCAACGCGCAAGCGGCGCGAAACGCGCTTAAAAGGGCCTGCGTCAGGTGAAGCCGCCGGTATCTGGCGTGACGACGGTTCCCTCCACGTCCAATTCCTTCTAAGCGCCGGGCACGCACAGTCTTGAACAGGAAAACGCATGTCCGCACCCCGCTACGATGTTCTGGCCATCGGCAACGCCATTGTCGACGTGATGGCCCCTTGCGAAGACGATCTGATCGAGGAACTGGGCATGGCCCGGGGCGGCATGACGCTGGTCGATACCGATCGCGCCCGCGAACTCTATGATGCGATGGGCCCGGCGCGCGAAGTTTCGGGCGGATCGGCGGCCAACACACTGGCGGGCCTGTCCGCCATTGGTTTGCAATGCGCCTTTATCGGGCAGGTGGCGAACGACCAGTTGGGCGATGTCTTCGCGCACGATATCCGCGCCGTGGGGATCGATTTCGATACGCCTGCCCGCGCGGGCGATCCGCCGACGGGGCGCTGCCTGATCTTCGTGTCGCCCGATGGCCAGCGGACGATGAACACCTATCTCGGCGCATCGCAATTCCTGCCCGCCGCCGTACTTGACGATGCGGCGGTGGCCGAAGCCGCCGTGCTCTACCTCGAAGGCTATCTGTGGGATCCGGAAGAGCCCCGCGCCGCGATGAAGAAAGCGATTGCCGCCGCCCGCGCCGCCGGGCGCAAAGTGGCTTTCACACTGTCGGATGCGTTCGTGATCGATCGCCATGGCGACGATTTCCGTGCGCTGATCGAAGCCGGACAGATCGATATCCTGTTCGCCAACATGGTTGAGCTCGCCGCGCTGACGGGGGAGGCCGATTTCGAAGCCGGTCTGGCCCTGCTGGCGCCCAAAGTGCCGGTGCTGGTGGTGACGCGCAGCGAAGACGGCGCTGTGGCGATCAGCGGCGGGGAACGGGCCGAAGTGGCGGCGGAACCGGTCGATGCGGTGATCGACACCACCGGCGCGGGCGATCTGTTCGCCGCCGGATTCCTGGCCGGGCATGTGCGCGGGGAAAGCCTTGAACGCAGCCTCGCCATGGGCGCGCTCGCGGCGGGGGAGATCATTGCGCACTATGGCGCACGGCCGGAAGCCGATCTCAAGGCACTGTTCGCCCAGCGGTTCGGTTGAACGGATAGCAGGCGGCCCATTCTTTCACGAAGGGCCGCCTCCGTGTGGGCGATGTCAGCCGGTCGCCTGTTCCCGCGCCACTTCGCGCCAGCCGATGTCGCGGCGGCAGAAGCCTTCAGGGAAGCTGAGCGCATCGACCGCCGTGTAAGCGGCTGCCTGCGCCTCGGTCACATTGGCGCCGCGAGCGGTGACGTTGAGCACGCGCCCGCCATTGGCCACCAGCCTACCGTCCGCCGCCAATGCAGTGCCCGCGTGGAAGACGTTCGCACCCGTGGCTTCGGCCGCGTCAATCCCGCCGATTGCACCGCCCTTCTTGGGCGTGCCGGGGTAGCCTTCCGCTGCCATCACCACCGTCAGTGCGGTATCGGAAGAAAAGCGGGGCGAAGGAAGCGAGGCCAGGCGGTTTTCCGCGCAGGCCAGCAACAGTTCGCCCAGATCGTCTTCCAGCCGCATCATCAGCACCTGGCATTCGGGATCGCCGAAGCGGCAATTGTATTCGATCAGCTTGGGCCCTTCGGCAGTCAGCATCAGCCCGGCATAGAGCACGCCCGAATAGGGCATGCCTTCGTTGGTCATCGCGTGGACGGTGGGGCCGATGATCCGCTGGATCACTTCGGCTTCCAGCGTGGGAGTCAGCACCGGGGCCGGGCTGTAGGCACCCATGCCGCCCGTGTTGGGGCCGGTATCCCCCTCGCCCACGCGCTTGTGATCCTGCGCGCTGCCGAAGGGCACGATAGTCGCCCCGTCGGTGATGGCGAAGAAGCTCGCTTCCTCGCCCACCATGAATTCCTCGATCACCACTTCGGCCCCGGCTTCACCGAATGCGCCGCCGAACATGTCGGCCAGCGCTTCTTCCGCTTCGGCACGGGTTTCGGCGATGACCACGCCCTTGCCGGCGGCCAGCCCATCGGCCTTGAGCACATAAGGCGCGGTAAAGCGGGCCAGGGCGGCTTGCGCCTCCTCCAGCGAACGGGTGCGGACATAGCCTGCAGTGGGGATGCCGGTGCGTTCGCACAGGTCCTTAGTGAAACCTTTGCTGCCTTCGAGCTGGGCGGCCTGCGCAGACGGCCCGAACACCGGGAACAGCTTGGCACGCAGCGAATCGGCCAGACCATCGACCAGCGGCGCTTCCGGTCCGATCACCACAAGGCCAATGCGCTTTTCCTCGCAAAAAGCGACGACGGCGGCATGATCCGTAAGGTCCAGCGTGACCAGTTCGGCATGCCGGGCGATTCCCGGATTGCCGGGGGTGGCGTAAAGGGTGCCTGCACCACCGGACACCAGGCGGGATTGCGCCAGCTTCCAAGCCAGCGCATGTTCGCGGCCGCCCGAACCTGCCAAGAGGATATTCATGCCCGATCCCTTCGAAGAAACTGATGCCCCCGAAACGGGGGAGTCTGCCGGGCTGGTAGCGAAGGGCGCGCCCGGGGACAACGCTGCGCCGCTTTCCGTCAGTGAAATTTCCGCGCTGCTCAAGCGCACGGTGGAAGATCGCTTCGGCTATGTGCGACTGCGGGGGGAACTTTCGGGCGTCAAACGGGCGGCGTCGGGCCATCTCTATTGCTGCCTCAAGGATGAAAACGCCCGGATCGACGGGGTGATGTGGCGCGGCAATGCCCAGCGCCTGCCTTTCACGCCGGAAGACGGGCTGGAAGTGATCGCCAGTGGCAAGCTGACCACCTACCCGGGCCGTTCGTCCTATCAGATCGTGATCGATCGGATGGAGATCGCGGGCGAAGGGGCGCTGCTGGCGCTGCTGGAAAAGACCAAGGCCCGGCTGGAGGCGGAAGGGCTGTTCGCCCCCGGGCGCAAGAAGCCCCTCCCCTATCTGCCGCGTGTGATCGGTGTCGTCACCTCGCCCACGGGCGCGGTGATCCGCGATATCCTGCACCGGCTGGCGGACCGCTTTCCCTGCCATGTGCTGGTCTGGCCGGTGCTGGTGCAGGGGCAGGGTTCGGCGGAACAGGTGGCGGCGGCGATCGAGGGGTTCTCGCAGCTTCCCCCCGATGGCGCGGTGCCGCGGCCCGATCTGGTGATCGTGGCGCGCGGGGGCGGTTCGATCGAGGATCTGTGGAGCTTCAACGAGGAAGTGGTCGTGCGCGCGATTGCCGCCTGCACGATCCCCATCGTTTCGGCGGTGGGCCACGAAACGGATACCACGCTGGCCGACCACGCCGCCGACAGGCGCGCACCCACCCCCACCGCAGCGGCGGAAATGGCGGTGCCGGTGCGGGTGGAACTGGCCGCGCTGCTGGATGAACTGGCGCTGCGCAAGAAGCGGGCGATCCTCCGCCCGGTGGGGCTGGGGCGCGAACGGCTGATGGCGCGGGTGCAGCGCCTGCCGCGCCCGGAAAACCTCCTCGCCCCCCAGGCGCAGAAGCTGGATGATCTGTCCGAACGGTTGCGGCGCGGCCTTGCCGACCGCACGATGCGCGAACGGGAACGGTTGCAGGAACGCGTGCGGCACCTTTCCGCGCCGATTCTTCGCGCGCGGCTGGATCGGGCCCGACATGGGCTGGAAACCGCGCGGCTCACTCCGGCGCTGCTGACCCAGCGGGTCGGCGCCCAATGCGAACGGCTGGCGGCCCTCGCCCGACTGGCGCAGCAGCTCCACCCCGATCGCCCGCTGGAGCGTGGCTATGTCCGCGTCACCGATGCATCCGGGCGCACGATGACGGATCGGGCCGTGGCTGCCGGGCAGGATGCTCTGGTGCTGAAATTTCGCGATGGTCCGCTCGATGTCGTGCCACAGGGCAAGACTCCCCCGCCCCGCCCCACGCCGGCCCGAGCCAGACCACGGCCCGCCGAATCGGGCGATCAGCCGAAATTGCTTTGAATCGGGCGTTTTGTTAGGGGTATTCTCATGCTGATGTCCTCCAACGATCCCCTCGCAAAGCTCCACTACGGCGCGAGCGATTTTCGCGTTCTCAAGCCGGGCAGCCACGTCCTGTGCGCCGTGTCGGGCGAACGTATTCCGCTGGATGAACTGCGGTACTGGAACGCCCGGTTGCAGGAGGCCTATGCCTCGCCCGAAATCGCCACCAAGCGTCTGCTGGGCGCGTGATCGGGCGGCAGGTTCCCCTCGTGGCCGCGTTCGCAGCCGTGGGGGTATCGGTGTTGGCGGGATGTGTGGCGCCCGCGCGTGACTCCGCGCCCGGCAACGAGCGGGCCCAAGCGCAGCGGCCGCAGGATCGCCCTGCCCCGCCGCCACCTGTCCGCCGGGCAACACCGCCCGGCGCGGCCGATTTTACGTTTGCCGGGGAACAGACGCAGGGCGGCTGGATTCGCGGCACCGCGCCCGGTGGGACGGAACGCCTTACGCTCGACGGGGCCGAAATCGCGACTGCGGCCGATGGCACGTTCTTTGCTGCCTTCGATCGCGATGCGGGCCCATCGGCCACGCTTGTCGCGATTCTGGCCGATGGTCGCCGGGTGGAACGCCGCCTTGCCATATCGCCGCGCGCATGGCGGATCGAACATATCAACGTCGCCCGTAAACCCGGCGGGCCGACCGAAGCTTTCCTGAAAATCCGTCGCCCGGAAATCGAACGGATCAATGCGGCCCGCGCGGTCAACGCGCATAGCGACGGTTGGCGGCAGACGTTCATCTGGCCGGCCAAGGGGCGGATTTCTGGCCTGTTCGGTTCGCAGCGCGTCTATCGTGGGGAACCGGGCGCTTATCACAGCGGTCTCGATATCGCGACGGGCGGCAGCGGCGCGCCATTTGTCGCGCCGGCCGATGGGGTCGTGGTGCTGGCGGCGCAGACGCCGTTCTCGCTCGAAGGGCATTTGCTGATGATCGATCACGGCAATGGTCTCAACAGTGCGTTCCTCCATTGCTCGGCGCTTCTCGTTCGCGAAGGGGAACGGGTGAAACAGGGGCAGACCATCGGCCGCATCGGCGCCACCGGCCGCGCCACCGGGCCGCATTTGCACTGGAGCATCAAATGGCGCGACGCCCGGCTCGATCCGCTGTTGTTCACAGGGCCGATGCGCTGACGATTGTGGGCTGCAAGGGCGTGGCATAGCAGGCAGACATGTCCTTTCTGCGCCGCTTTGCGATCCTCGCCCTATGCGCCGTGCTGTTGGCGCTGAGCTGGTGGCGCAGCCCCCTGCCCCCGCCCAATCGGGATATGCGGGTGTCTTTCACCCCCATCGCGCTGGCAAAAACCCCGCAACTGGCCCCTGGGCTGACGCTGGAACGGGCCTGGCTGGTGCAAGGCAACGGGGATGATTTCGGCGGTTATTCCGCGCTGGCGGTGCTCGGTAATGGTGAATTGTTCACGCTCAGCGATCGGGGCCGCTACCTGTGGTTTCGCGATCCTTCACGCGGCGATCCGCAGCCGCGCATGGGCCTTTTTCTCACCAGCGAGGCCAAGGACAAGCGGCTGGCCGACAGCGAATCGCTGACTCACGATCCCGCAACCGGCCAGCTATGGGTCGGCTATGAACAGAGCAATGCGATCGTCCGCACCGATGTGCAGGGGCGTGATCCGCGCGCCGTTCGCCCGGCGGCTATGCGTGACTGGGTTTCGAACGGCGGGCCGGAGGCGATGGTGCGCCTGGCCGATGGACGCTTCATCGTGCTGGCCGAATCGCGCGATGGGTGGTTTTCGACCACCGGGCCCGCGTTGCTGTTCCCTCACGATCCCGTTTCAGGGGTCAAGCCGGTGCGGTTCAGGTACGATGCGCCCCCCCGTTCGCTGCCGACCGACATGGCCCAATTGCCCGATGGCCGCGTGCTGATCTTGCATCGGCAGGTCGTGCTGGGGGTGCCGCCGGGCTTTGTCTCCAAGCTCGTCCTCGCAGATCCGGCGGCCATTCGCCAAGGCACGGCGTGGAAAGGCACGGTGCTCGCCACCCTCGAACCGCCGTTGCCGAGCGACAATTTCGAAGGGCTGGCCGTGGCCCCGAGACCCGATGGCAGCGCGGTGGTGTGGGTGATTTCGGATGACAACCAGATATCGTTCCAGCGGACGATTCTGCTGAAACTGCGCTGGAAACCGGTGTCGGATGGCAAACGGCAGACACGCGAAAAGGGCGCACGGTAGCCCGTACGCCCTTTCAAGCTTTCGCGAGACGGCCCCAAAGGGGCCGAAAGGCTCAGGCGGCGACGGCAGCCTTCGCCACTTCGCGCTTCACCTTGCGGGCGCGCGGGGAAAGCTTCTCGTCGGAAGTCTTGAGCAGCCAGTTGTCGAGACCGCCGTTGTGTTCGACCGAACGCAGGCCGTGCGTCGAAACGCGGAACTTGAAGCTGCGATCCAGCTTTTCCGACAGCAGCGTGACATTCTGCAGGTTGGGCAGGAACACGCGCTTGGTCTTGTTGTTGGCGTGGCTCACATTGTGGCCGACTTGGCGGCCCTTGCCGGTCAGTTCGCAAATCCGCGACATGGAAAAATCTCTCGTTCGAAAAGCTTGGGGTTATCCCCGGAAAGCGGCGCGCATAACTGCCGCCGGGCGAATCGTCAAGCATATCGGCGGCATTGCGGGATCGTCTTTGCGGGACTAGCCCGTAAAGAATGAAACGCTGGCCGATCCCCGAACCGATGCTCGCCGCGCTGACGGAGGCGCAGGTGGGCGCTCTTACGGGCGAAGTGCCCGTGGGCGCGGTCGTCGTCAAGGATGGAATGATCATCGCCCGCGCGCACAACGCCCCGCGTGCCTTGTACGATCCTACCGCACATGCCGAGATACTGGCGATTCGGCGTGCGGCGCAGGTATTGGGCAGGGATCGGCTGGATGGCTGCGAACTGTGGGTGACGCTGGAACCCTGCGCCATGTGCGCGGGGGCTATTGCCCATGCGCGCATTGGCCGCCTCTATTACGGCGCATCCGATGCCAAAGGGGGCGCGGTGGAACAGGGCGCGCGGGTGTTCGATCAGCCGCAGTGCCTCCATCGCCCGGAAATCTATGCCGGAATGGGAGAGGAGGAAGCCGTGGAAATCCTGCGCGTCTTTTTCCGCCAGCGGCGCGGCTGATCAGCGTTTGCCGCGCCATATCCTCGCCCGTGCCGAATCACGGGCGCCGAACTGCGTGGGGCTGCATCGGGCCGGCCTATAATCCTTGCCGTAACAGAGGCGCATTTCGGTGAGCCAGCCCCGCGCATTGAGATGCACGCCCACCTGTTCCGCTCGCCAATCCGGATTGCGGCGGAGGAAGGCATGGCGGATCGCCCCGGCGTTGAGCGTGTCCTGCCGGGAAAGATCGTTCAGATCGGGCAGGCGCAGCGAATCCCACAGGATCTGGCTCACTTTGAAATAGGATTCGGGCGTGCGGACCATGCAACTGCCGTGCTTGGCCCATTCATGCGCCATCAGGCGGGTGGAAGGCATCATGCACAGGTGCTGCCGTGCCAGGGTCGGGGACGGCGCGCGCGGTGTCGGGCACCATTGCGGCCAGCGCCCCCCGGTGCCTTCGGGCCACAGACCGTGGAGGACGAAGCCGAAGCGGCCATTATGGCCCGAACACTGCATTGTGTCGCCCGGGTTGTCCGCGCGTATGCGGCAATATTCTGGCGACCAGCTCAGCGCCAGCGAATAGCCGGTTATCGGAATGCGCCGCGCGGGCCCCTCGGGCGCGATCCGCGGCACGGTGATGGCGGTGGAAGGCACGCGGCACTGATAGGCCTGCGCATGGGCCGTTGCGGCGGGAAGCGCCAATCCACCAGCTATCAGCGCTGTGAAAACCCGGCGCACGCGGATCAGCGGAAGATATCCGGATTGGCGCCGCTCTGCCCGCGTGCTTTGAACCAGGCCTTCGCATCGGCGCGAAACAGGCAGACGAGAGCGAAAATCTGCATCGCGGTGATAATCAGGGCGACGATCATCGTGAACAGGCCACGTTCCGCCAGTGTGCTGAGCGTGGGCAGGACCGCCAGAGTGCCGATCGCGGTCAGAACAACGAGAATCCATTTTGCCACGGTGCTGGCGCGGCGGGCGATAAAATACCACAGCAACAGCAGGATGGCGAAGCTGACAGCTTGCGTGAAAATCAGGAACCCGGCCCCGAATCCGGCCTGTGCCGTGGCCGGATCGGCTTGCATGTAAGCGAGGCTATCCTGAAAGGATAAGGCGGTGTTGATCATGCCCAGACCCAGCGAAAGCAGGAAAACCCGGTCAAACAGAACGATGGATTGCGGTCGCATGGTGCCTCCCCAAAAGTGAACCGGATTACCATGGCGCAAATGGTGGGCAGGCGCAAACCGCTCTAAAGCGGGGTAAAATCGAGACCGATATCGGCGGCGGGGGCGCTTTGCGTCAGGCGGCCGACCGAAACGTACGTCACGCCGGTGGCAGCCTTCGCGCCGATCGTGGTGAGGTCGATCCCGCCCGATGCTTCGGTCGGGACCCGGCCGGCGACCAGCGCCACCGCTTCGCGCAGTGTCGGCACGTCCATGTTGTCGAGGAGGAGATGGCTGGCGCCTGCCGTCAGCGCCGGTTCGATCTGGTCGATCCGGTCCACTTCGCAGATCACGTTGGCCACTCCGGCGGCGCGCGCCCGGCGCACCGCTTCGCCGACATCACCGGCGACCAGCACGTGGTTGTCCTTGATCATTGCCGCATCCCACAGCCCCATGCGGTGATTCTGCGCCCCGCCCATCCGAGTGGCGTATTTTTCCAGATGACGCAGGCCGGGAATGGTCTTGCGCGTATCCAGCAGGATGCAGCCGCTCTCGCCCATGGCTTCGACGTAGGCGCGGGTCATGGTGGCGATGCCAGAAAGGTGCTGCACGGTGTTGAGTGCGCTCCGCTCCGCGGTCAACATGGCGCGGGCGTTGCCCGACAGATGAAGGAGATGCGTGCCGGCAGGCACGGCCTGCCCCTCCTGGGCCAGAAAAGCGATCTCCATCGCGGGATCGAGCGCGCGGAAGAATGCGGCGGCAATGGGCAGCCCCGCGACCACGATCGCATCGCGGCTGTCCATCACCCCGGAAAAGCGCGCATCGGCGGGGATCACGCTGTCCGCCGTGACATCCTGCCCGCCGCCGGGCAGGCCCACGCCGAGGTCTTCTTCCAGCGTGGCGCGAACAAAGGCATCACAATCGAAGCCGGTGAGATCGAAACCCATAATCACTCCCGTTCCCCATGCCGCTTGCCGAAAGCGGCCCTGGCCATCGCTGCCGTCCAGACAGGAAAAATGGCCATTCGACAAGCGCACTCTGCCCGCAGGCGGCGGATGGTCTGCGAACGGAAACAGGCGGCGCGATCCGTTCGCGCCGCCTGTCAGGCATCCGATGCTGCGGAGGCAGCCTGTCTAGTGAACGAAGCGCGCCACCACGTCGCGGTAGGAACGGCTGACTTTCACTTGCGCGCCGCTTTCCAGCACGAGGAAGCATTCGCCATTGGTGTGCGGCTTCACCTGGCGCACTTGGTCGAGATTGACGATGGTGGAGCGATGCACGCGCTGGAATACGCGCGGATCAAGCCGCCGTTCGAGATCCTTCATCGTTTCGCGCAGGATCAGCGAATTGTCGCCGGTGTAGATGCACATGTAATCGCCCGCGGCTTCGATATGTTCGATTGAATCGACATCGACGCGGAAGATCTGGCCGCGATCCTTCACGTTGATCAGCTTTTCGTAGCGATTGGTGGAATCGTCCTGTTCCGGCATGTTTTCCACCGCATCGGGGGCGACTTCGGAAAGGACGTTCTTGAGCTTTTCGGCTTCTTCGGCGGATTTCTTTTCGGCCATGCGCTGGCGCACCCGCTCGATGGTGTCGGCTAGCTTGTCGACGTCGACAGGCTTCATCAGATAATTCACCGCATTGGCTTCGAACGCGCGGATCGCATGTTCCTGATAGGCGGTGACGAAGACGAACAGCGGCGGTTCGATTTCCATCACGCCCTTGACGACGGAGAAACCGTCGAAGCCGGGCATCTGGATATCGAGGAAAACGAGATCGGGCTTTTCCGTCTTGATCTTGCGGATCGCCTCGCGCCCGTTGGAGCAGGTGTCGATCACCTCGACATCGGGGAAAGCTTCAAGGCGCAGTTGCAGTCCTTGGATGGCGAGCTTTTCGTCATCGACAAGTATGGTTCGGATAGTCATGCGGGGGTTCCGAGCGAGCGTTTGTCGGGGATGGCTGTGACCGGCGCATCTGCCACAGGCACGCGGGCCTGTGGGGTTTCCGCCTTCTTGGCAGGCTCGTAAGGGATTTCGATAATAACGGTGAAACCTCCCTCAGGCGGATTGCGAATCTCGAAGCGATGTTCGTCGCCATATGCCTGGCCAAGCCGATCCCGAATGTTGGACAAACCCACGCCGGTGGAGGTGTGCTCACCGGCGCCGGTAACGACACCCGGATAGGTCGGCCTTAGTTCGGCGTTTTGCAATCCCGGCCCGGTGTCGGAGACGGTAATGCGAAGCCTTTGGCCGACGAGTTGTGCGGTCAGCGTGATTCTGGCCCCTTCCTCCTGCGGGGAAACGGCATATTTGATCGCGTTTTCGACCAGCGGTTGCAGCAGTAACGAAGGCAGCAGCGCATCGCCCGCTTCCGGGTCGACGCGGAATTCGGTTCGCAGCCGATCCTCGAACCGCATCCGTTCGATGTCGAGATAGAGCTTCAGCGTCTCGACTTCCTGCTCGATCGAAACCTTGCTGCCCGCTTCGTTGATCAACGTGTGGCGCAGAAACGACGATAGCCGCATCAGCATCGCGTTGGCGGGCTCGGTTTGTTTGAGCAGCACCAGCGTCGAAATCGAATTGAGCGTGTTGAACAGGAAATGCGGATTGAGTTGGTAGCGCAGCATGGCAAGCTGTGCCCCGGTCGCTTCCGCTTCGAGCCGCAGCATGCGGTCAGCCTGTTCCTCGATCTGGACGTAGAAGTTGATCGCGTAATAGAGTGCCGACCATGCGCCCAGCAGCGTCAGGTCGATATAGAACACGCCGAGGAACAACTGGGCGAAACTCGCCTCGCTGTTCACCTGATAGAGGCTGATGACCCAGCCGTTGATGAAGGCCGAAACGCTGACCGCGCCTGCCAGCGCAATACCGGTCAGCCCCCAGGTGACCAGCGGCCGGCGGTGGATGAGTTGGCGATAGATCACCGAAAGGACGAGGCTGAGCGAAAAGCCCGTGATCGTGGCGATCACCACCAGCAGCAGGAACGAGAACGGCTTCTCGTTCGCCACGGTGGTCATGCCGCGCACCACCATGGCCCCGCCCCAGCCCGCGATCTGCAATTGCCAGAAAGCGCGGTTCTTGTTGGCGAAAAAGGGTGTCGGTTTAAGGGACAGCACGGCCATGGCGCACACCTTTAGCGCATCGTGCGAAAAAGTGGGAACCGGTTTTCCGCTCTGGACGATGCGTTCATGGGAAGGTCATGTATCGTACGGGCGCAAAACCCGGGGCGAAAGCAACGCTGCCTCAGCTATCCTTGCCTTTGTCTTTGTCCTCGCCGTGAGCCTTGGCCAGCGCTTCCGCCAGTGCATCGCGCGGGAGCGCGCCGGAAAACGCCTGATCGCCGACCACCCAACTGGGGGTGCCATTGAAACTCAGCCGTTCGGCAATGGTGAGATTGCGCGCCAGTTCGGTTTCCACCGCTTTGGATCCGGCAATCGTCCTGGCGCGGGCCATGTCGAGCCCGGCCTTCTGTGCGGCCGCTTCGATCGTGGTGGGGGACGGCGGGCCCAGTTCGAACATTGCCTTGTGGAAAGCGGGATAGCGACCCTGTTCGGCGGCGGCGAGGCCCATCCGTGCGGCGGCGGCGCTCTGTTCCGAAAGGATCGGCATTTCGCGGATCACCACTTTGAGCTGTGGGTCCTGCGCGATCAGTGCGTCGACTTCGGCCACACTATGACGGCAATATGTGCACGCGAAATCGGTAAACTCAACTAGGATTTTTGAACCATTTGGGTTTCCTAGAACTGCGCCGGGGAAAGGAGTGGTGACCTGGGCCTTGATCGGCGCAAGCCGGTTGGCGACTTCGCGTGCTTGCAGGCGGTCCATCGCTTCGGGCAGGATTTCGGGATGTTCCAGCAGGTATTCGCGCACCGCAGCGTCGGTTGCGGGGCGGGTGAGCCCGGTCCACGACGCGGCATAACCGCCGAGCAGCCCCAGCAACACCACGCCCACCGCATAGAGGACGATCCGGGCCGCGCCCGCCTTCGATTGTTCAGCCATTACGCTTGGACTTACCCTTTTTCTTCTTGTCTTCAAGCGCGGCGCGCGCCTGCATCGTGATATCCTGCGCTCTCAGCCAGTCGGCCGAATGTTCGGGCAGCTCGACGAGAGCGGCCTGCGCATTCTGGAGCGCTTCGGGATAGCGTTGGTCGAGCACCTGCTGTTCCGCACTGGCCAGTTGGGCGCGGGGGGTGTCGCCCTGCGCTGCGTAGGCCACCCCCAGTTGATACCACGCAAAGCGGTTCTGGCGGTCGCGGGCGACAGCGGCCCTGAGCACGGTGATCGCTTCGGGATAGTTCGCGGGATCTTCCGTGGCGATCAGCGCGTGGCCGAAAATAGTGGCGATCAGCGGGTTGTTGCCCGTCAGCCTGTTGGCATCGCGCAAAGCGGGAATGGCCTGGGTCGGCTTGCCCGATTCCAGCAGGATCTGCCCCTGCAGTTCGAGGAAATAGGGATTTTTCGGTTCGACCGAGAGAAGGGCGGCCGTTTCCGCCAGCGCTTTCGTGACCAGCGCATCCTTGTGATAGGCGTAGGCGCGGGCATAGTGCGCCGGAATGCTGTTGTCGGTCGGCGGGTAGGTGGCCAGCGTCCGGGCGGGATCGGCCAGATAGCCGTAGAGCTTCGCCCGCACGCGAAGGAAGCGTTCCTGCAAGCCCGGATCGGGCTTGTTGTCCCAAGCGGGGTCTTTCTCGTAGATGTCGCGCAAGTTGGCGATGCGATCTCCGGTCAGGGGGTGCGTGCGACCGAACGATGCCTCATCGCTCTGGCTATAGCCGTAGCGAAATTCCTGATTCTGCAATTTCTTGAAGAAATCGATCGAACCGCGCCCGGAAATGCCGGCTTTCGACAGGAACTGCGCCCCGGCCGCATCGGCGGAGGATTCCTGCGCCCGGGTGAAAGCGAGGAACTTGCCCATGGCGGCCTGCTGGCCCGCGGCGAGAACGCCCATCGCGGCATCGGGTGCGCCTGCCGCCGCCGCTGCGACACCCAGCAACAGCGACAGGATCGTGATGTTGCTGGCCGCCTTGGCACCTTCGTCGAACCGGATGATATGGCCACCGGTGATGTGGCCCAGTTCGTGCGCGATGACCCCTTGCACTTCATCGACATTGGAGGCGGCGTTGATCAGCCCGCTGTGAATATAGATCGCCTGACCGCCAGCAACGAAAGCGTTGATCGAGGAATCGTTGATCAGGACGATATCGACATTGCCTTTGCCCAGCCCTGCGGCATCGACCAGCGGCTTGCCCATATCCTGAAACAGTGCCTCGGTTTCGGCGTCGCGCAGGATGGATTGCGCCAGAGCATGTTGCGCTGAGAGCACAACAACGACGACAACCGCGAAAATCCGGGTGAGCAGGCGGGCGGGATTGCGCATAACTGGCCCTTGCTAACCGGTTTCGCCCTGAACCGGAACTGAAGATTGCCGGGCTGCGGGATAGATACGGTATCTTGCATCCAGGAGTGCCTGATCTGAAAACAGGAGTGCCTGATCTGAAAATGCCAAATAGGCTGTAAAACGCCATAAAAGAATCCTGATTGGTTTCTTGCGCTCTATCCAGGGAGCAAGGGAGCCAGTCCCGGGTCGGCGGCGACAACGGCCCGCCGCATTGCTACGCGCGCCAAGCGCTCCACTTCGACTTTGCGTCGCGCAGCGGCAAGGCTAAGCGACGGTGCGGGGCGAACGATTTCCGCGTCGTAGCCATCGGCAACAATGATCCCGCAGCTTTCCGGGCGAAATTCGGGATGTTCCAGGCAAGCGCGGTCCAGATGAGGGGACAGGCCCCAGAAGAACCGGTCGCAAAACTCGAGATAGTCAGGCCATTTGGCGTCGCCGAGCAGATCGGCGCGGGCGACCTTTATCTCAACAATCACGATCCGCCCCTTCTCGTCCAGCCCCATCAAATCCGCGCGGCGCCCGTTGCGCAGCGGCATTTCCGGCAGACACCAGATATTGTTGCGCGCGAACAGCCGGCAGATACCCCGCGCCACGCGCCGCGCTTCGCGTTCATCCTCAGGCGCGCCGGATGCGGTTAGAATCGGTTCATCGACCATCGCAAGATGCTAGAGAACATATAGGGAACTCGGTCAAGCTGCAATCACGGTGCGGGCGCACCGAGGCTGCTGCACAGGTGCATTGCATCCCGTTTTGGGCCGGACATAGCTGGCAGAAATCAGCGCTTTTCTCGGAGTTGAAGATGACCTTTGGCGGAACAGAACAATTGCCTGTCAGTGAAAGATCGAAAAGCGCTGGCGCACCATCGCGCTCACTGCTAGTTGCGCTCGCAGGCACCCGTAGCTCAGCTGGATAGAGCGCTGCCCTCCGAAGGCAGAGGTCACAGGTTCGAATCCTGTCGGGTGCGCCAAAAAATCCCTGAAATTACAATGCTTTACAAGATGATTGTCGAGCGATTTTGGCCGATTTCGGGCTGATTTCGGGGTCCACAAAACCTTCACAAAAAGAGCGTTGTCCGCTCAAGCATCTGAAGTTATTCCTCTTTTTGAGGGAGGGCTGCGATGGGCACTTACGAGCAAGATTCAATCGACGTGCGCGGTGATGGAAGAGTAATCCTCTACAAACGGCCAGGATTGAAGAAGCCGAAATGGCAGGCGCGGATTCGCGTGCCAAATGCAGCCGATTATGACGTTAAGAGCACCAAGACCGATGATCTAGAGGAAGCCAAGCGATTCGCCCTGAACCGCTATGAAGAACTCTACATGCATGTGAAGGCGGGCGGCACCCTTAAGACGCCGACTTTCAAGCAGGTCTACGATGCGTGGAAGCTACATGCATCGACAGTGGGGCACACAAGAGCAAACGGATCGTGGCAAGAGACCTTCGACCGGATTGAGTCTTACCCATTGGAGTTTTTCGGGCAGAAACGAATCGATTCCATCAAGGAGGCTGATTTCATTGAATATTGGGCATGGCGTAAGCAGAACTACCGAAAGAAAGCGCCTTCGCTCAGCACCCTCAGCCGGGAGCGCACGGCATTCATGCCCGTATTCAAGTTTGCGCTCGCCAAAGGGTACATTCTCAAAATTCCAGACATGGGCTTGCGACGAGCAAAGAGCGAACGGCGCCCGACCTTTACGGAGACGGAATGCAGCCACTTGCGTTCGTCTGTTCGGGCATGGGTAAAAGAAGGCAAAGGGCTCGCTACGTGGCGTGATCGTTTCATGGCACAACATTTCTTCATAGTGCTGATGACGTCTGGGTTGCGAGTTGGGGAGTTGCGGGGCCTGCGCTGGTGTGACCTAGCGTACGATCACAAGCAGGAAGATGGTTCCACTGCCATATATCTGTCAGCTTATGTCAGAGGGAAGACGGGTGGCCGCCAAGCGGTGTTCTATCCGGGCACCGAAATTTGCTTCCGGCAAATCCGTGAACAGCGCTGCAAGGAGTTGCAATCAGAACATCCTGATGCGGTGAATCCGAAGCCTGCCCAAGAGGAGGTAATTTTCTGCCACCCGAATGGCCAGCCGATTCAGAATTTTAAAAACTCGTTTTCGGCCCTGATGAAATTCGCCGGTATCCCTATAGAGCGGGATGGCAAGCGGCGATCAATCTATTCCTTCCGGCATTACTACGCGACGAGACAGCTTTCGAAAGAGGTGAGCCCGTTTCTGCTCGCACGGCAGATGGGCACATCCGTTGAAATGCTGGAGGAACATTACGGGCAGGTGGTGACGCGGGAACTCGCAGCGCAAATCACAAAAGCGCAGCCATCCATGTACCTGTCAGGTGAGGAAATAGAGAATTTGTTTGGGAAGCTGTAGGAACCTAGCTCCGCAGGCTTGCGGGGATTTAAGAGAGAAGCTTGTATTTTCCCGTTGTGCACCCCATATCTATATATCGCCTGTTACCCTGCACATAATGGCGACTGAGAGACCATAGTGCTCCCGCAGTAAGGAGAGCCATCATGGACCTCAATCAATTGCTCTATCATCATCAAGTTGCGCTTATTCGTGCGGTGCAAGCCCGTTCCCTTGGCGCCCCGAAAAGCCGTTTCGACTTGGTTGCACATTATGCCAGGAATATCCGGGCATACCGCAGGAAACATGGGTTGACCCAGTACTAGCCTGAACATTGTTTTTCAGGTTCAGGCGGTTTCCTCAAGACATGGAGAGGATCATGGCCGAGGCCGCATCCAATCACCCCCAGAATGAAAAGCCGCATTATACGAGCCAGGAACGGCAAACGCTTGCGCTGGAAATGATCGCGGATGAGTTGCTGCTGATTTGCGGTCAGCTTGAGATAATCGCAGCTCGTGGAGCCAAAGTACGTAGTAGGGCCAGTGAACCGCCCCTAAACGATGCGAGCGAAGTGCCGCACGAGAGCGAAAACGGCATTATCCGAGGCGCCATCGAGACTTTTTCAGTCGGTCCTTATCGTTATACCAATTTGGAAGATGCGAGGGCGCAATTACGACGCTCGCATAGGTCTACTCAACGAGAAATACAGCATCTCCTGAACCGCAAGCTCGGTTAATTATTGCTCGGCCACTAGCAGGACAAGACCAATCCGACTCATCACACAAAGAGGTGATGTACGCCTCCTTGATGCTAGATTCCGTCTTTGAGCGCGGTGCTCGCTCTCACAGCCGATGGATCAATTCCTGACGCGTTGGTTCGGAATAACGGTCAACGAGCTGATCGGTGCGTGGGCGCATCAGTACGGTGATCCCCACGTTAGACTAGAACGCCACTTAGCATCGGGATCATGCATAGACCGCGCGCCAAATACTCGGTCGCCGCTGTCCCTCAGGTCGTATCAAGCCATCTGGGAAGCCTTCTCTTCAATGCGCGCCAAACTTACGGCAAAGCCACAGCGTTGTCCGGTATCAATATTAAATTCTTGGTATCGGCTAAAGAGCCCCCCGAGATGTTCGTCAATTTCGGCCTGAGTATAATCAAGGGTGTGCGAGCAAGTGTAGCCAGCAGCAGCGCTACGTTCGAGTGCTGCCTCACCATCACTAACTCCAAAAAATACACTCATAATGCCTTCACTCCGAGTGGCTAGAAACCACGATATCACACTGTCCGTTTCCCGCCCGGGCATAGGTGCGCATAGCTCTATGCCCGCATCCCATGCGATAGCGACATGAATACCGAACGGTTCACCCGTCCAGTTGGCATCCAGAAAAGTCGCACCGAGTAATTCCTCGTATAGTTTCTTGCTCCGCTCAAGATCATGCACCGCAATCATGATCCTGTTAACGCCTTTCAATCCCATATTAAGACCCTCCCGTGTTTATTCAGATTATTTTGGCGAGCTACGCAGCAGAGCGCAATATGCCTTCAATGTATCTCATCCGAGGATCCCACCGACGGAATGAGCTATCGCACTACGGCCTAAGTGCTCTTATCCAGCATCTACACCCCGTCTGGTCAGGCAGCTATGTTGGCGATAGCGGTAATCACAAGGAAGCAATCGGTTAGAGAATCCGGCTGTCATAAGCCCATTGGAGGAGAGCTTGCCGTTGCCTCGGGCGGCAAAAAGGATCTCCCGGATTGCAATGTTTTACGATTTGTGCGGCATGACGTTTGAAAGCTTTCCAGCGCGCGATCTGACGAGCATCCTCTTGTGGCAGCCTGCGTCCCGAATAGTATCGACAGTACCATTGAAACCATCCGCGCGGGTCTTCTGGGTATATCCAGCCCTTGTCGATCCAAACACGGAGGGGAACGCTCGCGCGCACCCCAAAGTAGTTCAATGAACAATCAGGACGATCAGGGGCCAGCTTCGCACCCTCAAACCAATCTGCTGGGAACTCAGCTCTGCAGTCGGTCATGTATTTACCGCAAAAAACTCCCAGACTCAGCATTTCGGCAGGCGTGAGCTCCGGAAGAAATGTGGGATCGAAAGCCTGTCCGATGGCCACAGAACGGGTATAACGATAGCCCCGCTGCATTCGGTCATTCACGACTATTTCGACTGTCTGGTGCATGCCGCAACTCTAATGCCTCACGAACTGAGCGCAAAGGGCGGGCTTGCGCCTACCTGGACAGGTCCCCGGCTCACACAGGTCAGGCTTCCTGGCCCTCATGAATGACTGGCTCAGGATGCGCAGGCTGCAACCGAAGTGTCAGCTTTGTTGGCGTGTCCGGTCAGGCGGGTTTAAGGTCGAAAGCCTCAGATAGCTGCCATAAAAACGGGCCACCTGCTGCACGACTGCAGCCGCCAACATAGCGATCGTTCCGGGCCCTCAACACGTTCCCTGAAACCAGCCGTACATTCATCCCGCCATGGAACCTGACGGACGGCAGCTTTCGATGTGATCATGAAGTAGCCTGAATGGCTGAGATGTTGGGGGAAGCGGACATTGCGCGCAAGGGGAGTTGGACATCTTAAGACCAATGCGGAGCCGCATCTCACGTTCGAATCCGCTCTGCTCCTTTCGCAACGCGCTGACAGCTCCGTCTGACAGCTTCCACTCGTGGCATTGTGTTCAAATGCCACGAGTGGGATGTTCGATCGTCAAAATGTAGTCGAGAGCTCAATGCCATATGTGCGGCCGCGATCGTAAATTGCTGCGAGCCCAGTAACTGGCGCCCCGAACGAATAATATTCTTTGTTCAGCAGATTTTGGCCATAAGCGGATATACTCACGTCCATACCCGCAAGCGGGATTTTGGAGAGCCCGACGCGTCCATCAATCAGCCAGTAAGGTTTGGTTGTGGCCCGCTCTTCCATGATCGGATTGGCAATCGGGGTTGCGACAAGTTTGGAGCTCGAACGCCAACGGGCATCGATTTTGGCGAACGGGCGGCTGCCGTTTGCGAACTCGGGCGCCTCGTATTGCATAGATGCACGAGCAGTCCATTTCGAAAAATACGCGGGTCGAGCCGTTGCGGCAACGTCCACACCATTGAGCACGAATTTCTTGTAGTTGAAGTCCGAGTAACCAAGGCTGCCACTCAAGGTCAGCCCCTTGGTTGGCATGGCATCGATTTCAGCCTCGAAACCGGAAATGTTAGCCTTGCCTGCATTGTTGAACGAGACGACACCATTCACAAAATTAGATGTTTGTAAATCTTTGTATTTCATATGGAAAATGGCGATATTTGCCCGAAATCGATTATTGAAAAGCTGGGTTTTCAAACCACCTTCGAACGCAAGCAGGCTTTCAGGGCCATAAGGAATCGCGTTCATAATCCCGCCGGATACATAACCGGTGGAAACCTTGCCGTATGCCATGATTCCCGCTGTCGGGCGCCATGTGCCGATTACGGTATAATTGAGCTTCTTGTATTTCGATTTGTAACTGCCGGGTTTGAGAACCCCACCTTGCAGACCAGAAACTTCATATAGGTTCGTACGCCGATGGTCGATCGTATAACGTAACCCTCCGGTCAGGTCGAAGGTATCTGTAACATGATATGTTAGCTGTCCGTAAGCTGCCAAGGACGCGTTGATCGTGGTTGAGCGGGTGGTTCCGCTGCCGAAGCGTGCGTCGAGCTGACCAGGGATGACCATGCCGTTTGTAACGGGCTGAAAAACACCAGCTATCCCAGTTTCAGGGGCTCGCTCATGAAAATAGAAACCGCCCATTACCAGATCATAGTCATTGTTGGTGACCTGTAGCTGGAGCTCTTGCGAGAATTGCCGCTGCTTACTTTTTCTGGCCGTAAGCAGCGAAAACAAGCTGTCATTGAGGCCGACCGGCGCTTGAGGAATGCCTGCGAGATTACCCGAAAGGAGCATCCCCAATTGTGCAGCGGAGAAGCGAATACCTCCGGTTGCCGCCATGTCGTATATGTAGGGGTGCTGCTGCATTTTCCGGAAGGCGGTGATGCTTTTGAGCTTCACGTCATCGCTGATAGCCCAGGTTGCCGTTAGGCTATGCCCTTGAACTTCTACACGTTCCGTGCTCGACGCATTGGCAACAGCGTTTAACCGACGCACACTGAGATTGGTGATGCCTCCAGTGATCGGTTGAAAGCCAAGGATTCCACTGTGAATTGTACCTGCGGTGCCCGGCAGCGTTCCAAGAAGCTGGGAAGCCCTGCCAACGGAGCGCAAGTCGGTATAGTCAAAGCGGTAGTCGAATGTGAGGCCGTCATCGGGAGAAAACCTAGCGGCGAATTGAGCAGCATCGGTGTTCCGTCCGCCAAACTTATCGCCAAAGCGCAGAGTTCCGAATGACGATGAGCGCCGTGAGAGGTCGATACTTCGGCCCGCTAACAGATTTTTGGTATCGCCATCAATTTCATCATGAAGATAAGCAAGCTTGAAGCTGAGCGGTCCCAGTGACGGAAGGTTAAGTACAGTTCGGATGCGTAAGGCGTTATCGTTGCCATAGGAAAGGCTCTGCTTAACGCCAAATTCACCGGTGGGCGGTGCCGTAATGAGGCTGACCGCCCCGGCGGTTGCATTCCTGCCGAATAGCGTTCCTTGCGGCCCACGCAGAACTTCAACACGCTCGATGTCGGCCAGATCGAACACAGCCCCAACAGTGCGCCCTACATAGACCCCATCAAGGTACAGCCCGACTTTGGGATCGACTGCGTTGTTGGCCGTGCCCGAAGAAATACCGCGAATATTGATTGTAGGCGTGGATTGCAAACCTTGTGTCGTCACCTGAAAATTGGGAGCATAGCCAGAAAGATTGCGAACATTGGCCACACGAGCGCTACCAAGTTCGTCGGCATTGAATGCGGTTACGGCCACCGGCACGTGTTGTAGGCTTTCTTCCCGTCGTTGAGCGGTCACCACAATTTCGTTCAGACCACCTTGTTGATCAGAGGAAGGCGCATGTGTTGCATCCTGGGCGTAGGTCGGAGTCACGCAAATTGCTAAAAGCCCCATACAATAAATAATATGTTTCAAGACATTCCCCATTCGTTAGTTTTTATTTTAAGATCTACCGCCATTGCTCATCAAGGAACCGCTCGATTTCGGTGCCGACTTCACGATCCTCCGGTGCCAGAGCTGTAGGAGGACCAAACGATCCGTGGGACATGCCTTCCCAAATGTTGAGTTCGGCTTCCACGCCTGCGCGGCGTAATGCACGATGCATTGCGATGCTGTCAGACAGCAAAATCTCGCGCCCGCCGGCCTTCAAAAATGTGCGCGGGAAGCCTTTGCTGAAATCAGCAAACACAGGTGACAGGTATGGCGAACGGAGATCGGCACCTGCCGCATAAAGATCGATCAGGGACGAGATACTGCTGCCCAGGGCCAAATCGAGCCCATCATTGACAGTGTGGCTGTCTCCTGAACGGGTAAGGTCAAAGGCAGAGGAGAGAAATACCGCCATTGCTGGCATGGGAAGCCCGGCGTCCCGAGCCTTGAGCACCATTGATGCGGCTATATTTCCGCCTGCTGACTCCCCTTGAACCGCAATATTTTGCGGTGCATTTGTTTTGAGCAGCGCTCGGTAGACCGCAAGACTGTCATCGACTGCGGTCGGGTACGGAAAATCGGGTGGAACCCGATAGTTGACCGAATAGACAGTGCATCCGCAGCGCGTTGCAATCTGGCCCGCCATGACTTCCGCATAATTGCCGTCGGCCAGCATTGCAAAACCACCACCATGGATGTGCAGGATAATGCGATTTTTGCGATTCTTCCGGGGGTGATTGGGAGTTCCGACGTAAACAGGAACCCCCGCGATCGATTGCTTCTCTATGCGCGCTGCTATCTGCGTGCGCATACCCTGCAACATAGGTGCATATGCAGCATCAGATGCGGCGATAGCGCGTTTCCAAGCCTCTTTGTCTTGGATGGATGTCGGGAGACTCGATTGCACCGGGCGGTTTGCGAGAATAGCTGCGCCGCGCGCAACGCCGCTTTGTGCCTCGGGACTGGTGAGCTTTGGCGCCGGAATTGATCGTGCGCGAAGTTCGATCGTTCCGTCTGACGCAGACAAGGGCTGAACAGCGATCAGTCCACAGCAGAATACAATTTTATGTAAGCGCTTATAAAAACGCATTTTAGCTCTCTCCCATGTCCACTTGGATCTTATGCCAACCAGTTTTGGTCCGCGGCATTTAATTAATAGACCGGTCGGACGGTAAATTAACAATTGGTATGCGTCAAGCGTAGGCGTTTGCAAATGCAACATATGTTGCCGATGCTGGTTTGGATCGGGCATCGGGTCACTTGCGCAGTCGCTTGACCATCGGCTAGAGCGCATTGCTGGAAGACGGAGGCTTTTTTGGCTAGGCCACAAGCTGCTGACTATGACGACAGGCGCGAAGCAATCTTGCGCAAAGCTGCGCAAATGTATGCGTCTGCCGGGTTTCTGGGAACGTCGATTGCGGACCTCGCTGCCGCATGTGACACATCCAAGGCTTTGATATATCATTATTTTTCATCGAAAGATGAAATATTGTATGAAATCATGGACAGCCACATCAGTGCGCTTCTGCATATTGTCGATAATATCGAAAGCCGATCGAACGATCGACCTGAGCAGCAGTTGGAGGAGCTGACACGCAGGTTCGTGGAATTGTACGTGGATGCTTCGGCATATCACAAAGTGCTTGCAAGTGACCTAGACAAGCTTTCTATTGAGCGTCGTTCCTTGATAATCACCGGCGAGCGAACCTTGATTGCCACGGTTGAAACCATGGTTCGTACATTGTCGCCAGTGCTCGACGCCAAGCCTGGACAGGTCCGGGCGGCAACTATGCTCTATTTTGGAATGATCAACTGGATGCATACGTGGTTCAGGGCGGACGGTCCGTTGGACAGTCAGGATGTGGTCAACCTTGTTATGCAGATCTTTTTGCAGGGGTTGCCAAAGTAAATCTGAACAATGCTGTCAGAAGGATGCATACGCAGGGCCGTGATGATAGCATTGTGCGATGGGCAAACTGCATAATCCATTCCGATATTTCCGTTTTTCACCAGAGATCATCCGCTTCATGGCAGTGATGTACGTGTGGTTTCCACTGTCGCTGCAGGGCATGGAAGATTTGCGACCTAATGCTGGTCGGCGGAAGTTGTTCGTAGTTACAGTTCCGTTCGGTGAGGATGGCGGAGAGGATCGGTGCTACGCTCACTCGCTGTCTGTTCATTAGAATGTGACACCATCATCGATGAGGTAATCTTCGCCGTCCGTTTGGGTTACAAGAATAGCAGGTTAATGTTCACAAAACATTCACATAAGAATTTTCTGTTTATTATATCCCTGTAAAACATATAGAAAAAATATCACGCTTTGCCCTCAGAGGGGCAGGGGTCACAGGTTCGAATCCTGTCGGGCGCGCCATCTCCACCAAATGAGAAAGCCGGCGGTGTGGTTTCGGCTGCACCCTATACGCGTTTTGTGTGAGCGCTGTTTTGGATGTGAAGGGTGGGTAAGCGATTGAAACCGTTCTGGTCCTTATTCACAGTGTCCCTTGATGGTGAGGCAGAATTTTCGCTGCGCTTCTCAAAGAAAGCTGTTTTGGTCCATTTGCCTATGCGGACCACCGCCGATCGCCGAATATTCTTGTCGGTTGAGGTGAGGGGAAGCCTATCTTGCTGTAATCAAATATATTTGCCTGAGGCATTTTGAATTTCCCTACCCGTCCCAATCTTTGTCGGCCATCCGGGCCATGCGGCGCGGGTTTTGCGATACGCAAAACGGAAAATCCGATGATCGCTGCTCTTGGCGGTCGATATCATAAGCCGGTGCGTGGTGGGCCGGTTGCTGCCAGATTGGCTCTATCTTCCCGTGCAATGCCTCAGCGCCTGCCTACGATCCCTGATGATACTGCGTAATGAGCGCAGCCAAGGGGATCGTGAGGGCGGAGTGACCAGACAAACCGGAGAGCGGAGCGCGATGGGACGCACGGCCCGGCAGATCGTGCGCGAACGGCCCTCGCTTCTTTTCCTGGGCTGCCTCTTGCTTCACGCCGTCCTGCCCGGTGAAGTGCGGGCGCAGGATATAGGCCCGGCCCCGACAATCGACCGCGATCGGATTGACCGGCAAGAACCTGGTTTGCCCCGTCCCGCGCGTCCGGTGGAAACGCCGCAGCCCGCCGTAACCGTTACCCCCGGGGCCGAGGCGCAGGCCGCCACGGCCATACAAACCAGGTTGACGCGCGTGCATTATGATGGCGCGACGCTGCCCGTTGTTATGCTCGACGCTGCGACCGCACCTTTTCTCGGTCAGCCGTTGACGCGCGAAACGTTGCAGAGCGTCGCCAACGCTGTCAGCGCAACCTATGCGAAAAGCGATATCGCTTTTTACTCGGTGGCGATCCTGCCGCAGGTGCCCAGCGGGGGCGCGTTGCGCGTCAGCATCGTGGAGGGGCGGATCAGCGAATACACGCTGGTCAATAAGAGCCCGAGCATGCCGGACCGGTTGATCGATGCCCAGGTGCGCCGCCTGATGCGCGACAAACCAGTGCACAAGAGCACGCTCGAACGCACATTGTCGTTGCTGCGCGATATTCCGGGGCAGACGGTAGAGGCCGGGTTGAAGCGGACCGCTCGCCCCGATGAACTGGCGCTCGATCTGAACGTGAAGCGCAAGCAAGTCGAAATAACGCTCAACATCAACAACAACGGTGTGACCAATGTCACGCGCGGGGTGCAGGCGCAACTCGGCGTGACTGTGAACGGGTTGCTGCGCGAAGGCGACAGCACGCGCCTGTCCGCCTATCTGCCCTTCACGCCAAGCCGCTATCAGTTCTATTCGGCGGGCCACAGTACGCCGCTCGACTCCAACGGGACACAGTTGAGCATCAACGGGGCCTATGTCCGCACGCAGACGCGCGATGGGATCAAGGGGGATGCCCGTCAGATCGGTGTCGCGATCACGCATCCGTTGATCCGTTCCTATCGCCGCAATCTGATGCTGAGCCTGTCGCTCGACGGGACGAACAGCGAAAATTACTATCTCGATACGGCTTTCGGCGGTTTCCGCACGCGGGCGCTGCGTGCCGGGGGTTCGTGGTCTTCGATCGATAAGACCGGCGGCTATGCTGTTTCGGCGGTGATCAGCCAAGGGCTGGACGCGCTGGGCGCGCGTGAGATTCCCGGATTTTCGGAGGCTGGATTCAGAAAAGTCAACCTTCAGTTGACAGCGGTTAAAGAACTGGGAAAGAAATTCTCTGTAAAAGCGACAAGTCGTGCACAGTATTCACGCGATATGCTACCTACTACCGAAAGATTTTCTCTTGGTGGCGAGGGGGCGGGCCTTGCGTTTAACCTGGGGACGATCACGGCCGAAAGCGCGCTTGCCGGCGGTGTCGAGTTGTCGTGGCAAATGCTTGGAGCGCGAAGCGGCTCTCGTGGGCTGGCGCTCTTCGCTTATGCTGATGGGGCCGTGGCGCATGCGGTGGCCCGTGAACGATACCGCCTGAAGGCCGAGGATTTCTCTCTCGCTTCGGCAGGTGCCGGTGTCAGGATTTCGCCGCTCAAGGGCTGGACGGCCAGCGCGCAGGTCGCGGTGCCGGTCAAGCGCCCGCTCGACAGCTATAGCGAAAAGGCGCGGTTCTTCTTCAGCATCAGCAAGGTCGGATGATGGTGCGTTTTTGCGTATACGCAAAACCGGAACGAGCGGTGTTCCTATGAAGAACGTATGGGAGGTCTGGACCGCCGCTCTGACGCCAGCGGAATGCGATGCCATCGTCCAGCGGGCCGAGCTTTATCCCGAGGCGGAAGCGACGGTTGGCTTCTCCGAAACGCAGCGCAGCGATCTAGGTTATCGCACATCGACGATCCGTTGGCTTGATGCGGATCGCGAAACCGATATCGTCGGGCGCGTGATGTCGTTCGTGCGGCGATCGAACCGGGCGAATTTTGGCGTCGATATCGTTGCGCCGTTCGATATCCAGTTCACCGAATATCGCGCATCGAACAAAGGCCATTACGATTGGCATCAGGATGTGTGGCTGGAATCGCCCCGGCCTTATGACCGGAAATTGTCGGTGGTGGTGCAGCTTTCCTCGCCGGAAGACTATCAGGGCGGGCAATTCGAATTCTTCGGCCTGCAAAATCCCGGCGATGCGTTCACGCCGAGGGGGAGTTTGCTGATTTTCCCCTCCTACCTGCAGCATTGCGTGCGGCCGGTGACGGATGGCCACAGGCGAAGCCTGGTCACATGGGTGGAGGGGCCGCGCTGGCGGTGATCCGGTCTGGTAATGCGGCTCTCGCCGCGTGAACTCTGCGATGACGGAATTCGCTTCGCCCCGGAGCTTGCGCGGTCATCTTGCAAGTACACTATCCTGCTGCGGGTATGTCCGTCCTTATTGCGCGGTTCTTGCCGCAGGAACTACCAGACTTGGCCGGGCCTCGCCCTGTTTGAGCATGAGCCGTTGCTTTGGCGGTGCTCAGAACAGGGAGGGGGTTAGCGTATCGATGGGCGAAATGGCCCGCCGCCGATCATGCTGCGTGGTCTGTTCGAGCTGTTGGGTGAGATAGTCGATCAGCGGTTGTTCGAATTTGGGATTGATGGCGAGGAAATGGCGTCGCCGGTCCGTCTCGTCAGGAATCTTGAACAGGACACCATCACTCACCAGACGGCGGACAAGGCGTAGGGCCGTGCTCATCGGCGCGCCTGAAGCGATGCAGGCGCTGGACACCGAAACCTGGCGTTGTTCGATATTGGCGAGCAGGAGATCCAGCAGCATTTCCCATGCGGGATCGCCAAACAGCCCGCCGCCACCGATTTCACGCCGCTTGCTTTCTGTCTTGAGCAGTTCGCGGATAAATGGGGCCAGTTTGTGTTCGCTGTGGTGGCTTGGCTCCGGCGCGC
The DNA here is from genome assembly GCF_019803445.1 of Caenibius sp. WL. NCBI lineage: Bacteria > Pseudomonadati > Pseudomonadota > Alphaproteobacteria > Sphingomonadales > Erythrobacteraceae > Caenibius > Caenibius sp. WL. Next base: position 525,416 of record NZ_CP081844.1, read on the forward strand.
ACGGCCCGCCGCGAACCGCAGTTTCATCGTGGGGTGGAATAGCGGTGGATTGTGCGCCTTGGCCCATCAATTGCGAGAGACGCTGCAATTCCATGCTGAGGCTGGACATCTTGTCGAGCAGCATATCCTGTATCGTGGGCGTTTCGTGCAGGGCGCTGATGCGTTGCAGGGCCTGTTCGAGATCGGCGGCCAGGATGGGCTTTTCGAGAATATCCACGGCCGAAGCTCGGAGCGCGTCGATCGCCATATCCTTGGTGGCGTAACCGGTGGCGAGGATGAAGTTCAACCGCCGCCCTTGCGCCTCGGCCGTCTGGGAAAGATCCTGGATCAGCGAGATCCCGTCCTGCCCGGGCAGGTTGTAATCGACGATGGCGATGGCAATGTCATAAGACAGGAAAAGGTCGAGAGCGGTTTCCGCGTTCTGCGCCAGAAAGGGCTGATAGCCCAGCACTTGCAGGCTGAACGCGCATTCGTTGCCCCAATCTGCGTCATCGTCGATGATCAGCACCGGTTCGCGCTTGCGCGGCGTGACGGCACCTTCCGTGTCGCTGCCTGTCTCCTGCGCGGAAAATGCCTGATTGGGATTGAGAATGGCTCCGAGCCTCATTCGCCAGTTGCTTGCCATGGAACACATTTCAAGGAACCTCAGAGTAACGCAAATTTAGATCGTGAACAGAGATTGCTGTAGATTGAGCGATAAAATCGCTAGCGCCGCGATTACGGAGAAATCGGGCCGGCGGGTCAGCGGCCGGAACTGCCCGATGGCCCCCACGGTGAACAGCGCGGCAAAAGTCAGCAACAGCATGGCGAACGTGCCGCCAATGCCCAGCCAAGCGGCACCGGCGGCCAGCAGCTTGATATGCCCGCCGGTGAGAAGCTGGAACTGCAATGTCAGGCGCAGCAGCGTTACCCCCGCAGCCACGACGGCGAGGCAGATGAGGCAGGCCGCAGCGGCCCACAGCGCGGAACCGAGGCCGCCGCCGATGCCCGATGCCAGGATACCCCCGACCGCCAGCAAGGCATAGACGAGATCGGGCACCCGGCGGCCCTCCCATGGCAGGACGACGATCGGCAACAGCAGCACGATCAGCATGGCAAGAGCAAGGAAGCCGAAACCGGTCATTCAATAACTCCCGTTGGTGACTTTCACGGTGGAAGAAATCGTCGAGGAAGGCAGCGGCACGAACCCGGCATAATTCATGATCGGGCTGTTGCTGATGTCGTATGAGACCGTGACGGTAAAAACATCGCTATCGCCCGATGCGGTGATTGTCGGGCTTGTGCCCACACCCAGCAGGGAACCATAAGCGGCAGCGACTTCCCCGGCGCGCTCGGTTGCCAACTCTGCCCGCTCCGGTCCCGAGAGAGCCTGCAACGAGGCCCGTGCCCCTTCGGATGCGGCCTCCCGCACACCGAACTGCGTGCTGAAGTAGAGCGAATAGATCACGATGGCGAAAGCGAGCATCAGCAGCGCCGGAGCCAGCAAGGCAAACTCCAGCGCTGCAAGGCCGCGCTCGCATTTCAGCATATGCCGTAGGCGCCTAGCTGATGGGAGCACGGCTGTTACCTAGGCACCGGTGCTGCCGTTCTGTGCATTCGTTACGTTGGTAAACAGATTTCCGAACGCATCATCCAGCCCGTCTGTAAAAGTAGTTGAGAGTGCCGCGATACCGATCACGATGATCCCACCGAGAACGGCATACTCGACTGCCGTCAGGCCTCTTTCGTCCTGCCTGATGGCTTTGCAGAGCTTGCGGATATATCCAATCATCTTGCTTCTCCTTGGTTTTTCTCTCCCTCCCATTTGGTCGGCGGATCAGGCGGGAGGGTCCCCGGTCCGCTTGGAAAGTCCTAAACCAGCACTGGCACTCCGCACCGTGCGCCGGTGGCCCAGATCGTGGCACTGCCGAGCTGGACGCCGAGCGCCGAGAGGACATTGTTGAGCAAAGGGTCGACAACTGTGCCGACGAGGTTCGTCACCGGCGTGACGAGGGCGGGCAGCACAGTGTTGCGCACTGTCGATTGCGCGGCGGAGCAGACTATCGGCAAGCAGAGGTTGAGGACTTTGATTTCCAGCCCATCGGATCGCAGGAGGCCGGTGACAAGCCCGCTGACAGTTTGGCCAATCGCAACCTCATTTCCGATTTGTTGCGGGGCGCCCGGCACTCCCGGACCGCCGATTACGGGGCCGAAAGTCATTGAGGCGCTTTGCGGTGCCCCGCCGGTGACCGGTCGGGCAATCACACGGCCTTTGACGTCTACCGCCGATACAAGCCCAGCCAGTAGGGAAACATTGGCGATAGTGGCCTGCTGGAAATCATTGGCGCCGATCGGTGGCAGAGTCTTGGTCATCGTGGCGACAGAAGTGTCGCCAATATAGCCGTTCACCACGCTTGACGTGGCCTGTACCGCAACCGTGGTATTGTTCGCCTGATCGTTTGTGCCATTGCAGATGATCCCTGTGACCGTGGCTTGCGCCGCTGCGACATCGAGAACGATCGGCAGGTGCACATTGACCGAGGCCACCAGTGGGACGACGACGGGAAGATCGATCTGTATCAGCACGCGAAGCGCCGAGTTGTATGCCGTCACGTCCCCGGCAGGGCCGAAAGAATAACGAGGACGCCCATCATCGCTGCTCGAAACCAACCCGATCTTGAGCACGCTGGCGTTGGCCACAGGCACGAGGAGGTTAACCGCGTCGGAAAGATCGATGGTCGTCGGTCCCGCCTGCACGGCATATGTGATCAGTTGGTAAGCGTTCATCCCGGCCCGCAAGGCGGGTTTGGCCTCGGCTTCGCCCACCGGCATGTTTTTCCAGACACCGAGGCCGAAAAGGCTGGTGAAGGGGACTTTGTAAGTATTGCTCACCTGCCCGGCGAAAAGCCGTAGCGCGTTGGCGGCATTGGTGTTGCCGGCATAATCGGCTGCATCGGCAGCGGCGGTGGCAATATCCTTTATGCCGTGCTGGGCATTCATTAACTCGCCATATGTGCCGGTGAAGTTTTCCAGTTCGGCCAGTTTGTCGAAGAACACTCCCGCATCGACATTGCCTTGCATCAGCGCCTTAACATCATTCTTGCCAAGCGAGATCGGCGTGCCGAGCAGTGAGGTAAGAAGCTTGTTCACCGTTATGACGAGCGGATCGGTGACGGGATCGAGCAAGGGGGAAACGACTTTGGAAAGAATATCCGAAGTAATGCCGATACCGGCCTCATCGATCCGAGCCGCGGTGGCGGTGGCAGCAAGATCGGGGATTGGATTGCTGCTGCCCAGAACACCGGTCAGGAAGCGGCGGCTCGGCATGCTGGCGGTGATGCGCACGGCATCGACATCGCTATTGCCGAAGCGGCTCTCGCCCGGACAGCCGTCAGGTTGGAAACGCTGATCCGGATCGTTGTTGGCACAGTAGTGCCCAACCTGCACCGATTCCACCACCGAGGCATTGTAGCCTTGCCGGGTGAGATAGGTGATGGCGCGGTTTTGTGCATCGGCTGGATTCTGAGCGGCCGCCAGCGCGGCGGCTTCGGTCGCGCTGCGCAGATCGCGGTTTCCGGCAATGTAGAGAGTGACGTCCAGCGCCAGCCCCGCCGCCAATATCAGCGACATCCCGAGCACGGCCACCATTGGGGCGATGGCCGCGTCGGTATCGTGCGCCAGTTCATGCATTCGGCGCGGGCGCCAGCGGGTAATGCTCTCCGCAAGGCGATGCAGACGGCGCTTCCGGGAGAGCGGTGTTCGCATCACGGCGTCTCCTGCACGGGGCGTTCTTGCAGCGCGGCGAGGCGCAGCGATTGTTCGGTAATTTGGCCCCGCAGCCGCTCCCGCGCCTGTGGGTCACGGATGGCGCGCAGGCGCGTGCCGGCTTCGGCGGTGCGCCCGGCCATAGTCAGGGCCAACAACAGGTTGTTGCGCACCACCGCATCGCGCGGGGCGAGATCGGCCGCCCTTTTCAGCGTTTCGACAGCGGCATCTGCCTGCCCGGCGCGCAACTGGGCATAGCCCATGGCGTTGATCGTCAGCGGATCGGCAGGATTGGCCCGCAACGCATCCTGGTAATGGGCAATGGCTGCACCCCATTGCTGGCGGGCGGTCTGCACATGGCCGCGGATCAGGCTGACTTTGCCCGTGCGGTCGTTATCGGGCAGCTGGTCCGCGAGAGTCGCCGCGTAATCGGTCTGGCCCAGATCGAGCAGACAGTTGATCCGCAGAATGCGGGCATCGAGTTCGCCGGGATACTGCCGTTCGAAATCGTCGAGATAGGCAAGAGCTGCGCGGGCCCGCCCATCGGTGCGGGCCTGATGGATCAGCATCAGATAGAGCGCTTTGGTCGATCCGGCGATCTGCGGTTCCTTGCCCGAACGGGCAACGGCAGGCGCCGCGGGCAGCGCCAGAGCGGCGCACAGGGCAGCCAGCAGGGGCAGGGTGCGGGCCTTCATGGCTTCGTGCCCATCAAAGTGTCGAAAATCGCGGCCACCGGCGGCCCGGCCAGTACGATGAACAGTGCGGGCATGAAGAACACCAGCATCAGCACCACCATGCGAACGGTAATCTTGCCGATCGCTTCGCGGGCGCGAGCGATGCGGCGGTGCGAAAATTCGACGATGAATTCGCGCAGGGCCGGGATCAGTTCCATCCCCTGGAACAGCGATTGCCGGAACAGCCCGGCGATTTCCTTTGCCCCGTTGACGCCGACACGCGCGGCCCAGCGGTCAAACGCGGTTTGATAATCCTGACCCCGGTCGAGATCGTCGACCAGCATCGCGATCAGTGGTGCATGATGCGGGATGGCGGTCTGTTCCTCGCGTGCGATGGAGCGGAAACACTGGTCGAGCGAGACCCCGCTTTCCAGCATCATCAGCATCAGATCGAGCAGGAACGGGAATTCCGCCGTCAGCGTGCGCTCGCGCTCGGCCGCGCGCCATTTGAGCAGATATTTCGGGCCGATATAGGCCAGCCAGGTCGACGTGAGGATGGCCAGCCAGTGATGGAACGGATCGCCCGCAGCGAGGAACGAACCAAGCATGCCGAGGCATGCTACCACCAATGCGAGCACTAGGCGTAGTTTGACGAACTGATCCACGGCGCTGGCGTCAAAATAACCGGCGCTTTTCAGCTTTTGCTCGATTTCTTCCCGGTCGCGCCCGCGCGCCGCGAAAATGCGTGGCAACTGCCATTGTCCGGGCTTGTCGTTGTGCGGCCGGGTTTGCGTTTCGAAGGCGATGCGTTCGCCGAGCTGCCGGTCGGCCAGTAGCAAGCGAATGCCAATCGCCACCAGCAGCAGGCTTGCCGCAGCCAGCACGAAAAACAGAGTGGAGGCCAGCGCGCCCATCAGAAATTCAACCTCATCAGGCGGCGCAGCACCAATATGCCGCACCCCTGCAGGATCAGCGCAACCACGATCTGTGTCTGTCCGCGCGGATCTTGGATGAAGAATGTGATATAGGCTGGGTTCAACGCCACCAGCATCACCATGGCGAGCATGGGCATCGCGATCAGCACGCGGGAACTGACTTTGGCTTCCGATGTCGCGGCGGCCAGTTCGCGCTTGATGTTCTGCCGGTCGCGTAAGATCTGCGCGAGATTGCGCAGGACCGTGCTGAGCGAGCCGCCGAAGCGCAGATTGGTGCGGATTGCCGCCGCCAGCATCGAGATTTCCGGGATACGCAGACGCTCGGCGAACTGCTGCATCGTATCGCCCACCGGCGCGCCCATTTCGAGCCGGCGCGCAATCGGGGCAAAATAGCTCTGCACCGCATCCGGCGCGTCGACCAAGGCCCGTTCGAGCGCTTGCGAGAGCGAATTTCCCACAGCCTGTAGTTGCCGCACGCTGTCGATATAGTGGGGCAGGGCGGCAATCAGCGCATCGGTCCGTTTGCGCGCGCGGTGGCGCAGCGCGGCCAGCGCCAGCATTGGCAGCACGGCGATCAGCGCCAATGTGATCACCGGCCCGGCCAGGAGCAGCAAGAGCAGAGCCAGCGCGACGGCGACCCCGCCCAGCATGCGCAGCGTGGGCGTGGTGATTTCGACCTGTGCTTGGGCCAGCAACGGGGCGAACATGCCCGGCACCGAAACCGGCACGGCCTGGCGCACCGTGCGGCCGCCGGAGACCACGATCGCCGAAACCCGCCGGTCGATCTCCGCCATGTCGCGGGCGCGTTCATTGAACAGGTAAAAGGCGATAGCGCCCGACAGCAGTATGGCAAGGATCAGATAGGCGGCACCCCCGATCATGCGCGGCCTCCAAGAGAGACAGAGGGCGGTGTGTAATCCTGCAACCGCGCGAGGTGGTAGGGGCGGGGGGAAAGCACGCGAAATTCGCCCAGACCCGACATCGGGGGCTGTTCGTCGAAGCGGAACAGCTCGTTCAAAGTGTAGGTTTCGCCTTCGATCCCGGTGACTTCGGTGACCGATGTCACCCGGCGGCTGCCGTTGCTGAGCCGCTGGATATTGACGATCACGTGAATGCTGTTGGCGATGAACCGGCGGATCGCGCGCATGTCCATCTGCTGCCCGGCGAAGCCCAGCAGCATTTCCAGCCGGGACAGTGCATCGCGCGGCGAATTGCCGTGCAGCGTGGCCATCGATCCGTCATGCCCGGTGGACATCGCCTGGAGCATCTCCACCGCTTCCACCCCGCGCACTTCGCCCAGGATGATGCGGTCGGGCCGCATACGCAGCGCGTTGCGCACCAGATCGCGCGAACTGATCTCGCGGTTGCCGTCGACATTGGGCGGGCGCGTTTCGAGGCGGACGACGTGATCCTGCCGCAATTGCAGTTCCGCCGCGTCTTCGATGGTGACGAGACGCTCGCGGTTGCTGATGCAGCTCGACAGGACGTTGAGCAGCGTGGACTTGCCCGCGCCGGTGCCGCCGCAGATCAGAATATTGAGCCGCGAACGCACTGCTGCGCCAAGATAGGCGGCCATGGGTTGGCTCATCGTCTGGCCGCTGACGCAATCTTCCATGCTCAGCGCCTGGAGGCGGAACTTGCGGATCGAAACCAGCGGGCCATCGAGCGCGATCGGAGGGATGACGATGTTGACGCGCGACCCGTCGGGCAGGCGCGCATCGACATAGGGCGTTGCTTCATCCACGCGGCGGCCGATCGGACCGACGATCCGTTGGATGATGTGCATCAGATGGGTGTCGTCGCGGAAGCGGGTGTCGATCCGCTCCAATAGGCCGCCCCGTTCGGCATAGACGGTGTTGGCTCCGTTGACGATGATATCGTCGATCGTCGGATCGCGCAGCAACGGGGCCAACGGGCCGAGGCCGATGACTTCGTCCTCCACATCCTCGATCAGCAGCAGTCGCTCTGCGCTGTTCAGCGCCAGTTGCCCACGGCGGCTGCGGCTGTTGATGACCTGTTCGATTTCCTGGCGGAGCGTGCGCTGATCGAGCGTTTCGACCGTGATGCCCTGCGTTTCGAGATGTTCGATCACCTGCTGGCAGGTCATCGCTTTGACCGACTGGTAACTGTCGCTCATCCGTTGCGCCGAAGGCTGCGCGACCGGGGCCTTGCGCCGGTCCTGTGCGCTTTCGCCGTAAAGGCCTTCGGAAGTGAGGAGGCTCATCCGGTCCGCTCCACCGACCGTTGCAGCATGCGCCGCATGCTGTCGAAGCGGGGCATCAGGCTTTTTCGCGATACGGCGATGCCGCAGATTCGCTGGATTGCCTGCGTATAGGGCCCATTGTTCCGTTGCATCGCCAGCGGACGGCCCGCGTTGAGCGCGTTGCGCATCCGCACCCGGTCGGTCGGCACGGGCAGCACGGCTTCTATACCCAGCGCGTCGGCCATGCGGCGGCCATCGAGAAGAATGCCGGAATCATGGTCCCAGACCAGCAGGCGCAGGCGCCCGGCGCTGGCCGTGTCGAGCACGATCCGGTCGAGCAGCCGCCGTGCGGCGTCCAGTTCGCGGATCGACTGGCTGCACACGATTTCGATCGCGTACGCCTGCGAGGCGAGTTCGCGCAGCAGCCCGGCGTTCCGCAGGCTGCCCGCGCAAAGCACGACATTGTCATAACAGGCGCGCAACAACTGGATCAGGCCGACGATATCGTTGGGGGACAGTCCCACCGGTTCGGATGCAGTGCCGCCGTCGAGTGTCAGCAGCGCCAGCCCGCTTGCCTCATGCCGGACAAGCGCATCGGCCAGCAGGCTGGTATCCAGCCGGTCGAGATCGGCCACGGCCGAAGCGATGCCGTAATCGGCCTTGAGATCGAGATAAGCCTCTGCCGTGCTTGACGGCAAAGTGCAGTCGATCAGCAGCGTCGGTGTCTGGTTCAGGCTGTGGCTGACGGCGATGTCGGTGGCGAGAATGGCCGCCGCTTCGCAATCCGCCCCGAGGACAATGGTCAGTCGTCCGGGCAGCCCCTGAGTGGCGAGAGCGTTGTTGAGCAGGCGGGAGAGGATACCCGCAATTTCGGCCCCTTCGCCCCCGCGCGGGATGACATCGGTGGCCCCCGCCCGAACGGCCGCCAGGACCTGACCGGCGTTCATGTCATCGGTCGCCAGCACGATCGCGCGGCCCGCCGCCGCCGCCGCCACGGTGGCGATGGCGGATGCGAGCGAGCGTTCGGCGGGGACCGCGGCATGATCGATCACGATGATGCCGGGCCCCTCCAGGCCGATTGCGTCGAGCGATTGCACCATGTCCACAGTGATCCGCTCGCCCATGGCAGCGCTCAGGCGCTGGGTCAGCGTGCGGTCGATGGAAAGGAGATGGATGGCCGGCATGTCAGCGCCTCACCACGCCGAACAGCGCTTCATCGCTTTGCTTCACGCTGTCGTTGCCCACGACCATTTCCCCGAATGTCGGCACGATATCCGCATTGGCGCCGGGCAGGGGCGGCACGTCATCGGGATGCAGCGGATCGACCAGCCGGGGCGTGGCGACGATAATGAGTTCCTGCCGTTCCTTCTGGTTCTGCTGGCGCTTGAAGAAAGCGCCGATGATCGGGATATCGCCCAGCAGCGGCAGCTTGTCCTTGGTGACCGAACTCATGCTGTAATTGAGCCCCGCGATCACGAAGCTCTGCCCGCTGCCCAGTTCCACGGTGGTTTCGGCAGAGCGGCGGCGGATGCCGGGGACGACGTAGCCCTGAAGCTGCACCCCGTTGCCATAGTCCAGTTCGCTGACCTCGGGCGCCAGCCTGAGGATGATGTTGTCGCGCGACAGCACGACCGGCGTGACCTTGAGCTTGACGCCGAATTCCTTGTAATCGATCGAAATCGTATTGCCGCCCGTGCCGTTCCCGCTCGGAACCGGCACCGGGAATTCTCCGCCTGCCAGGAATTCGGCCGTTTCACCCGAACGGACCAGCAATGTCGGCTGGGCAAGCAATTGCGACAGGCCGTTAGATGACAGTGCGCTCAGCACCGCGCCGATCCCGCGCTTGGGCGCGGACAGGAACAGGTTGAACGCGCTCTGGATCGGGGCCGAGGTATCGAGTGTCAGCCCGCCCGATCCGAAACTTGCGCTGTTGAGCGTGCTGGGCGAGACAACCGCCCCCTGCAGATCGCCGCTCAGCTTGGAGAAATTGAAACCCAGCGCTTTCAGCGTGGAGGAGGAGACGGCGGCGAACTGAACATCGACCGCCACCACTTTCTCGCCCGCTCCGGCAAAGCCTGCGCCGCCGCCCGCGAAGCCGGTGGGCATTACCCGGATCTGTGCTTCGCCCATCAGCGCACCGTCAGTGGCATAGACGGTCAGCGTGGCCATGCCTTGCCCGGTGCCGGTGATGCGGAGCGACCGTGCGGTGGGCGCGCTGACACCGATCACATTTTGCCGGTCCACTTCCACCCGGCCGATGGCGCGGGGATAGGAAAGCGTGCGCCGTTCGTTGACTTGCAGCGTCTGCTGCTGGCGTTCCTGCGCGGCGGCGGTTGCCGGGGCGAGGACCAGAGGGGCAGTGCAGGAAAGCAGGCACGTGGCGATCAGGGCTTTCAACGCGAACCACTCCCGGAATAGATGACATCCTGCTGGCCGCCCACGACCAGTTCGATCGCATGGGGCCGGGGTTGCGGCCTCGGGGTTTGCGGAGACAGGGCGGGGGCCACCGCGACAGCGGTGGGCACGGCAACCGGCTGCGGTGCCAGCGGGATCGGCCCGGAGGATACCGCACGGGCTACGGCCACTTGCGCATCGTCATCCGGGTTGCGCAGCGATAGGTAGAGCGCGCCCGTGCTTTTCGCGAGCGAGAGCGTGGAAACCTGCTCGGGCGATAGCGCCAGCGTGACCGTGCGGGCGGGTTGTGGCGGGGCCGATGTCTGGCCCGCCACGCCGCCGGCGGGCGGCGTGCCCACTACCAGATCGCCCACGGCCAACACACTGACCATCTGCAGCAGCGTCACTGCCTGACTGCGCCCAGTGCCGCGCGCGCCGCTGATCGCGTCCGCGCCGGGATAGACCACCTGTACATCGACCTTGTCGCCTGGCCGGACCAGCCCGGCCACCGCGATTTCGGAATTGGTATCGATACTGATCGCGCGCATGCCGCGCGGTACGCGGATGGCCAGCTTGGTTTCCTGCGCCAGCGCGGTGCGGGGGATCAGCGAATTGGCTGGAAGATCGCGCATCGCCACTTTGCCGATAATTTCCGCCGGAATGGCAGCATCGGGATAGCGCGCGGGATCGAGCGTGGCATTGCGGATCATATCGGCGGTAATCGTCTCGCCCACGCTGATCGGGCGCGTGGTCGCGGCTAGCAACACCTGCGGCGTATCCTGCTTGCGATAGAGCGGGGCTTCCTTGCCCTGCGCGGGCGGTGGAACGCGGCCCAGTTCGCGGATGCCCAGAACGGCGAAACCGCAGGCGGCGGCCAATCCAACGCCAATTGTCAGCTTCGCTTTCGCCCCCAGGCGCATGCTACCCCCTCAATAGCGTCTTGCGCTTACGCAACCGGTTAAATCCCCTCGGTCGCCTTTATTGATCGAAATCAAAGACGCCTTGCGTATCAGAAGGATATCAGCAGCATTGACCCGGTCTGCATGAGAAACAGCCGATGCGACCACATCGGTGGCAAACCGGGCAGAGGGGAAGGCCGCTGTGAAACGTTTTAGTATACCGTTCATAACCGCAGGCGGCGGACAATCGGGCCATCGAAGAAATCAGCGGCAAAAGGATAAAGACGCAACTTATATCCGGATCGGTTATTTTATGCGCGGCGTATGGGCTGCGATGAGCCGGGGCGCTGCCTCGACGAAGCGTTCTTTGCGGGATTGGGATGGCCTTTGCCGTACCGGGCTTTCGCGGGCGATGGCGGCCTATGACCATTCTATAGACAAACGGGCCTTCCCCCGGTGACCAGCGGGCCGGCCGATCGCGCGATGGGGCGCGGCGGGGGTGCGGCAGGGCTTTGCCCCCGCGTGGTGGCGCTGTGCGTGCTTATGCTCGGCCTCATCGCAGGGATGGCCCCGGCGGCGGCGATTCCCGGCGCGGCGGGAGCAGGTGTCCTTCTCGCCTTGGGGCGACGCAGGCTCGCTCTCGCGGCTGGGCTGGGAATACTGCCCGCGCTCTATTTCTGGCCGCAGACATGGACTGCGGCGGGCTATTGGGTGCTGCTCGCTCTGCTGGCCATGGCGGCCTTGCTGTCTCGACACCCTGCCATGCTTTTCCCGCGCCTGCCCACTGCGGCCCTGGCTATGGGCCTGATTGCGGCTGCGGCGGGAATGTGTCTTGCCCTGTTATACCAAGGACCGTGGCTGGCCCCGGCGGTGGTGATAGCATCCCTGTGCGCGGCTGGCGCGGGGGCGGGATGGCTCTATCACAGCAGGCGCGGGATTGCCGTCTCCGATGGCGCGGGCGCAGACGATCTGGAAGCGCTCACGCGTGATCTGCTGCTGGGCAGAATGACCGTCGGCATGGTTCACGATCTGGCCCAGCCGCTCAACGTCATCGTTATGGCCGCGGGTAATCTCGGCTACCTCATCGAGCGGGCGGGGATTGATGCCGACAGCCGGAAGCAGCTTCTGGACCGAAGCGTGCGCATTTCGTCCCAGACGGAAGGGGCGGCTGCGATTCTCGCCCTGTTCCGCCATTTCGGGCGTGAGCGGCAGGAAGATGGGCGCACGATCAGGAGCGCACTCGAACGGGCGATTGCCGCCACCCGCTCCACCCACCGTCATCCGGGCATCACGATAGAGCTGACCGGTGAAGCGCTCGATTATCCGGTCCATCGCTTCCATGACCGGCTGGAAATGATCGTGGCCGCGGCGTTGCTGGGCGGCTTTGGTGCCTATCTGCCACCCGATGGAAAGAAACGTGACGGCACGCTGATCCTGCGCGCGGTGCCTCAGAGCGGCGGGGTGGAGATCGTTCTGGTCTGCGCTGACGAAATGGGTGAACCGATCATGGGGTATGGGCTGGACCCCACAATGCATGGGCTGGTAAAACGGCTTGCGAATGGTGCGGGCGGACAGTTCCACGGCCCATCGTCCGGCGATCCCTTCTCGCAATTCACCATCAGGCTAACGCGCGGCATTGTCTGATGCGCTGCCGCACAACGGCAAAGTGATTTCACAACGCGCGCCGTCCACCTCGCCCCGGAGCAGGCGGATGGTGCCGCCCGCCCGACGGGCAAGATCGTGGCAGATGCACAGGCCCAGCCCGGTTCCCGCGTCCCCTTTGGTGGTGAAGAACGGCAGCGGGGGCCGCTCCGTGAGTTGAGGGACAGGCCCGACACCGTTATCCGTCACCACGCAGCATACTGTTTGCGGATCGAGAGAGAAGACAGCTTCTATCCGCCCTTGGCCCTGCCAGCCTTGTTCGCGCCGGGCCGCAATGCTTTCCGCAGCGTTGCGCAGGACGTTGACGAAAATCTGCTCGATCTCAACCGGGCCAAGGTCCACCGGTGTCGCTGCACCCGCAGGCTGCCGGGTGAAGCAGATATCGTGTTCGGCGAACAGCGGGGCGAGCATGGCGGAGGCGTTATACAGCGCCTGTTCCATCCCGGCCGGCTCCGGCTTGGCCGCTTTGCCTTTCGCATGATCGAGCGCTTGGGTAATCAGCGTTTGCGCCCGTTGAACCTGTTCCCCGATCTGGCCCAGGGCGCGCTGTATCGGCGTGGGTGAGGTTTCGGACCTGTTCAGCATCAGGCGCAGATTTTCGTGCGCCATGGCGATGGTGAACAGCGGTTGCCGCAGTTCGTGGCTGAGCATTGCCAGCGCATCCATCGAGAAGCCGACCGTTCGCGGACACACCGCCGCGATCTGGCCGGTATGCCAGGAAAGACCGCCACGGCATGTCTGCAAGATGACCACCAGCGTTGCACCCTCGTCGCAACCGGTATGCAACTGGGCCGAAACTTGACTGCGCCCGGCCAGCGCCGCGAACTGGCGGTGATCGTCCGGATGCACGGTGAGGAAAGTGGGCGTTTGCGCGTGCCCGGCATCGGCGCGGGTGAAGACCAAGCGGCCCGTATCGTGATCGAACCGGATATCGCGCAGGAGTGCGATGTTCCCGCTATTCCCCAGTTCGCGTTCCAGATCGGACACTGTGCCCGATCCGCCGGGTGGGGGGCAAATGGCCGCATACAGGTCTTCAGGATTGGACATTGTCCCCGATCGATTGGCTATCCCTGTCGTTCTGTCAGGCGGTTATGCCAAGTTTCTCCGCCGGGGCCAATCGTGCAGCCTCATGCCGCCAGCAGCTCGCGGAAATGCGCGACAAGATCCTGTGGGCTGACCGGCTTGGCCAGGATGGAATGCGGGAGATCGGCGGGCAGTGTGCCGGCTTGCGCCGGGCTGCCGGTGATGAAGGCATAGTGCAGGGCCCTGTCGCGCAGAGCGGCGCGGGCCAGGATACGATAGACGATATCGAGCCCCGATTCCCCATCCAGCCAGATGTCGCAGGCGATGATGCGCACCGCCGGTTCGCGTTCCAGTATCGCGACCGCCTCGGTCAGCGTACCGGCACCGGCTGCCGGGATACCTTGCAGGGTGAGAAGCGTGGTCAATTCCTCCACGATCGCGGCCATGTCGTCGATGACGAGAACCTGCGGGCCACTTTCTTTCGTGGCTTCATTCATGGTCGATACCTTTCCGGCCATCGGTGCGCCTGCCATCGCATGGGGCGGCGAAAAATAGCTGGAGGCGGCCCCCGGGTCTGGGCCACCTCCAGCGGCCCGCTCCTTTGCAGAAGACGGACCAAAATATGCGGTCCGGTGTTGTGGGGGGCTACCCGCACCGGACCGCATATCCATTTGGTTGATTACTTCTTGCCGCCGAGGAGGCCTCCGAGCAGCCCGCCATTGGAACCGCCGCCGGTACCGCCGGTGACACCACCCAGCACCCCATCGACCACGCCGGTAACCGGAGCGAGGATGTTGCCGCCGCCGGTCGTCCCGCCGAGCACGCCGTCGACCACGCCCGTCACCGGGGCAAGAATGTTGCCCGCGCCGCCGCCGGTGCCGCCGGTGACGCCGCCCAGCACCCCATCGACCACACCGGTGACCGGAGCGAGGATGTTGCCACCGCCGGTCGTCCCGCCGAGTACACCATCGACCACGCCAGTAACCGGGGCGAGGATGTTACCGCCGCCCGTGGTGCCGCCGAGCAGGCCATCGACCACGCCCGTCACCGGAGCGAGAACCGATCCCGCGCCGCCGGTGCCACCGCCGCCGATGCCGCCGGCCACACCGCCGAGAGCGGAATTGACCGCGCCAAGCGCCGGGCTGGTCAGGCTGTCCACCGCACCGGTGACCGGGGCGAGGATCGGAGCGACGGTATCAGTCAACTGATTGACCGCGCCGCCGACCTGCGGCCCGAGCAGCGAGCCCGCCAGATTGCCGACCGGCTGCAGGCCCGCCGCAACCCCATCGGCCGTGGTCGGCAGGTCAAGGCCCACGACTTTGCCGCCCGACAGCACATCGGCAGTCACCAGTTGCCCGGTCGCGGCGCCATTGCCGTTGTTCAGCAGATTGACCCCGGCCAATGTGTCGCCGGTGCTGGGGCCGGTGAGGAGATTACCCCCGGCATCGACACCCAGCAGCGGACCGTTGAACGTCGGCGCAGAGCCGTCCCCGCCGCCCGGCAGGCTGCCGGTCAGGCCATCGACCAGTCCGCCGAGCTGACCCGTCACCGGGGCGAGCACGCCGTTCTGGCCGACCACCGGGCCGAGCACACCGTTGACCGTGCCGAGCACCGGCGCAGTCACCTGATCGACCACCGTGGTCACCGCGGCCACCGTCGGGGCGAGACCGTCGGTGAGTTGCGTCACCGCACTGCCTGCCTGATCGCCAAGGAGCGATCCGGTGAGCGCACCGACCGGTGCCAGCGCGGCCTGGGTTCCCGCTGCCGTCTTGGGCAGCGTAACCTGGATGACTTTGCCGTCGCCGGTGAGGACATCGACGACGATCCCGTCGGTGCTGGTCGACGCCTGATCGGGCAGCACGTTGACATCCACCAGCGTGCCGGGGCCGCTCGGGCCGAGCACCGGATTGCCGCCGAGCGAAACGCCTGCCACAGGGCCGGTGTAGCTGCTCGGAGCGCCAGGTCCGGTCGGTCCACCGGGTCCGGTCGGTCCACCGGGTCCGGTCGGTCCACCGGGTCCGGTCGGTCCACCGGGTCCGGTCGGTCCACCGGGTCCAGTCGGTCCACCGGGTCCGGTCGGTCCACCGGGTCCGGTCGGTCCACCGGGTCCGGTCGGTCCACCGGGTCCAGTCGGTCCACCGGGTCCGGTCGGTCCACCGGGTCCGGTCGGTCCACCAGGTCCGGTCGGCCCACCAGGTCCAGTCGGCCCGCCGGGGCCGCTCGGATCAGTGGGTCCGCTCGGACCGGAAGGCCCGCTCGGGCCACTCGGCCCACTAGGACCAGACGGTGCGCCGCCGGCGCCCAGCTTCAGTCCGACACCGTCGGAACAGGCACCCAGCAGCAGTAAGGGAATCGCAGAAGCGCACAGCAGCAGCTTTCTGGCGGAACGGCTCGATTGATAACCCGGCATGTCCATTCTCCACACGTTAAGAACATGAGTGGAAGCATAGGCAGCAGGTGGCCACCGGGCGCGCCGAGAAGCAGCCGGGATGGCCCCATGCGGGTTGCTATGAAGAGGGTGAAAAACCGACCATGCGGAATGGCCTGCGGAAGGTACGCAAAAGGGGATGCCGCCATGCGCAAAAGCCGGGACGGGGCCGGAAAAGAGGGGTGGGACGACCGGAAAACCCCGGCTAATCCACGCAAACAGGGCGTTTCGGGGTTAGCGTCGATACGAGTGCGAAAACGAGGCAGGCTGAGAAATTGGAGGTGCAAACAGCACCCGATATGCGTTTGCGGAGCGGATTACGCACCGAGACTGCCCCGTCAACAGCCCTGTTGCCGGGAGTGAATCAGGCCGATTCGTCCGCAATCGCGGTGGCCATGGCCAGGTCGCGCTTTTCCTGAATGGTGGCGCGCAGGCGGATGAGCAGATCATCCAGATCGGTCTCTTCCGAAACCGTCAGTTCCACCGTCAGGCCATCGCGGCCGGGCCGGACCCGGCCGACCTTTTCGCCGCGTGACAGGATCGGCCATTCGCGGGCCGCCCGCGACCCTCCGGCAAGGCCCGCTTCCTTCAGTTGCATCAGCACGGTGGGGGTGGGGATCAAGCGCTCGCCACTTGCGGCCAGACGTTCCTGTTCGGCGCCGATCGCTTTCGCGGCGGCGAGCACCCGCTCCCGCTGGTCGGGCTTGCGGAGCAGCGGGGTCAGCACTTCGGAATGGCGGACGCGCAGTTCGTCGCGCGTGGAAAAGGCGTTGACGACCTCATCCGGCATCTGGGCGAGCGCGAGCAGGCGGCTCAACTGGCTGTTCGACAGATTGAGCGCTTCGGCCATGCGCGATTGCACCCCGCCATAAAAACGGTCGACCGCGTTCTGGTAGCTGCGCGCGCGGTCCAGTTCGGTGATGTCCTGCCGTTCGCGGTTTTCGATATCGGCGAGCCGGAAGGCTTCCTCGTCGCTCAGATCGACGATCAGGGCGTTGAGACGGATTTCGGGACGGCCGTTGTGGTTGAGCCAGTCGACCGCGAAGCGCCGCCTGCTGCCGACGAGCAGTTCGTAGGGATGATCGGCGCCCGGCGGGTTGATCCGCACCAGCACCGGGATGCGGTTGCCGTCTTCCTGCGCGATCGATTCGATCAGCGAACGGCAGGTTTCCGCCGAAAGGCCCGGAACGCCGCGGGGATTGCCGTCCCACACGCTGCAATCGCCGGGGCGGATCGAAATCGTATCGCGGGTGCGGGCCCCACCCTGAACGAATCCGGCCAGACGTTCGTCAAGGCGGGAAAGGTCCGCTCCGGCGGCGTGTGGCAGCTCAGGGCGCGGCTCGTAGGATAGAGTTGCCAGAATGTCCCGCACGAAACCTGCCATCGAATGCCCCTCTTTCTACCTTCGTGGCTTATACAGTTTTCCGGCGAGGCCGGACGGGAAACAATGTTCGCTTTGGTCGTAAATGGTCCGCCATTCCGCCGGAGACACGGTTCCGTCAGGGCCCGGCAAACCGCCGGGTGCCCATCACGCAAAGCACCACGGCCAGAATGGCGGCGATCATCGGCCAGGCGACCGGCTCCCCCAGCACCAGCGCGGCGAGCGCCAGTCCGAAAAAGGGCTGGAGCAATTGCAACTGGCCGACCCCGGCAATGCCGCCCAGCGCGAGCCCGCGATACCAGAACACGAAACCGACCAGCATCGAAAAGACCGAGACATAGGCCAGCGCCGCCCAGCTTGCCCGGCTGATGTGGTGCCATGTGGCGGGCAGCGTCACCAGTGCGATGGCCGCCATCAACGGCAGTGCCAGAATCAGCGCCCAACTGATGACCTGCCAGCCGCCCAGATGGCGCGCCAGACGGCCGCCTTCCGCATAGCCCAGTCCGCATGCCGCAATAGCGGCCACCATCAACAGATCGCCGGTTAGACTGCCCGGCCCGCTGCTGTGCCAGGCGAAACCCGCGATAGTCGCGGCGCCGAGCAGCGAGAAAAGCCAGAACGCGGGGCGCGGCCGTTCCCCCGCGCGCCAGACACCGAATAGGGCGGTGGCCAGAGGGAGAAGGCCGACGAACACCACGGAACGGGCGGCATCTATATGGCGGAGAGCCAAGCCGGTCAGCAGCGGGAAGCCGATGACCACACCGGCCGCGACGGCCATCAGCGGAATATAGTCTGCCCGCGCCGGCCGCGGCGCCCGGCTGAGGCCGAGCAGCAGCGCGGCCAGCATGGCGGCGATCACCGCGCGCGCGGCGGTAAGGAAGGAGGGCGAAAAGTCCATCACTGCCAGCCGTGTCGCGGGCAGCGAGCCGCTGAATATCAGCATGCCGAGAAATCCACTGCCCCAGCCGTTCCACGTCTTCGTCATGTACCCTCGCTTTCCGCTGGGCGGTTAGCGTGAAGCAGCATGACCGGGCAGGGACGATATGATACAATTTCGATAAAGTGTATGGGTATGCTTGGCGGTACAAAGCGGGGAGAGGCCATGGGCGAGCAGCAGGGCACAAGGACGGAAGCGCTGATCGCCGCCATTCGCGGCCGGATCACCAGCCGCACGCTGTTGCCGGGGGACCGGGTGCCCTCGATCCGCCGCTTCGCCGCAACGATGCGGGTTTCCCCTTCAACCGTGGTGGAAGCGTATGACCGGCTGGTGGCCGAAGGTGTGCTGCATGCGCGCCGGGGCTCGGGCTTCTACGTCGCCCAGGCCGGGGCCGCGCCGATGGTGCTGGCGGATATGGCGCCGCATGGGGACCGGGCGGTGGACCCGTTCTGGGTCGCGCGCCAGTCGCTCGATGCCGATCCGCGCATGGAAAAGCCCGGTTGCGGCTGGTTGCCGCCCGGCTGGATGCCGGGTGCGGCCCTGCGCCGCGCCCTGCGCGATGCCGCGCGGGGCGGGGATGCGCTGCTGGCCGAATATGGCGGCACGCGCGGCCCGGCGGCGTTGCGGCGGTTGCTGCTCGGGCGCTTCGCCGAAGAAGGGATCGAAACCACGCCGGCGCAATTGATGCTGACCGGATCGGGCACGCAGGCGATAGACCTGATCTGCCGCTTCCTGTTGCGCCCCGGCGATACGGTGCTGATCGACGATCCGTGTTATTTCAATTTCCAGTCGCTGCTGCGCGCGCATCAGGCGACGATCGCCACCGTGCCCTACACCGCGAACGGGCCGGACATCGCGGCCTTCGAGGCCATTGTGGCCGAGGCCCGCCCGCGCCTCTACATCACCAATTCGGCGGTGCATAACCCCACCGGTGCGAGCCTTGCCCCGCAAACTGCCTATCGCCTGCTCCGGGCCGCTGCCGCGCATGACATGATTGTGGTCGAAGATGATATTTTCGCCGATTTCGAACCGACCCCATCCCCCCGGCTGGCCGTGCTCGACGGGCTGGATAGAGTCATCCGTATCGGCAGCTTCTCCAAGACGCTGTCGGCCTCATTGCGGTGCGGATACATTGCGGCGCGCGCCGACTGGATCGAAGCGCTGATCGATCTGCAGGTGGCGACGAGCTTCAGCGGGCCGAGCCCGATCGCCGCCGAAGTGATCGCCGCCGTGTTGGCGGGTGGCGGCTATCGCAAGCACATGGCCGAGTTGCGCGTCCGTCTCGCCCGGGCGCGCGATGATCTGGCCACCAAGCTGGCCCCGCGTGGGATCGAGCCGTGGATCATGCCGCGTGGCGGGTTCCATCTCTGGTGCCGTCTCCCGCCCGGCTGCGATGCGGTGGATCTGGCGCGGCGCTGCCTGGCGCAAGGCGTGGTTCTCGCACCCGGCAATGCATTCAGCGTGGCGCAGAGTGCGGGCGGCTTTATGCGCTTCAATGTGACTCAGACCAGCGCCCGAGCGCTGGCGGTGATCGATCGTCATCTGGGCTGACTGGCTGAGAGGCCGGTTACGGTTGGCGTATGGGAGGGAGAGACCGGGACAGGATCGTGCGCGGCGGCGGAAAGGCCATGTCCTGATGATCGGGGCTGGGCATGTGGACCGCGCTGGGGCGGCCGTGGGCTTTCATTCGCTGACAGGCATGGTCCCATGAGGGAAGATCATCGTCCGGCTGTTCCCAATGCGCTACGCTCGCTTCATCGCACCAGTGCGGCAGGCGCGGCATGGCCTGGCGATGCGCATCGGCGGTGACATAGCCGCGCATGGCCGCCGCATCGCGCCACACGGTCATCGTCCAGAAAGTGCGCTTGCGATCCAGCAGCAGCGCCCCGCCAAGATAGCCATCGGCCCGGCGCGCCTGTCCGGCCGCGCGCAGCGCGTGCGGCACGAAGACCGGCAGGAGCCATGCGGCCCGGAGGCGCAGGCGGGTGACGCTTACCCAGATCATCGCGCGCCTCGGTGCCCGTTGCTGTGCATCGGTGCATTATGCCGCAGCGATGCGGGGCGGCAAGACCGCGTGCCGCGGATGGGGCCGCCCCGTCCGCCGCCCCACCTGTCAGCCTAGCCTTTCGCGCCGATATGCTGCGCGGCGAGGAAACCGAACACCATGCTCGATCCCACGGGATTGCCCCCGCCGGGATAGGCCTCGCCGCTGACGGCGGCCATCGTGTTGCCCGCGGCATAGAGCCCTTCGAGCACCGCGCCCGAGGTGTCCAGCACCCGGGCATGTTCGTCGGTGCGCAGGCCGCCCTTGGTGCCGAGATCGGACAGGGCGAAAGCAGCGGCGTGGAACGGGCCATCGGTGATAGGCACCAGCGGGGACTGGCCATAGACGACCACCCGCTCATAAGGTTCGTCGCCGCGCTGGAAATCGGTGTCCTGCTGGCGCTCGCAATGATCGTTGAAACGGGCGACGGCCGCTTCGAGCGCCTCGGCCGAAACATCGATCCGCTGCGCCAGTTCGGCCAGTGTGGGCGCGCTGCGCCAGAGCCCGGCGGCGCGATAGGCGGCCGGATCGTCGAACGGCACATTGGGCCACAGGATCGGTGGCATGCCATCGTCGCGATTGTCGTAGATATACCAGAACGGCAAGGTCAGGCTGCCTTCCCGAACCAGTTCGATAATTCTGCGCCCCGCCCGGTCATAGGCCACGGATTCGTCCATGAACCGCTGCCCCTTGTCATCGACGAAAATGCCGCCGAGGAAGCCGAGCGTGAACGTCGCGCTGCCGTCGGGCTGAAGCAGCCCGGGGGACCACCATGCCTGATCCATCAGGTCGGTATCCGCGCCGATGGCGACCCCGGCCTCGATCGCGCCGCCGGTGTTGCCCGGCGGGGCCATGCTGCCTGCCACTGTGCCCGGCACCTGATAGGTGGCGCGCATCTGGGCGTTGCGTTCAAAACCGCCTGCGGCGAGCACGATACCCCGCCGAGCCTCGATGCGGACCGGCCCTTCGGGAGT
The DNA here is from genome assembly GCF_019803445.1 of Caenibius sp. WL. Classification (NCBI taxonomy): domain Bacteria; kingdom Pseudomonadati; phylum Pseudomonadota; class Alphaproteobacteria; order Sphingomonadales; family Erythrobacteraceae; genus Caenibius; species Caenibius sp. WL. The sequence continues at coordinate 546,714 of NZ_CP081844.1, forward strand.
GCGCAGCACCGCCCCGGTCACCTTCTGCCCTTCGCGCACTAGGCTTTCGAGCGCGGTCGACAAGTGCATGGCGACGTTGCCCGAGGCCTGCAGCGCCAGCAGGAAGCGGGCGATCAGCGCCTGCCCGCCGACCAGTTCCTCGGGCATCGGTTCGCCCCGGCGTTCGACCGCCAGCGCAGGCCGCAGGGTGTCGATCAGTGCGCCGAGCTGTTCGGTGGGCATGGCGGCAGGGATGATATGGCGGCCGGTGGCGCTGGCATGGGGGACTTTGCCGTAATAGTCAGGCCAGGGCAGGATTTCGAAAGTGAAGCCCGGGTCCTGTTCGAGATAGTCGATCAGCCTGGCGCCGGTATCGAGATAGGCATCCTGCAACGCGCGGGGCGTGCGGTCGCCCACCACGGCATGGTAATAGGCGCGGGCGCTTTCCATCGTGTCGTCATCGCCTGCCCGGCGCAGCACAGCATTGCAGGGCAGCCACATGCCCCCACCCGAATAGGCCGACGTGCCGCCATATTTGTCCGTGCTTTCAATCAGGGTGACATCCAGCCCCTCACGCGCGGCGGTGTAGGCGGCCACCATGCCACCCGCACCCGAACCGACCACCAGCACGTCGCAGCTTCGATCCCATTGTGCCATGCCGCGTGTCCTCCTCATCGCCTTATGTTTTGTCCTGGCCGGTTTCGGGCCGGCCGATTATTGGAAGCCATGGCTTATGGCGGCATTCGCAGATGAACGGAACGGGCGTTCCGCGAAAAGTGGCCGCATTTATGGCGCAAGGGCGTTATTATGGCGTTCTGATGCGGGCATGCCCCGGATGCATCGGCGCTCAATGATAGAACAGCGAGACCACGTCCCGGGCGTGGCGGCGGACTTCGTCTTCCTCCCAGGGGAGTGTGGCGGTGAGGCGGCGATTGCCCCGCGCGGCAAGCAGGAGGAACTGCTCGGCGGCGATCACCGGGTCCACCAGATGCACCGCGCCTTCGGCCTGCCATTGGCGCAACCGGGTGGACAGCTCGTTGAGCGTGGGCGCGGTCAGGCGGCTCCATGCGCGCTGGATCATTGCCTCATGCGCCGGGGCCTGGGTGATCATCAGACACAGCAAAGCGCTGTATTCGGGCCGCTGAACCCAATGGTCCTGCTGCCGGGCCACGGTTTCCAGCGCACTGCGGATATTGCCGTCGAAAGTCAGCGGTTCGCGCACCGCTAGAAGATCGTCCACCGCCTGATCTATTGCCGCGGCGAACAGGCCCTGCTTGTTCCCAAAGCGCTTGTAGATCGTCATTTTCGAGATTTGCGCCACGGCGCCGATCTCTTCCACGCTGGTGTGACGCAGCCCCGTCTGGGCAAAACCACGCAGGGCGATGCGCAGAAGGTGAGTCCAGCGTTCGGGGGACAAGCGGCTGCCGGGCTCGATCTGTCTCGGGACATGGGCTGCCGGTTCTATAAGGGGCAGAGCAGTGGGGCACGGTTCCACCGGCATGCGCCAGCCGCCGGTGCACAGCTGCACGATCGCCTGCTGGCGGGCTCGCCGCTCGTCCGGCGTGGGCGTAAAACCGAGCAGCGCGCGGGGCCCGGCCATCGCCAGCACGCCCAGCCAACTGGACAGGCGCTCCGGCGGGATGGCGGGAAGGTGTGCTCTGCCCGGGTGGGTCAGCAACCTGTGCCCCATGTGCGAGGCCGTTTGTCGCAGATGGTGCAGCTCCGCCGCCAGGGCCGGAAATGCCGCCGCTGCCGCGATATTGGCGCGGTAGAGTTCGAGATTTTCCGGGTTCAGCGCGCTTTTTTCGATCCACAGGACATAGGCCCTGACCGCTTCCGCAAAACCAAGGCTGGCGATATCGGGCTCGCCCGCTTGCCCCGCCTCGGCCATGGTCATGCGCAGCACTTCGCGAAACAGATCCTCCTTTGACTGGAAGTTGGCGTAGATCGTCTGTTTGCTGGTTCCGGCGCGGCGGGCAATCTGTTCCATGTTGGCTTCGAAGAAGCCGGCGGCCAGAATCTGCGCCTGTGCCGCGCGCAGCAGGCGATCGCGTACGCCAGATGGGGTTTCGGGCAGAGGTTGGGCTGATCGTGCGGCCATATCCGTTGCTTGTGACGCAAGCGTGGCCCGCTTGCAACTGCCTGAACTATACCGTATAGTACAGGCAGTTCAGGAGGGAGTTTTTGCATGAGGCACGGTTTTGTGTGGGGCGGCGCGCTGTGCGCTGCGCTGCTGTCGTCCACGGCGGTTACGGCTGCCGACCCCGCACCGGCGCAGGCGGAAAGCAGCGCCCCGTTGGCCTCCCAGCGGCCGTTTGCGGGCAAGATCGGCAAGACATACAAGGATTCGACACCCGCTTATCCCGAGCCGGTCAAAGCGCCCGCCAATGCGCCCAATATCCTGCTGGTCCTGACGGACGATGTGGGCTTTGCCGCTTCGAGCACCTTCGGCGGCCCGGTGCCGACGCCCGCGCTGGATCGGCTGGCGGCCAACGGCCTGCGCTACACCCGTTTCCACACCACCGCCATGTGTTCGCCTACGCGTGCTTCGCTGTTGACGGGGCGCAATCATCATGCGGTGGGCACCGGCATTGTGCTGGACACCGCCAGCGGTTTTCCGGGTTATGACGGGGTGATCCCGCCTTCCGCCGCGACGGTCGCGGACGTGTTGAAAAGCAACGGCTACAACACCGCCTTTTTCGGCAAGCATCACAACACGCCCCAAGGACAGGACGATCCCAACAGCGGCCCGTTCGATCTCTGGCCCACCGGGCTCGGTTTCGAATATTTCTATGGTTTCATGGGCGGCGACAGCAATCAGTGGAACCCGCGCCTCTATCGCGGCACCAATCTGGTCGATCCGCCCAAGATGGACACCACGCTCGATCACTATCTGGCGCAGGATCTGATCCGCTGGGTCCATGGCCAGAAAGCGGCCGCACCCGACAAGCCGTTCCTTGCCTATCTCGCGCCCGGCAGCGCCCATGCGCCGCATCAGGCTCCGGCCGAATGGATCGCCCGTTTCAAGGGCAAGTTCGATCAGGGCTGGGACAAGCTGCGCGAAGAAAGCCTTGCCCGTCAGAAGCGGGCCGGGATCGTGCCGAAGAATACGGTGCTGACACCGCGTCCCGATGCCATTCCCGCATGGTCCAGCCTGACCGACGAACAGCGCCGCACTTATGCGCGGATGATGGAAGTCTTCGCGGCGATGCTGGCTTATCAGGATGACCAGATCGGCACTGTGCTGGATGAATTGCAGCGCATGGGCCAGTTGGACAACACGCTGGTCATCTTCATAGAAGGGGATAACGGCGGCAGCCCGGAAGGGGCGCTGACCGGCACGATGAACGAACTGGGCCACCTGGCAAACGGCATGCAGGAAGATTCCGCATGGCTGGCTGGCCAGATACCGAAAATGGGCACGCCAGACAGCTATCAGCTCTTTCCTGTCGGCTGGTCGTGGGCGACCAATGCTCCCTTCCAGTGGACCAAGCAGGTCGGCTCGCACCTTGGCGGCACGCGCAACGGGATGGTCGTTTCCTGGCCCGCCCGCATCAAGGACAAGGGCGGCATCCGCACCCAGTTCGGCCATGTGAACGATATCATGCCCACCATTCTCGAAGCGGTCGGCGTGGCCGCACCCGCTGTGGTCGATGGGGTGACACAGCAGCGGATCGATGGCGTCAGCCTGGTTTACAGTTTCGATTCCGCCAAGGCGCCCGAGCGTCACGTTCGGCAATACTTCGAATTGCTCGGCAACCGGGCGCTTTACGATAACGGCTGGATGGCCAGCACCACGCCCGCCCGCCTCCCGTGGCAGGACAACGGGGCGAAGGGCATCCTGCCCACCGATTACAAGTGGGAACTGTACAATCTCAACACCGATTTCAGCCAGTCACGCGATCTGGCCAAGGCGGAACCGGCGCGGCTCGCCGCCATGCAGGCCGCTTGGGACGAGGAAGCGAAAGCCAACAACGTCTATCCGCTGGATGATCGGCAAGGCGCGGCCCGCGCAATGGGCAAGCAGATTTCGCTGCTGCCCCGCTACGTTTACTGGGGGCCGGGCATCAGCGTGGTGCAAAGCAAGGCGCCGCCGATCAATTTCATGTCGTTTTCGCTGAACGCGGATATCGCCGTGCCCGAAGGCGGCGGGCGGGGCGTGCTGGTCGCGACCGGCAGCCAGTTCGGCGGCTGGAGCTTCGGCTTCGATCAGGGGCGCCCGTTCGTGCAGCACAACGCTTCGCAAAAGCCGGAAGACCAGTTCCGCGTGCAGGCCGATCAGCCGCTCCCGGCGGGCCCGCACAAGCTGACATACCGGTACGTCCTGGACGGCGCGCCGGGCAAGGGTGGCACGATGGCGATCATGCTCGACGGACAGCAGATCGCCAGCGGCAAAATCGGACGAACCGCGTATATCGTGGCTGGTTTGGGAGAGACATTCGACATCGGACGTGATACCGGCGCCCCCGTCGTGAACATGCCCGAAGGCACTGAATTTAACGGCAAAATAAATAAAATTGAAGTGACCCGATAAGTTGAAATCAACGTGCAAGCGAACGCAATTTGTTCTGCCGATTAGAAAACGGCAATTTGGTTCAGGGGAAGTTTAAGTGAAGATTGTTTTGAAGTACGGCGCTCTTGCCGGAGCATCGATGGCAGCGATCATGTGGAGCGGCACCGCCGTTGCACAGGATGGGGCCGAAGCGGCGCAGCCGACCGGCGGCCTGCAGGAAATCGTCGTCACCGCACAGAAGCGCGCCGAAAACCTCCAGAAGACACCGCTGGCGGTCAGCGCCATGACGGCGGAAACACTGGAAGCGCGCGGCATTTCCGATGTCGCCGATATCAGCGCCGCCGCACCGAACCTGACGACCAGCATCACGCCTTCGTCGACCACCAACATCACCGTGCAGATCCGCGGCATCGGTGAATCCGATCCGGTGCTGACGGCGGATTCGCCGGTCGGCATCTATGTCGATGGCGTGGTGATCGGCCGCACGGCTGGCGCGGTGTTCGATCTGGTCGATCTGGAACGCGTGGAAGTGCTGCGCGGGCCGCAAGGCACGCTTTATGGCCGCAACACCACGGGCGGCGCGGTCAATTTCATTTCGGCGAAGCCTGCCAAGGAATTCAAGGGCTCGCAGACTTTCAGCTACGGCAATCTCGATTACATGGTGTCGCGCACCAGCATCGATACCGGTGAAATCGGCAATTCGGGCCTGATGTTCAAGCTGTCCTACGCGCACAAGCAGCGCGATGGCTATGCGAACGATATCAACCAGCCCGACAAGCGCGATCCGGGCGCTTACAACACCGATGCTTTCCGCATCGCGGCGCGGTTCGACAACGGCGGCCCGGTGCGGGTCGATTACGCGTTCGATTACAACGACACCAAGAGCTATGCGGTGCCGTTCCAGCTCGCGTTCGTGCGCCCCGATATCGCGGCCTATTTCGCGAATTCGCAGGCGCTGGGCGGCAGCCCGCTGGAATATTCGCGTGATCGGATCAAGAATCTGAACCTCGATCAGGGGCGTTTGACTGACAAGGTGCGCGGCCACACGCTGACTGTGGAAGCCGATCTGACCGACACTCTCACGCTGCGTTCGCTCACCGGCCTGCGCAAGTGGAAGAACACGGTCGGCAATACCGATCTCGACGGTAACGACGGTCTTCTGGGCATGACGATCAGCCCGGCTTACCTTGCGCCGAAGCCGGACTTCCAGACCACGGGCGTTAAGGAAATCACGCTGTTCAGCGCGCAGAACAGGCGTTCGCAGAAGCAGTTCTCGCAGGAACTGAACCTGATCGGCAAGATCGGCGACAACGTTGATTTCGTTCTGGGCGGTTTCTATTTCAAGGAAAAGGTCCGCGAAAACAATCCGCAGCAGTTTTCGATCATTGTGCCGACACCTGCTCCGGTTCCGCTCGGCAATGGCCTCAGCACCGACTATGCGGCAATCCCGCTGGCTTCGAATCTGGCTTATCGCCACAGTTCGGAATCGGTCGCGGCTTTCGGCCAGGTCACTTATCGTGCGACCGACCGCCTCAGCCTGACGGGGGGTATGCGCTATACCGAAGATCGCAAGCATCTCGACCAGACGGCCGGGGTTGCCGTGCGCGATCTGCGTGAAACCTTCAGGCAGTTCAACTGGGCGGCCAGCGTCGATTACAAGTTCACCGACGATATCCTCGGCTACGTGCGCGTCGCCACCGGGTACAAATCGGGTGGCTTCAACCCGCGCTCGGTCGGCGGCAGCTTCAAGCCGGAAAAGATCACGTCTTACGAAGCCGGCCTCAAGACCGAACTGCTTGACCGCCGCCTGCGCCTGAACCTGACCGCGTTCCATTCGATCTACAAGGATATGCAGGTCAGCCAGTTCACGGCGGATAGCAACGGTGCATCGAGCATCACCGTCAACGCGGGCAAGGCGAAGTACACCGGGGTGGAAGCGGAAATCCTGGCGAACCCGGTCGACGGTCTGACGTTGAACGCATCGTTCGGTTACACGGACCGCAAGTTCAAGAGCTTCTGGGTCTATGATCCCGCCGAAGGCCGGGATGTCAACGCCGCCGACGAAGCGCACTTCAACTATTCGGCCAGCACCACCGCCAACGCGGGTATCCAGTACGATACGGAAATCGCCAATGTCGGCAAGCTGATGGCCCGCGTGGACTGGACTTACCGCAGCCGGATCTACTTCCACCCGCTGGATCGGTTCAATCCGTTCAATCAGGGTATGTCGGATGGTCCGGTCGGCCGGTTCGATGCGCGCATCGCGCTGTCGGATATCGATCTTGGCCCGACGCGCGCCACCGTGGCGCTGTGGGGCAAGAACATCACGAACAGGGATTACCTCTATTCGGGGATCGATTTCGGCGCACTCGGCTTTGCCGGGGTCGTCTTCGCCGAACCGCGCACTTATGGCGTGGACGTGAAGTTCGACTTCTGACGGAATGCCGGGCCGGTTTCTCCGGCCAAAAGGAAAAGGGCGGCCGATCGGCCGCCCTTTTTGCATCAACCGCCGCCGAACATTCCGGCCGCGATTGCGCGGCAGCGGCCGAGATGCGATTCCAGACGCGGCGTGTCGCCTTCCAGCACTTCCTGGATGGCCAGCCCGGTGAGCAGGCAGTGGAGGAAGATCAGCCCCTCCAACAGGTCTTCCGGTGCGACGGCCTGATCGCCGAAAATGCGGACCATCATTTCCAGGTGGTCTTGGTTGGGCCAGTCGAATGGGGTCAGCGGCAGGTCTTCCTGCTCCGGATCGCGTTCTGCCATGATGATCTCGATCGTCGCGAGATAGACTTCGCTGCGATAATGCTCCCACATCCGGGCCACGAACAGATCGATCCGTTCGGCGAAGGGCTGCGCGCTGCCCATATCGGCGAAACGGCTGACGAAGCTTTCGTGCGAACGGGCGACGATCGCTTCGAGAATCTGTTCCTTCGATCCGAAATGGTGCTGGGCGGCGCCCCAGGTCATTCCCGCGCCGCTGGCGATGCGCTTGGCGCTGGCGGCGGCCAGCCCGCCACGCCGAATCAGCGATATGGTCGACTGAATCAGCTTTTCGCGCGTGCGCAATGATTTCTGGGCTTGCCGCCCCAGCGGCGGCGCGTCCGTTTCCATGTTTGCTACCCCTTGGCCGGCGCTGTTGCCGGCATATTGTGGGGCCGCTGTTAACGCCCTGCGGTCAATCCTCAAGCATCACGATGCGGATGACGCGGTTGGGGCAGTATTTGGCCGCGTTGCGCAGCGCTGCATGGTGCGTGGGCCCCGGTGCGGGATCGAGCAGGCGGACTTTGGCATAGCCCAGCCGGTTTTCCGCTACGGCGAAGATATCGGGCGCTTCCGCGGCGCAGACCCCATGACCCTGGCACAGATCGAAATCCAGTTCGATGCGGAATCTGCCTTCTATCGCCTGCCCCATCAACGCGCTCTCCTGCGGAAACGCAGCCTGCAGGGATCGCTCGGCCGCAGGATCAGCGACGGCATGATATCACGATAATACTCGGGCGGCTCGCTCAGTTCGAACGTGAATTTGCGCAGCAGATAGGCAAAGATCGTGCGGATTTGCAGCAGGGCGAAGGCATTGCCGACGCATTTGTGCCGCCCCCCGCCGAACGGCAGGTAGGCGAAGGGCCCATCGGGGAAGGTCCGCCCGGGATTGAATGTCAGCGGATCGGCAAACGCTTCGGGCTGGCGATGCGCGACATAGGGGCTGACCATGACATTGCCCCCCGCCGGGATCAGATAGTCCTTGTAGTGGAAATCCGTCATCACCCGGCGGGTCAGCGTGACGAGCGGGGCATGGAGGCGCAGCACTTCCTCCAGAAACGCTTCAAGGAGTGGCATTTCGCGCAGCGACTGGAAACTCACTTCCTCGCTGTCGCCCAGCACGCCGTCCAGTTCGGCGACGACTTCGGCCATCAGGTCCGGATGGCGGGCCAGTTCGACCAGCATCCAGCTCGACGTGTTACCCGATGTGTGATGCCCGGCAAACATGAACCAGACGACCATGCCCGCGATTTCATGATCGCTGAGTGGGGTGCCATCGGCATAAGTGGCGTCCAGATAATGCTGGAACATGTCGTGGAACGTTTCCCCCCGGGCCAGCGCGGCGCGGCGTTGGGCCACGCGTTCGCCGATCAGTTCGCCCAGCCGCGCACGGGCGATATCGCGCCGTTCCGCCATCACCCCGTGCTGGTCGGGATCGGCCAGCCCTTCCGGGTCCACGGCCATTTCGAGATCATGATAAAGCCCGCGAAACTCGTCGCTCATATTGGCTCGAAAATCGGCCCCCATCAGGCAATGGGTGGAGGTCTTGAGCGTCAGTTCGGTGAATTTCTCGTAGAAATCCTCCTCCCCCTCGTCGGGCCAGTCGGCGATCCAGTCGCGCACTTCCTGCGCCACGATCGGGGCGTAAAGCACCATACGGTCATGCCGCAGGCCCGCTGCCTGGATCTTGAGCTGCTGCCGTTCGATCACGGGCGGCGCGCCGTACTGGATTCCTTGGCCGAATACCGGGACCATGAACTGATAGGCCTGCGCCGCGCTCAACTGCGAATCCGGCGCGCGATAGACCGCTTCGTGCGCTTCCTCCCCCACCAGCAATGTGGTTTGCAGCCCTGCGAGATCGAACGAGGAGACTTCGCCGCATTCGGCATGGCAGCGCATGAGGAACGGGGCAGGGTTGCGGCAGAACTCCTCGTAATGCCCGGTGCCGGGCACGGCCCCGCTGACCAGTGGCGGCGCCAGCCGGACCGTTGTCTGCGCGCTTGCCTCGCTCATCCACTCCTCCATCGCGATTGCCCCGCGCGTTATCGCGCTCAGGTTCGGCCTTGCGACACCATGATGACAAAAAAGATTGTGAATGCAATGTTTTTATTCAGATAGGATAGGGCAAGGCCGCAGGCGTGGATGCCGCGGAGCGCGGAAAGCCAGTATTGGCATGTGTTGTCAGGCGGCCCAGGGGCCGGTGATCGCCAGAGTCATCGTCGGGCTGTAGGCGTTGACGAACAGGGTCCGCCCATCGGGCGAAAAGCAGGCGCCGGCCAGTTCCGTCTGGCGGCGCAGACGGGCGAGCGGATAGGCTATGCCCTGCGGCGTGATCCCGCGCAGATAGTTGTCCACCACTTCGGCGTACTGATCCTCGCAGACGATCAGGTGGCCATTGGGGGCCACGGTGAGATTGTCGCCATAGCTGAATTCTTCCGGCCCGCGCGATTCGAAGAACAGTTGCAGCCGGTCCCCGCTTTCACCCAAAGCCAAGCGGAACACCTGACCGTAGCGCGCCGCGCCGCCGGAAGTGCAGCAGAAATACAGCTCGCCATTGCCCATGTGGATGCCTTCGCCCCGCGCGAACGGCAATGCGCCCAGCGCCGCGCCGCGCTGGCGCAGATCGTCGTTCGGGCTTTCGGGATCGTCGCAATCGATCCAGCGAACCGAATGCCAGCTATGCGGCTGCATGGTCACACCCTGCCAGTTGCGGCTGTCGGCGGCCGCGTTGGGCAGCAACGCCAGCGCCTGCAGCTGCCCGCCTTCGGACAGCTTGCCCGGAACTTTCGGGATGAAGCGGTACAGCAGCCCATCGTCGCGATCCTCGGTCAGATAGACATGGCCGGTGGCGGGATCGACCGCCGCCGCCTCGTGATTGAACCGCCCCATCGCTTTCAACGGCACAGCCTCCACCTGTGCGGCGGCGTTCGCGGGCACTTCGAAAATCCAGCCGTGATCCTGCCCCGCCTTGTCGCCCGCACGGCTCACATCCTCCTCACAGGTGAGCCAGCTTCCCCAGGGGGTGATGCCGCCCGCGCAATTGCGGATCGTCCCGGCGAGCGAGCGGAACTGGCGCTCGACAGTCAGCGTTGCGGGATCGAGCACCAGCGTGGTCGTCCCGCCCGGCAGGACAGCGCCCGCCAGATGCCGGTCATAGCCGGCCTGCAGATTGCCGCCTGCGTGATCGCCGGGCTTGAGTTCATGATTGCGTACCAGCGCGATCCTGCCGCGCGGCAGCGCGAAGCAGCCCATGCCATCGGCCCGGTCGGGCACCGTGCCGCCATCGTCCATCGCATCGCCCATGCGCGAGATCACCCGGTATGTGAACCCTTCGGGCAGATCGAGCAGTGCCTGCGGGTCTTTGCGCAAGGGGCCATAGAGCGGGATGCCATGGTGCCCTTGCGCCAGCGCCTGCCCGGCCCGGCTGGCAGCGATCAGTGCGGCGAATGCGGCACCGGTGCCCGTGAGCATGGCCCGGCGGCTGGTGGAAAAGGGCGGCAAGGGCGCATCGTGCATCATCGTATCGTGGGCCTGCATATCCTGTCTGCCCTGTCATGCAGGCATGACAGGGGCATGACAAGCGAAGCGGTGCGGCATGCGCGGCGTTCAGCGCCCAGCAAGGATCGCCGGGTCTATCCGTGCCGCCCATCGCCTGGGACCATTCCGCTCGGTTGTCTGTGCCGGGAGAACGGGTTATTTCGCGGCGAAGCAATATTCCGAGGCACGTTTTGAAGCTTATCATCCAGATTCCGTGCTACAATGAAGAGAAGGCCCTGCCCGAGGCGCTGGCGCAATTGCCGCGCAGCCTGCCCGGGATCGATACGGTCGAATGGTTGATTATCAACGATGGCAGCAGCGACCGGACAGTGGAGGTCGCGCGGGCCTGCGGGGTCGATCATATCGTCGATCTTCCGGTGAACATGGGGCTGGCCCATGGGTTCATGGCCGGGCTGGCCCGGGCCGTGGCCGAAGGCGCGGATATCATCGTCAACACCGATGCCGACAATCAGTACGACGCAAGTTGTATCCCCGACCTGATTCAACCGATTCTCGACCGGCGGGCGCAATTCGTGGTGGGCGACCGTCCGATTGCCACGATCGCGCATTTTTCGCCTACCAAGCGCCTGCTGCAAAAACTGGGCAGCGGAGTGGTGAAGCGCGTTTCGACGACGCCGATCAACGATGCGCCCAGCGGTTTCCGTGCGTTGACCCGTGAAGCGGCGATGCGGATCAATATTTTCGACAGTTACACCTATACGCTGGAATCGATCATTCAGGCGGGCCTGTCGAATATCCGTATCGTATCGGTGCCGATCCGCGTGACCGGGGAAACCCGCCCATCCCGGCTGGTGAAATCGATACCCGATTATGTGCGCCGTTCGATGGGTTCGATCCTGCGCACCTATTTCGTTTACAAGCCGTTCAAGGCCTTCTTCTGGCTGTCGCTTGCGCCGCTCCTGCTCGGCCTGCTGTTGATCGGGCGCTGGACCTGGCTGACTTATGTGGTGCCCGATGGGCGGGTCCACCTGCCCAGCCTGGTCGCGGCGGCGATTCTGCTGCTGATCGTGGCGATCATGTGGATCGGCGGATTGCTGGGCGAATTGCTGGGGATCAACCGGCGCTTGCTTGAAAATATCCAGTATACTCTCCGCCGTGCCGATGCGGATGCCCATCCGATGGAAAAGCTGCCCGTTCATGACTGATCCGGCTGCCGCGCCGCTCATGCCCCGTGATGCGCTGGCGCTGCGGGCGCTGGCCGAAATCCCGAAGATTCTCACCTTGCAGGATCGCACGCCGGTCAGCCCCACATACGGCTGTTTCGACCGCGCCTACTGGCATTACCGGATGATGGATTTCCCCTGCGGGATGAGCCAGGAATTCGTTCTGCCGCTGGCGCTCGCCTGGGCGCTGGACATGCCGGGCAACCGCTGGTTCGGCGATCCGGCGCTGCGCGAATGGGCCATCGCGGGAATCCGCTTCGCCGCGCGTTCCGCCCATGCCGATGGATCGTGCGACGATTACTATCCTTTCGAACGGGCGGCGGGCGCGGCGGCTTTCTCGCTTTATGCCGCCTTGCGCGCGGCGGACCTGCTCGATTGCGCTGGCGATCCGGAGATTGCCGCTTTCCTGCGCCTGCGCGGGCGCTGGCTGGCGCATCACAAGGAAAGCGGGCGGCTGTCCAATCACGAGGCGCTGATCGTCAACTGCCTGGCCCGCCTGCGCGCGCTGACAGGGGCGGCGGAATGGGATCGCCCGCTGGCCGAACGCGCCGCGCGGCTGAAAAGCTGGCAGGATGCCGAAGGCTGGTTCGACGAATACGGCGGGGCGGACCCGGGCTATCTCTCCCTGACGATCGGTCTCATGGCGGAAACCGACCGGCTGCGGCCCGATCTGGGCCTGCGCGAACCCTGCGCCCGGGCCATCGCTTTCATCGATCACTTCGTGCATCCCGATGGCAGCGCGGGGGGCGAATACACCAGTCGCGGCACACGCAATTTCTTTCCCCACGGGTTCGAAATAGCCGGGGCCTGGAACGAGGCGGCGCTGCGCATCAACGACCGCGCGCTGACCATGCTCCAGCATGATCGGCATCCCTGCTATGCCGACGATCACATCGTCGGCCACCATGTGTGGAGCTGGATGACGAGCTGGGCCGAATGGCAGCATATGCGCCCGGCGCCGCAACCCCTTCCGCAGGGGCGCATCCATTTCCCCTCGGCGCGGCTGCTTGCCGATCATGCGCCGGGCAGCCACCTGTTTCTCGGCACGTCGCGCGGCGGGGCGTTCAAATTGTTCGGCGACCGAGCGTTGATCCACTCGGACACCGGGCCGACATTGGCAACCGACACCGGCAAAGTGGCGGTGACGCATCTCGAAGGCAGCGTGCTGGCCGAGGAAGGGCCTGACACGCTGGTGATCGAAGGGCGCATGGCCTGGGCCAAGTCGGCGCGGCTGACACCCGCCAAATCGGTGATTCTGCGTGTGTTGATGCTCGGATTTGGGCGGTTCTTCCCCGATCTCGTGCGCCGTATGTTGCAGGCGGTGCTGGTGACAGGGCGCAAGGATGCGCCGTTCACGTTCCGCCGCATCTTCACGCGCGTGCCGGACGGTTGGGCGGTGCGCGATGAAGTGCGCCCCGACCGGGGCTGGCAAGGGATCGCGCGCGCGGGCATCTCCGGTTTCCAGACCTCCACCACCACGATCATGGCGCGCGTCTGGGCGCCCGATCAGGCGCAGCCGTGGCACGATTGCACCGATGCGCTCGCCGCTTTGCCGGACGGCGCGCCGCTGATTGTCGAGCGGCGGTTCGGGGGCGGGCAATGAAACGCTGGAAGAAGCTGATCGGCCTTGCGGTCAGCTTGCTGGTGCTGGCGCTGCTGTGGCGCGCGGTCGATCCCGCCGCGATCTGGGCGGCGATGCGCGGGGCCGATCCGCTGTGGCTGGGTATCGGCCTTGCCATGGTCGTGCCGTTGACGCTGGTCACCGCATGGCGGTTCCGCCTGTTGGCGCGGGCCGATCTGGGCATGGGCGAAGCGACCAGGCTGATCCTGGCCGCTTCCACGCTCAATCTCGCGCTGCCGTCGAAAATGGGCGATGTCGCGAAAGCCTGGGTGCTGGTCTATCGTCACCGCTTCGCGGGTGAACGGGCGTTGTCGCTGGTGGTGTTCGAAAAGATGCTGGATATGGCCTCGCTCCTTGCTTGGGGTGTGCCCGCGCTGCTCTGGGTCGGTGGGCGCGATGCGGCGTACTGGCTGGCCGCCGCCGCCATTGGCGGGCTGTTCCTGCTGCTGGCGCTGCTGCTTGCCCCTGTGCCGCTGACGGCCACATTGCTGCGCCTGCTCGCGCGCTGGGCCCCGGCCCGGCTGGCCCGGCGCATTGCCGCTTTTCAGAACGAATGGACCCGCACGGTGGAATGGTTCTGGGGTGGGCGCCGGGCCGGCGGGATCGTCGCCATGTCGTTTCTGCTGTGGGGCGGGCATCTGTTCCAGTTCTGGCTGTTCGCCCGCGCACTCGGCCCCGCCATGCCTCTGCTCGACAACATGGCGTTCGCCACGCTTGCCATCCTCGCCGGACTGGTGCCCCTGACCGCGGCGGGCATGGGGACGCGCGATGCGGCGATCGTGGGGCTCTATGGCCCGGCGCTGGGGCAAGGGGCGGCGGCGGTGCTCGGCGTGCTGGCCACTTCGCGCTATATCATTCCTGCGCTGGCGGGCCTGCCGTTTCTCGGCGATTACTGGCAGCGTGACAAGCCCCGGCCGGATGCTGTGCCCGGCGCACCCGCACCATGATCGCGCGCGTGGCCGTCGCTTTCGCCGCGCCCGATGGGCGGCATTGGCGGTGGCTCTATGCGGCGTTGGTGGGGGTGCTGGCGCTGAATTTCCTCTGGCGCTTCGGCTTTTTTCTGCCCGGCGCCCACTGGCTGATCGATGACGATGCCCGCCAGTTCCTGAGCTGGACCGCGCGCCTTGCCGATCCAGCCGCCTTGCCGGGCGATCTGTTGGCGGACTATTGGCAATCGGTCACACCGCTGCCGTTCCAGTGGCTGCTGCGGGGCTTTGCCTTGCTGGGCGTGGGCCCGGTCATGGCGGTGAAGATTCTGCCGCTGCTCGTGCTCGGGATCACGGCCGTGCTGGCGTGGAAAGTCGCGCTGGCGCTGACCCGGCATCCGCTGGCGGCGTTCGTCGCGGCATCGGCGGTGCTGTTGATGCTGGCGCGGGCGGACAATCTGATGTCGGGCACGCCGCGCGTGTTTTCCGCGCCACTGGTGCTGCTGTTCCTCTATGGCCTTGCGCGCCAGCGCGCTGCGCCGATGGTGGCGGGCATTGCCGTGCTGGGGGCGGTCTATCCCGCGCCTGCCGTTTCGGCTTTCGGCATGCTCGGGCTCAGCAAGCTGCGCCTGCCGCCGCGCTTCTTCGACTGGTCATGGCGGACGGTGCTGCTGCTGGCCGCGTGCTTTGCCGGGCTGGTGCTGTTGGCGCTGCCTTTCGCGGCGAAAACGGGTACATTCGGCCCGACAATCGATCTTGCGGACGCGCTGACGATGCCGGGCATGGCTTTGCCCACCGGGCGCAGCACGATTGTCGATGGCAGCGGGCATGTGGGCTGGTTGTGTTCCCGCCGCATGGGTTTTGCACCGCTGCTATTTCGCTGCACGGGCGCGGCCGATCCGCGCACCTGGCTGCTCTATGCGCTGTTGATCCTGCCCGCGCTGGCGATGTTCGCGCTGTGGTGGCGGATGGGGCGCAAGCCCGGCCTCGCGCGGTGGAACCCAACGCCGATCTATGCGCTGGCGCTGGGCTCGGCACTAGTCTGTTACACGATTGCCGCGCTGGTCGCATTCCAGCTGCATCTGCCCGGCCGTTACAGCCAGCGGCTGCTCGAAATCACCATGCCGCTGGCGCTGGGGCATTTTCTGGGAATGGCCTGCGTGCTGGCGGTGGCCAAAGGCAGGGCATGCCGCGCGGCCGCGATCATGGCACTGCTGACGCTGGCGTTGTTTGCCGGGGCTGGCATGGTCAAAGCGGGCAGAGTGGCAAAACCGGCCGATCCGGGCGCGATCGTATTCGTCGCCGGATTGCCGGAGGGGGTCCGTATCGGCGGTGTCAGCGATCAACTCGACAGCCTGCCCGCGCTTGCCGGGCGATCCGTGATCGCCACGCCAGAACACGCAATCCCCTATCACAAGGGTTATTTCGGCCGGATCGAAGGGCGGTTGCAGGCCTCCTTGACCATGATCGCCAGCGACGATCCCGCTGTGTTGACGGCCTATGTCCGCCGCTGGGGGATCACGCATATCGCCGTCGACCGTGCCTTTGTCACGGTGGGGGCGCTGCCGCGCGATTATGCCCGGGTCGTGCCCGCGGCGGCCGCGCAGGCGCAGGCCGCCGTGGCGTCTCGCGCTTCCCTGGTGCGCCGTTATGCTGTGGCATGCGCGGTCTATGCCGGGCCGTCGGTCATTCTCGCCGATTCTGCCTGCCTCATACGAAAAGGGGCGGCTGCCCGGTAGCAACCGCCCCTTTCATGCAATCGATCGGGTGATCAGGCGCAGCGTTCGATCACCATGGCGATGCCCTGGCCACCGCCGATGCACATCGTGATCAGACCATACCGGCCGCCGATCCGTTCCAGTTCGTACATCGTCTTCACGGTGATGACCGACCCGGTGGCGCCGACCGCGTGGCCCAGCGAGATACCGCTGCCGTTAGGATTGACCTTCTCCGGCGGGAACTTGAGGTCTTTCGCGACCGCGCAGGCCTGCACGGCGAACGCTTCGTTGGATTCGATCACATCGATATCATCGATGGTCAGGCCGGCACGCTCCAGCGCAATCGGCACGGCGTGGATCGGACCGAGGCCCATCACTTCCGGTGCGACGCCCGCATGACCCCAGGAAATGATCTTGGCCATCGGCTTCAGGCCCTTGGCCTTGACCGCTTCTTCCGAAGCCACGATCACGGCGGCGGCGGCATCGTTGATGCCCGAGGCGTTGCCCGCAGTCACCGTGCCGTCTTTCTTGAACGCGGCTTTCAACGCGCCCATCTGTTCGACCGTGGCATCGCCGCGAACGTGTTCGTCGGTGTCGAACATCACGGTGCCCTTGCGGGTCTTGATTTCGAGCGGGAGAATCTGGCTCTTGAAGCGGCCTTCGGCAATGGCGTGGGCGGCGCGCTTGTGGCTTTCGACTGCCAGCGCATCCTGTTCTTCACGGCCGATGTTATAGCGTTCGGCCACGTTTTCGGCGGTGATGCCCATGTGGCCGTTGCCGAACGGGTCCTGCAGCGACGCCAGCATGGCGTCGATCATCACCATATCACCCATCTTGTTGCCCCAGCGCGCGCTTTTGAGCACATGGGGGGCGTTGCTCATGCTTTCGGTGCCGCCGGCTGCCGCGATATCGGCTTCACCGTCGTCAACGATGCGGGCCGCCAGAATGATCGCTTCGAGGGCCGAACCGCACAGGCGGTTGATAGTGAGAGCGGGGGTGGCGACGGGAATGCCGGCGTTGACCGCCGAAACGCGGGCGAGATACGCGTCGCGGGGCTCGCTTTGGATCACCTGACCGATCACGACATGGCCGATGTCCTCGGGCGTGACTCCAGCGCGGGCGATGGCTTCGCCGAGCACTGCCGTGGCAAGCTGGTCCGGCTTGAAGCTCTTCAGCCCGCCGCCGAAATCGCCGATGGCGGTGCGAACGCCGGAGACCAGGTAAATGGGTTTGAGGGGCACGGTATGTCCTCCGTTAGGAAAGTTGCGACCAGGCGATCCGTTGTCCGCCATTTGCTTGGCGGTGTCCTAGGAGCGCCCGGCCGCAATTTCCAGTCTTTACGACATACCTTTTTGCAGTTGCGAAATCTTGCCCCTGCTCAGGCCGCCTGTGCGGCGGCCTTGACCTTTTCCAGCACCATTTCGGCGTGTTCTTTCCGGCAGATAAGCAGGTCCGGCATATATGTGTCGGCCTGGTTGTAAACCAGCGGAGAACCGTCGATTCGCGAGCAATGCAGGCCAAAAGCCTGCGCCACGGCCACCGGTGCGCAGCTATCCCATTCGAACTGGCCGCCGGAATGGAGATAGATATCCGCTTCGCCGCGAATCACCGCCATCGCCTTCGCACCTGCGGAACCCATCGGCACCAGTTCGGCGCCGATCGCTTCCGCCACGGCCACCGCTTCCGCCGCCGGGCGGGTGCGGCTGACAACCATGCGCAGCGGCTCCCCAGCGGCGGGCAGCGGTGCGGGCTGGTCCGAGCGCAGCACCAGGTCGAGCCCGGGCAGCGCCACCGCGCCGATGGCCGGCGCACCGTCCACCGTCAGGGCGATATGCACCGCCCAGTCGGTGCGTTCCTCACCATATTCACGCGTGCCATCGACCGGATCGATGATCCACACGCGCGATTTGGAAAGGCGTTCTTCGGTGTCCTTGCTTTCTTCCGACAGCAGGCCGTCATCCGCGCGTTGCTCGCGCAGCGCGTTGATGAGGAACTGGTTGGCGGTGACATCGCCCGCCTTGCCCAGCGCCTTGCCCCCGATCAGACCGCTCGCCCGGACCTGCAGCAGAATCTTTCCTGCTGCATCGGCCAGACGGGCGGCAAGATCGGCGTCGTCCTTCACGATCTCGCTGGTGCTGCCGCTCATGACAGCACCTGCTCGACGATCAGTTCAGCGGCCTCTTCGGCGGTCATCGTGGTCGTGTCGACGGTGATTTCCGGGTTTTCAGGCGGCTCGTAGGGACTGTCGATACCGGTGAAGTTCTTCAGTTCACCCGCACGCGCCTTCTTGTAGAGGCCCTTCACGTCGCGGCTTTCGGCCACTTCGAGCGGGGTGTTGACGTGGATTTCCACGAATTCACCTTCGGCCATCATGCTGCGCGCCAGCTGGCGTTCGGCGCGGAAGGGCGAGATGAACGAAGTCAGCACGATCAACCCGGCATCGGTCATCAACCGGGCCACTTCGCCGATACGGCGGATGTTTTCCACCCGGTCGGCATCGGTGAAGCCCAGATCCTTGTTGAGCCCGTGGCGGATGTTGTCCCCATCGAGGATGAAAGTGTGCTTGCCCATGGCATGCAGTTTCTGTTCGACAAGGTTGGCGATGGTCGACTTGCCCGAACCCGACAGGCCGGTGAACCACAGCACGCGCGGACGCTGGTGCTTGATCGCGGCATGCGATTCGCGGCTGACATCGATCGACTGCCAGTGCACGTTCTGTGCCCGGCGCAGCGCGAAGTGGATCGTGCCCGCAGCCACCGTGGCATTGGTCATCCGGTCGATCAGGATGAAGCCGCCCATGTCCTTGCTTTCGGCATAGGGGGCGAAGACCACGCGCTTGTCGGTGCTGAATTCGCACACGCCGATGTCGTTGAGCCCCAGCGTCTTGGCCGCCAGATGCTCCATCGTGTTCACGTCGATGCGGTACTTCGGATGCTGCACCGCGGCCGACACGGTCTGCGTGCCGATCTTCATGATGTAGTTGCGGCCGGGGAGCATTTCCTCGTCCGCCATCCACACGATGGTCGCTTCGAACTGGTCGGCGGCTTCGGCCGGATCGTCCGCCGCGCAGATCACGTCGCCGCGCGAACAGTCGATTTCATCGGCGAACGTCACGGTGATGGACTGGCCCGCCGCCGCTTCGTCGAGATCGCCGTCGAACGTGACGATGCGCGAAATCGTGCTTGTCTTGCCCGAAGGGATCACGCGGATCGCGTCGCCCGGCTTGACCGTGCCCGATGCGATCTGCCCGGCAAAGCCGCGGAAATCGAGATTCGGACGGTTGACCCACTGCACCGGCAGACGGAACGGCCCGGAAGCGCCTTCATCAAGGCCGAGATCGACCGTTTCGAGATGTTCGAGCAGCACCGGCCCTTCGTACCACGCGGTGTTGTCGCTGCGGGTGGTGATATTGTCGCCCGCAAGGCCCGAAATCGGGATCGCGGTGAACTTCTCGATGCCGATCTGCTTCGCGAAATCGCGATAGTCGGCCACGATCCGCTCGAACGTGGACTGATCGTAATCGACGAGATCCATCTTGTTCACGGCCAGCACGATGTGGCGGATGCCGATCTGCTTGGCCAGGAACGAGTGGCGGCGCGTCTGCGTCAGCACGCCCTTGCGCGCATCGGTCAGAATCACGGCCATATCGGCGGTGGAAGCGCCCGTCACCATGTTGCGGGTGTACTGTTCATGGCCGGGGCAATCCGCGACGATGAACTTGCGCTTTTCGGTGGCGAAGAAGCGATAGGCCACGTCGATCGTGATGCCCTGTTCGCGTTCGGCGGCCAGACCGTCGACCAGCAGGGCGAAATCGATTTGCTGCCCCTGCGTGCCGACCTTCTTGCTGTCGCTTTCCAGCGCGGCGAGCTGGTCTTCGAAGATCATCTTCGAATCGTAGAGCAGGCGGCCGATCAGAGTCGACTTGCCGTCATCCACGCTGCCGCAGGTGATGAAGCGCAGCATGGTCTTGTGCTGGTGCACTTCGAGGTACTTGTCGATATCCTCGGCGATCAGCGCGTCGGTCTGATAAACCGGTTCCTGGGTGTTCGTCGTGGCCATCAGAAATACCCCTCCTGCTTCTTTTTCTCCATGCCTGCGCCGCCTTCGTCCTTATCGATGGCGCGGCCCTGCCGTTCCGAGGTCGTCGTCAGCAGCATTTCCTGGATGATTTCGGGCAAGGTCGCCGCTTCGCTTTCCACCGCGCCGGTCAGCGGGTAGCAGCCCAGCGTGCGGAAGCGGATCGAACGTTCGACCGGCACTTCGCCTTCGGCCAGCGGAAAACGGTCGTCATCGACCATCAGCAACAGACCGTCGCGTTCCACCGTCGGGCGCTTGGCCGAGAAGTAGAGCGGCACGATCTCGATGCCTTCGAGATGGATGTACTGCCAGATGTCCAGCTCGGTCCAGTTGGACAGCGGGAACACGCGGATGCTTTCGCCCTTGTTCTTGCGGGCGTTATAAAGCTTCCACAGTTCGGGGCGCTGGTTCTTGGGGTCCCAGCCGTGGTTGGCGTTGCGGAACGAGAAGATGCGCTCTTTCGCGCGGCTCTTTTCCTCGTCACGGCGCGCGCCGCCGAAAGCCGCGTCGAAACCGTACTTGTCGAGCGCCTGCTTGAGGCCTTCGGTCTTCCACATGTCGGTGTGGAGCGCCCCGTGGTCAAACGGGTTGATGCCCTTTTCGAGCGCTTCGGGGTTCTGATAGACGAGCAGTTCCATGCCTGCGTCCCTCGCCGCCTTGTCGCGCAGCTTGTACATGTCCTGGAATTTCCAGGTCGTGTCGACATGCAGCAGCGGGAACGGCGGCGGCGCCGGATAGAACGCCTTCTTCGCAAGGTGCAGCATCACAGCCGAATCCTTGCCCACCGAATAAAGCATGACCGGGTTTTCCACCTCGGCCACGACTTCGCGCATGATATGGATACTTTCGGCTTCAAGCCGTTGCAAATGGGTCATCGTCATCTGGTGATGGTCCCTTCTTCCTGTCCCGACGAGTGCGCCTGGTGATTCCAAAGTACGGCACACGGTGGCTGCGATCTAGACAGTGATTCTCGACATGTAGCCTCCCATATGGGAGTATGTAATCGAGAGGACAGAAACCGCATGCTCACCGCCCGCGACGAAGACGATCTGCTGACCGCGCTCTATGCGGGGTCGTTCGACCAGCCCTTGTGGCAGACGTTTCTCGACCGGCTGCGCGCGCGGCTGGGCGCGCGCTTTGCCGGGATCATCTTCCGCCCGCCGGATCGCCCACCCAACAGCCCGGTGGAACTGTTTTCCGGCACGCGCGCGCCGCCTGCGCTCAATCAGCTCTACCGCGAGGAATTGTATAAGAACGATCCCTTCCTCGGCTTCCAGATGCGCGAAGGACGGGTCTATTCGCTGCCTGAACTGTTTATCGATGGCGATCCGGTGCACGAGACATTCCGCCGCGATGTCCTGGCGCCCAGCGGGATTCGGTTCATGCGGCTGGTGCGGGTCTCGGAACCGAGCGGAGTCAGCACCTGGCTCAGCGTCTCGCGCGACCGGAGCGATTTTTCGGCGGCGGATTCGGCGCTGCTCAGCCGCCTGGCGACGCATTTCCGCATCGCCTTGCGCAGCCATATCGCGCTGGAACGGGAAAGGATGCGGTCCAGCATCGCCGATGACATGATGCGCCGTCTGGCGTTCGGCTGGATCAGCCTCGATGCCAACGGTTGCGTGGTGGAAGTGACGCCGCAGGCGCAGCGCATGCTGCAATATGGGCAGGGATTGCGGATTGCCCGCAACGGGCGTCTGGTGGCCTCGGATCCGCAGATCGACCGCAAGTTGTCCGCCGCGATCAAGGATCTGGCCTCGGCCCCCGGCGGGCGGCCCCGGGCAATGAGCATCAGCACCGACCCATGGGGGGAAATGCTGCTCGCCCCCGTCAGCGGGGAAGTCACGGGCACGGCGGGCACGCCGGCGATGATCGCCTACCTGCAAGGCGATACCCAGTCCGAATCCGACCGCTACGAACAGATTGCCGAACTGTTCGGCCTTCTGCCCAGCGAAGCGCGGCTTGCGCTGGCGCTCAGCCGGGGCATGTCCATTGCAGAAGCGGCGCAGAGCCTTGGCATCACCGTGGAAACCGCGCGAAACTATTCGAAGAAAATCTATGCCAAGATGGGCGCGCGGGGGCAGAACGATCTGATCCGCTATATCCTCACCAGCGTGCTTGCGCTGGCGTGAACCTTCCCATCGCGCGGTATTGCGGCGATAATGGCGGAAAAATCACAGCAGGAAAGAGATCATGCCGCTGACCATCCACCAGTTCCCGTGCCTGAGCGACAATTACGGCTTCCTCGTGCGCGATGGGGAAAGCGAGCGGGTTGCCTGTATCGATACGCCCGATGCCGCAGCGATCATCGCCGCGGCGGAAGCGCAGGGCTGGGGCATTGATCTGGTGCTCAACACCCATTGGCATCCCGATCATGCCGGGGGCAATGCGGCGATCAAGGCCCGGTTCGGCGCAGAACTGATCGGCCCGCGGGAAGTGCTAGCGCATTACCCGCTCGACCGGGAGGTGGGCGATGGCGATACCGTGGCGCTCGGCGGCACGCAGTTTGCCGTGCTCGACACCGGCGGGCATACGCTGGGCCATATCAGCTATTACGATGCAGCGGATGGAGTCGTGTTTGTCGGCGATACGCTGTTCCCGCTGGGATGCGGCCGGCTGTTCGAAGGAACGCCGCAACAGATGTGGGCCAGCCTGTCGCGGCTGGCGGAACTGCCGGCGGAGACGGTGGTGTACAGCGCGCATGAGTACACGCTCGCCAACGGGCGGTTCGCGCTTTCCGTCGATCCCGCGCCCGATCTGGCGGCGCGAATGGCGCAAGTGCGCGCGGCGCGCGAGCGGGGGGAGCCGACCGTGCCGACGACGATTGCGGCTGAACGTGCAACCAACCCGTTCCTGCGCGCTCCCCTGCTCAGTGCGGAGCATGAGCCGGCAGCGGCTTTTGCCCAACTGCGCGCGCTGAAGGACAATTTCAAAGGCTAGCACCGGCGGAGCCGGCGATCGCGGTGGCGGTCAGCGGTCGGCCGGAAGGACGGGAGAATCGAGTTTTCGCCAAGCCATGATTCCGGCGAAGAAATAGGCCGTGGCCCCGGAAATCGCGATTGCCCAGCCGATACCCACGGCGCTGTGGCTGTCGGCGAACATCGCCACGAAAATGGCCATGACCCCCAGCGAGAGGAGCTTGGCCACCAGCGCTTGCCGGGCGTTGCCGGTGGAATGCAGCACGGGTTCGAAAGCCACGCTGGCCAGTTCGAATGCCGCGCCGACCGTCAGGGGAATCAGAATCGCATGGGCCGCGCCGAAATCGTCGCCGCCGAGCAGCGCCAGCAACTGCTTGCCGAGCAGGACCGAAAGCACGACGACCAGCGCACTGGCCGCGCCCGCCAGCAGGCTGGTGTGCACCACCAGCTTGCGGAATTCGTCCGACGCGGCGGCAAAGCGGGCGCGGGCGATTTCGGCATAGGCAGACCGGGTGAGCAGCGTGGAGAGCTTACCCAGGCCCTGGCTCAATTGCTGGGCGAGGCGGAACAGGCCCGCCGCCTTGGTGCCGGCGAAATAGCCGACCGCGAGCAGCGGCCCGTTACGGATCGCCGCGTCCACCGTGGCGGTGGCGAAAGTGATGAGGAAGAAACGGACGATCCCGAGGTTTTCGTGCAGCGCCCGCCGCCAGTCGCGCATCACCCGCCAGTTGATCGCTTCGGGGGCGAGACGGCGCGCCAGCAGCCAGTAGAGCAGCGCTTCGATGAGATCGATCACCGCCCAGGCGATCAGGAAACGAATAAGGCTGGGTTCGGTGAGCCAGATGGCGACGGCGGCGATCAGCCGGCCGATCGGCACCACCGCTTCGACATATGTCGCCGCATCGAACCGGTCGAGCGCGCGCACGATGCCGGTCGGAGCCGAGACCAGCGCCCATATCGCCGCGACGTTGAACCAGAACGCGGTCTGGACCAGATCGGGATTGATATCCAGCGCGTCGCTGAACTGGAAGAACACCACCCAGGCGATCAGTGTCCCGGTGATCGCGCCGAGAATATCGAGCAATCCGCACAAGGCGCTGAGGCGGCCGAAAGCGCCCCAATCCTTGTTGTGGACGTATTCCGCGCCATAGCGCACCACGATCCGCCAGGTCTGGAACCCGGCCAGCGCCACAAGCGCCTGCGATGTGCCGAAAATCAGCGAAAAGTGGCCGAAACCCTTGATCCCGAGCGTACGGGTGAGAATCGCCAGATAGAGCAGGCTGCAAATCGCACCAAACCCTTTGCCCCCCAACAGCCAGACGGTGTTGGTGAGCATGCGGCCCAGCAGGGATTGGGGCATTGGTCGCGAGCGGGCCTTCGGCGGCATTGCCATAGCCTTTGGACGACGCGCCGGTTTTGCGCAAGCGGCATCGGCAGGGGAGGGGGCAGGGAGGGGCAAGGGTGGCCCGCTGTCGGACAGGAAGGCAGGGACGGCGAAGCCGATAAACCGTGAGCTGTGCGCGGCGAAAACATATTCGCTTCATTCCGGGCCGATCACGCACTAGAGCAACGGCGATGATTGAACACGCCATACTGCTCAGCGCCGGGCAAGGCTCGCGCATGTTGCCGCTCACGGTTGACCGACCCAAATGCCTGATCGAGTTTTCGGGCCGCTCCCTGTTGGCCTGGCAGATAGAGATGCTGGCGCGGGGGGGCGTGCGCCGGATCGACGTGGTGACCGGCTTCATGACCGATATGGTCGATGAGGCGATCGCTGCGATCGATGATCCCCGGGTGGAGATCCGCACCCGTTTCAATCCGTTCTACAAAGTGGCCGACAATCTCGGGTCATGCTGGATCGCACGCGAGGCAATGCACGGCGATTTCCTGATTCTCAACGGCGATACCCTGGTGTCGGACGAGATTGTGGCCAAAGTGCAGGAAGACAACGGCTGGCCGATCGCGGTGACGGTGGATGTCAAGGACAGCTACGACAGCGACGATATGAAAGTGGCCCGCGAAGGCGAACGGTTGATCCGCATCGGCAAAACGCTGAGCGCGGAAGAAACCAATGCCGAATCGATCGGTTTCCTTGCTTTCCGCCGGGAAGGCGCGGCGCTGTTCCGTGAAGCAGTGCGCGCTGCGATGCGCACGCCTGAAGGGGTGCAGCACTGGTATCTCAAAGTGATCGACAGTCTGGCACCCACCGGAAAAGTGGGCACGGTGGCGATTGAGGGGCTGGGCTGGGCCGAAGTCGATTTCCTTAACGATATCGAGATCGCAACCGGTCTGACCGATCAGTGGGCCGCCGCCGCAGGCTGATCGGCGTCCGCCAGTTCGGCGAACAGCCGCGCGTAGGCGTCCAGCGTCTTGCCGATGTCGAAATCCTGCACTCTCGTGCTGGGCTCTATCCGGGTTGCCGGATCGCACTGGCGCAGGATCGCCTCGGCCATAGCGTCCGCATCCGCAGGATCGACCAGCACGCCATAGCGCCCGTCATCGACCACTTCGGCGGCATTGCCCGCCGTGCGCGATGCGACCACCGGAGTCCCGCAGGCCATCGCTTCCAGCAGGACATTGGCCGATCCTTCCCAGAAGGAAGGCAGGACCAGCGCCGTGGCGCGGGCGATATAGGGGAACGGATTGGCCACCCGGCCAACGAAATCGAGCGCGCCGGTCAGACCCAGCGAAGCGGCCAACTGCTCAAGCTCCGCTCGTTTCTCGGGTGAGCCGCCACCCAGCAGGATCAGCCGCAGGTCCCGCGTCTGGCGGGCCCGGGCGAGCGCACGGAGCAAAGTGGGGAAATTCTTCTGTTGCACCAGCCGGCCCACGGCGATCAGCACCGGAATATCTTCATCGAACCACGGATGGCCGGCAGGGGCATCCTTCTGCGCGGCGACCGCTGCCAGCGGCACGCCGTTGCGGATGACCATCGCCTTGCCCTTGCGCAATGCGCGGCTCAGCACCGCTTCCCGGGCGAGGTTGGGCGAAACCAGTACCAGCTTTGCCGCATCGCGGGCGATCCATCCCGCGACCAATCGCCGCCGGAGCGCGCCGGGCAGCGCGCTGAGATTGCCCGATTTGTGTGCCAGATCGTTGCTGATGCGATAGACGCGCAGCGGCCGTTCCAGCCCCCGCGTGGCGAGCAGGCATGGCAGATGCGCGTGATTGCCTGCCGAAAGCAGGATGTCGGGCGGATTGTCCCTTATCAGCGCGCGCAGACGGGGAACGGCCCGGATCAAGGCTCGTGAACGCCGGGCGCGGGTTTCCTTGCCGGTCAGCAGGACATCGCGTGCGATCCCTTCCGCCGCGCTGGCCAGATCGCCCCCTTCGTGTCCCAGCAGCAGGCGCACCCGCCACCCGGCCACTTCCTGCATATGGTGGGCGATGGCCAGCGCGTTGCGGACGACGCCGGTGGCGGAAAGATCATGAACGAAAATAGCGATGGAAGGCATACCCGGACTCTGGAATCAGCCGAAACAGGCGGCGATCTCCTCCCGCAGACGGGCCTTTTCCTCCTGATCGAGAGCGACGGCCTGACCGAGATCGGGAACCTTGGGCCATCCCGCATCGGTGAAAGTGCGCCCGTTCCATTCGCGCGCGCCGTCATAGCGTGGGATGACATGGAAATGGACGTGCGGATCGACCATCATCAGCATCAGATAGTTGATCCTGGCGTAATTCACGAACTGGCCGAGCCCGGATTCGATAGCCTGTGTGATCGGCGCGAGTTCGGCATGGGCGGGGGTGGGCAGATCGCCGAACGCCGTCGCATCCGATTTGGCGGCCAGCACCAGACTGCCGAGCGTGGGCTGGGCGGGGCGCAGCAGCACCACCCAGTGATCGAATTCGCGGATCAGCGTGTCAGGATAGCCGAAAGTGCGGATTGTCTCGTTCATGCTTTCCCTTCTGCCAGCCAGGACGTGATCGTGCCACCCCGGGCGACGAAAATGCGGGCATGGATCAACTGCACCAGATGCACCGCGCAGCTCAGCACTGTCCACCATGCAACCGCGATGATGCCGAGATCGGGGCGGGAAAACAGCATGGATACGAACAGGATCACCATGTTCGGGTTGCGGCGGGCGGTGATCAGGCGGAACTGGCTGTCGAATTTGCGCCAGACGTGGATATGCAGCCCGTCGAACGAGCGAATGAAGATTCCTTCGATCAGCCGCTGGACGATATAGCCGCCCTGAATCGCGCCCTGCACCCACCAGAAGGTGGTGGTGTCGAGCGCCAGCCCCCAGTAGACCAGTCCGGTTGCCCAGAACCACCACCAGAAGGGGGGATGGACCAGATCGATTCCGTGGTCGAAAATGTTCCCCCACCAGCTTGAGGTGATCGTGCAGCGGGCCAGTTTGCCGTCTACCGTGTCGAGCACCATGAAGCCCAGCCCCATCGCCATGCCTTCCCAATAGCGGCCATAAGCGAAAGCGAACGTGGCAGCCACGCAGAGGAACGCCCCCAGCGCTGTCACCATGTTCGGCGTGATGCCGCACTTCGCGGCGAGCCGGGTCAGCACCAGAGCCCATTCGGGCCACAGGTACTTGGTCAGGATATCCGTGACACCCTTGTAAGCCCCGAAATAGCTGGCGCGTTCGGCCTGCCGCACGCTTTGCGGAGTCAGGGCCATCAGGAATGGCGTCTCCCGCTTGCGGAGCTGCTTGTTCGTGATGGTGGGCTTGTCCTCAAACGCCAGCACGGTGGCATCGCCGGTTGTATTCAGCGGGCCCCCCCCGTCGATCGCCCGGCGGATCGCCGCCGCCTCTTCCGCCGTGCGGGCGTGGGCCAGCGCCGGGACACCGCCCAGCGTCAGCACCAGGCCGGGGTTTTCCGCCACGTGGCGGAACCATGCCGGATCGAACGCGACATTGGCATTGGCGATGACGACAGGGGCGATATCGTCATCCCGCAGCCCCGCCGCCCGGGCAAGACGCCGGGTGCGTTCGGCCATCGTCAGGCCCCACAGCGGGGTCGGGTTGTTGCCAACAGTCTCGCTGCCCGGTTTGGAGTGATTGTCGGTGTTCATTGTGTGCCAGCCGGCCCCATGATTGTTTGCAGTCCGACTAAGGCCTGGCGTGGGCGATGACAATGGGATGGCAACAGACTGCGTCTGATAAGGTAAGTGGACGGATTTTAGAAAAGTTCCTGAATCCAATAGGATAGTCTATCCCATGAGTTGGCGGCTATCGCAAAAAGCCGTTTCGTGTAAAAAAACGGTAGTTTTTCGCGCCTGCAACATCGATATAGCGCGCCTGATGGAAGGATCGATCTACCAGTTCGACGGCAGGTCGCGGTCGATGGCCGCCCGATCCGGCGCGCCGGTCGCGGTCGTGCACCCGCGCGTACCGCCCGCCCTGCGTGACGTGCCGCTGGTCGGAGTGATCCGCAATCCGCGCAGTCATCGCAACAAGGGCCACCTGCCCGAACTGGATGGCCAGCCCAATATCCTGACCGCCAGCCCGCCGACTCGCAGCGAACTGGCCCGCGTGCTCAGCGGTTTTGCCGAGCGCGGCATCGATCTGCTTGCGGTCGACGGCGGGGATGGCACCGTCCGCGATGTGCTCACCTGTGGCGCCGCAGCTTTTGGCGATCATTGGCCGCGCCTGATCGTTCTGCCCAAAGGCAAGACCAACGCGCTGGCGGTCGATCTCGGGCTGCCCAACCATTGGGCCCTGTCCGACGCATTGATCGCGGCAGTGGATGGGCACCTTGTCGAACGACGTCCGATCTTGGTCGAACAGGCCGATGGGCAGGGTGTGCCGGTGCTCGGCTATGTCTTTGGCGCGGGCATTTTCACCACCGCCACGCAAGACGGGCAGACCGCACACAAGCTGGGGGCGTTCAACAGCTTCGCCGTGGCGCTGACGGCTGTCGCGGGTGTGTTTCAGGCGTTGTTCGGCCTCGGTGCATCGCCGTGGCGCACCGCCACCGGCATGCGTATCTATGACGCGGCGGATGGCAGCGAAGTCCCGCATTCGGGCCATGGGCGGCGCGATCAGCGCTATGCGATGGCCTTTTCCACGCTGAAACGCTTTCCGGCGGGGCTCAATCCTTTCGGCCGGCCCCGGCCGGGCATTCGCTATGCGCTGCTCGATGCGCCGCTGCGGCGGGTGGTCGCGCTCGTGCCCGGATTGCTGATGGGCTGGGATCGCCCCGCTTTTCAGAAGCTGGGCGTGCATCGCGGCGCGGTGGACGAGGCGCTGGTGGATCTGGATGGCAGCTTCATTCTCGATGGCGAAGCCTTTCCCGCGGGGCGTTATCGCTTGCGCCTCGGCCCGAAGATCCAGTTCGTCGCCCCCTGATCGCCAGCGATGGGGTCACCCGTTTCCGATAGCCCTGCATCGCCCGGCGCGCTGAAGGCGAGAGTCGCCGCCAGCCTCGATGCGCCGATGGCTCCGCTGGTGCGCGCCTATGCAACCAAGCTGGCGGAAGCAGCCGGGGCGCAGGCCGTGTTGTTTTACGGTTCGAACCTGCGCACGGGCGAACTGGAAGGTGTGCTCGATTTCTACGTTCTTCTGCCCGGCCCGCGGGAAAGCGGAATTTGGCCCCGGGTCAGCTATCACGAGTGGGAGCATGATGGGCAGGTGCTTCGGGCCAAAGTGGCCACGATGCATCTGGCGACGTTCCACGCCGCCGCGTCTGGCGATCTGCTCGACACCACGATCTGGGCCCGCTTCGTTCAGCCCTGCGCTCTGGCCTGGGTGCGGGACGAGGCGGCGCGCGCAGGGGTGATCGATGCCATCGCCGCCGCGATCGTCACCGCCACGCGGCTGGCGGTGGCGCTGGGGCCGCAGACCGGGGTAGCGGAAGATTTCTGGCGGGCGCTGTTCCGCGCGACTTACAAAGCGGAATTCCGGGTGGAAAAGCCGGGGCGGGAAGATACCATTCTCGCCGCCAACCGCGCCCATTTCGATGGTCTGCTGTCGGTGGCACTGGAAGCCGCGAACATCCCCTGCACGCGCGTGGGCGCGCAGCTCGCCCCGCTGATGAAAGGTGGGGAGCGCAACCGTATCCGCCGCTGGTGGTCGCGGCGGCGGCGGTTGGGCAAGCCTTACAATCTGGCGCGGCTGGTCCGCGCGACTGCGACGTTCGATGGGGCCGCGCGCTACGCCGCGTGGAAAGTGGAACGGCATACCGGTGTCGCGGTCGCGGTGACGCCGTGGCGGGAGAAGCATCCGCTGCTGGCTGCGCCCGGGGTGTTGTGGCGCGTCTGGCGCGAACGGCGCAAGCAGCAGGCATGAGCATGCCCATCCCGGTGCCATCGGCGCTTATTCTGGCCGGATCGCGCCCCGGCGCGCCCGATCCGGTGGCGCAGGCCGAAGGTGTGGCGCACAAGGCGCTGGTGCTGGTCGACGGCGCGCCACTGCTGACGCGGGTCCATGCCGCTCTGCGCGCGGCCGGGGTGGAACGGGTCGCGGTGGCGGCCGATGCGCCGGAGGTGGTGGCGCTGGCCGAGCGGCTGGGGGCGGAAGTGATCCCGCCCGAAAGCGGGCCGAGCGGCAGCGTAGCCCGCGCATTCAGCCATCTGGGTGCGCCCATGCTTGTCACCACCGCCGATCATGCGCTGCTGCAGCCCGAATGGGTGCGGCAATTCATTGAAGATAGCCCGGTCGATGCCGATGTCGCGCTGTTGCTGGCGCGGCGCGATGCGGTCGAGCGGGCGGTGCCCGAAACGCGCCGCACCTGGCTGCGCTTTGCCGACGGGCAATGGTCGGGCTGCAATCTGTTTCTGCTGGCGAGCCCGGACGCCCGCCACGCCATTGCCACCTGGCGGGATGTGGAAGCCAACCGCAAGAAGCCGTGGCGTATCGCGGCAAAGCTCGGCCCGCGCGTCCTGTGGGATTATCTGCGGGGCACGCTGACGCTGGGTGAAGCCGTGGCAAGGCTGGGGCGGCGGATCGGTATCCGCGCGGCGATGGTGCCGGCGCGGGACGGCCTGGCCGCTGTCGATGTCGACAAGGTTGCCGATCTGGCGCTGGTGCGATCGGTGGCCGCCAGGCGTTAGCCGCCAGTCCGGCCGCCGCAGTCCGGCGTTACATGTAGCGCATGGTGATGGTGATGGGGGTTACACCCCCCCCCACATCCACTCCGACTCTTTTGTAGCTCGGCTTGCCGAGATTGAAGATGTTGATGCTGGGGTTGTTCGACATGGCCCCGCCATCGGTGCGGATATCGGTCTTGCCGTTGTCGTTCACGTCGTGGCGCACGGCGATGCCATAGGTTCCGGCCGCCGGAAGAGGGACGCAGAACGCCATCGTGCCGTTGCGGGCGGGGGCTTCGATGCGGTTGATCCAGCGCCCCTTGGTCAGCCATTCGGCCTGGGTGGCGCGATAACTCTGGACACGCACGGTGCCGCTGGCCGAGCGGATGCCCGACACGGTCACTTTGATGGCGGGCCCGGAATTGCCATCGCAATGGCGCATGTTGTTGGCAATTTCCTGCCGGTAGGGGGTGGCGGAGGCGGGCAGTGCCAGCATGCTGGCAATTGACAGCGCCAATGCGGAAGTCGTCAGCAATTTGTGCATTCGCTTTGCATCTCCTTTCCGACGGACCGTGTAGGGATTGGGCCATGAATACCCAGTGAATTGGCGGCTGCGCGCCGTTCAGGTGCATATCTTGTGTGGAAAACGCCCTGTCTCGTCCTTGTGGACACAAGGGCTGGTGGATAGGGCAATAGGCCATAATGGCCACCATTCCTCTGATCTCCCCATCGATCCTGTCCGCCGACTTCGCACGGCTGGGCGAAGAAGTCCGCGCGATCGACGAAGCGGGCGCCGACTGGATTCACGTGGACGTGATGGATGGCCATTTCGTGCCGAATCTGACTATCGGCCCCGACGTGGTGAAAGCCATCCGATCATGGTCGGACAAACCGTTCGACGTGCACCTGATGATTTCGCCGGTGGATGCCTATCTCGAAGCGTTCGCGCAAGCGGGCGCGGATATCATCACCGTTCACCCCGAAGCGGGTCCGCATATCCACCGCACGGTGCAAGCGATCAAAGGGCTGGGCAAGAAGGCGGGGGTTTCCCTCAATCCCGGCACCCCGGCCAAGATGCTCGACTATCTGATCGACGAGATCGATCTGGTGCTGGTGATGAGTGTCAACCCCGGTTTTGGCGGGCAGAGCTTTATCGCCAGCCAGCTTCGCAAGATCGAAGCCGTGCGCAAGATGATCGACAAGTCGGGCCGCGCCATTCATCTCGAAGTCGATGGCGGGGTCAATCCGGAAACGGCGCGGCAATGCGTCGATGCCGGGGCCGATGTGCTGGTCGCCGGATCGGCGGCGTTCAAGGGTGGGCCGGATCACTACGCCCCCAACATCGCTGCGCTGAAAGGTGGCCGTGAATGACCGAGACCGCGGCGCAGAACGGGTCGGCGCTGCACCGCGATGATGTGACGGGCGACCCTGTGCCGCCCGCTGATGAAACCGCACCGGCAACCCTGCCTGCCGCCCCTGGGGCAGAGGCGGTCTTGCCCGAATTGCCCCCCACGCCCCCCCATGAACCGCGCGGCACGCTGATCGAACCGGGCCGGGCGCTGGCACTGGCCGAATTCGCTCCGGTGCCGCTGGGCGCGGGCGAGAGGCTGGTGCGCTTCGCCTATCGGCTGGGGGTGCCGGGGACGGCACTGGCTTCACCGTTTCGCAAGCCCGCAAGAATCCGCCTGCTGGCGACAGTGGAAAGCCCGCTGGTCGGCGATCGGCAGGCGGGCGTCGCATTGCGGGCGGGACATTTCCTGGTGCACGGGGTCAAGGCGCCTATCGCGCAGATGGATTTCACCCCCAGCGCCAAACTGACTCCGCCATTCGAACACACGGTCCACGGCTTTTCCTGGCTGGCCGATCTTGCCGCCTCCGCGCCGCGCGAACAGTGTACCGCCACGGCGGAACGCATTCTGGCTGCCTGGCTGGAAGCCAATCCCCGCCCGGGCAAGGGCCCCGCGTGGAAAGTCGGCAATGCCGGGCACAGGCTGCTGAACTGGTTCGTCTATGCGCCCCTGCTGTTGTCGGGACCGGACAAGGCGCTGCGTACCCGGACATTGGCAGCCATGGCCAAAACGGCGCGCTGGCTCGATCGCAATATCGGCAAGGCGGACGACCGGCTGGCCGAAGTGGCGGGCTGGGCGGCGATTACCGCGGCGGGCGTGTTGCTGCCCGATGGCGGTCCGCGGCGGCTGTTCGGCGAATCCGGTCTCGTCCATGCGCTGGGCGATCTTGTGGGCGATGATGGCGGTGTTCTGTCGCGCAGCCCGCTCGACCAGATGGAAGCGATCGGCCTGCTGGTCGAACTCAGCGCCTGCTACCGCGCGATCCGCCGTCCGCCGCCGCAGGCGGTGGAAGCGATGCTGGCCATGCTGGTGCCGCCGCTGCTGGCGCTGGTGCATGGCGATGGCGCGCTGGGCAACTGGCAGGGTTCGGGTGCCGTATGGCCGGATCGCATCGCCGCTCTGATTGAGGCGAGCGGGGTACGCACCCGGCCGCTGCGCGAAGTGCGCCAGTGGGGCTATCAGCGGGTTTCGGCGGGCAAGGCGCTGCTGCAGTTCGACACTGCCCCGCCGCCGCTGGCGCGCCATACGCGCGCGGGCTGCGCCTCCACTCTGGCGTTCGAATTTTCCCATGGCGAACAGCGCCTGATCGTCAACTGCGGCGGCGCGGCGTTTGCCGGGGGACAGATCCCGGTGCGGATCGAACAGGGCCTGCGCGCCACCGCCGCCCATTCCACGCTGGTGCTGGATGATGTGAATTCCACCGCCGTGCTGATCAACGGCAAGCTGGGCGGCGGCGTAGGCGAAGTCGAAGTGGATCGCCGTACGCTGGAACTGGAAGGCGCCGGGGCGACCCGGATCGAAGCCAGCCACGATGGCTATGTCGCGCGTTATGGCCTGATTCACCGCCGTATTCTGATCCTGCGCGACGATGGCAGCGAATTGCGCGGCGAAGACGTGCTGGTGCCCGAAGGGCGCAAGGGCAAGCGGGGCAAGATCGGCTTCGCCGTCCGTTTCCATGTCGGGCCGGGGGTGGAACTGGGCCTGTCGGAAAACTGCAACGGGGCCGGGCTGGCCCTGCCCGATGGCAGCTATTGGCAATTTGCCGTCGTCGGCGTAGATGGCGTCGAACTTTCAATCGAGGAAAGCCTTTGGTCGGACGGCAGCGGCAGGCCGCAGCCGATCCAGCAACTGGTCATATCCGGAATGGTGTCACGCGGCGGCGGGAGTTTCTCGTGGCTGCTCAAGAAAATGGGGTAATACCGCGATGGCGGAAATCACGATCAAGCGGGCACTGCTCTCGGTGTCCGACAAGAGCGGCTTGGTTGAACTGGGGCAGGGCCTGGCGCGGCTGGGCGTGGAACTGGTATCCACCGGCGGCACGGCCAAGGCGCTGCGCGATGCCGGGCTTGCCGTGAAAGACGTGTCGGACCTCACCGGTTTTCCCGAAATGATGGATGGCCGGGTCAAGACGCTGCACCCGATGGTCCATGGCGGGCTGCTGGCCGTTCGTGACAATCCGGAACATGCGCAGGCGATGGCCGATCACGCCATCGGTGCGATCGATCTCGTCGTCGTCAATCTCTATCCCTTCCAGCAGACCGTGGCCAAAGGGGCGGAACGCGATGAAGTGATCGAGAATATCGATATCGGGGGCCCCTCGATGGTTCGCTCCGCCGCGAAGAACCACGCATTTGTCACCATCATCACCGATCCGGCGGACTATGCGGCGCTGCTCGGCCAGTTGGGTGAGAAAGGCGGGGCGACCACGCTCGATTTCCGTAAAGCCATGGCGGCCAAGGCATTCGCTGCCACGGCGGCTTACGATTCGGCAATCAGCCAGTGGTTCGCACGCGTCGATCAGGGGGAAAAGTTCCCCGCCCGTCGTGCAGTGGCCAGCCGTCTGGTCAGCACGCTGCGCTATGGCGAAAATCCGCATCAGGAAGCCGCGCTCTATGTACCGGAAACGCTGCATGGCACCGGGATCGCGCAGGCCGAACAGATTCAGGGCAAGGAACTGTCCTACAACAATTACAACGATGCCGCGGCGGCCCTGGAGCTGGCGGCGGAATTCGCCGGTGGCGATCCGGCGGTGGTGATCGTGAAGCATGCCAATCCCTGCGGCGTGGCTCAGCGCGGCACGCTGCTCGAAGCGTGGCAGGATGCGCTGGCGTGCGATTCGGTCTCGGCGTTCGGCGGGATCGTGGCCACCAACGTTCCGCTCGATGGTCCGACGGCGGAAGCGATCTGCGAAATCTTCACCGAAGTCGTCGTCGCGCCCGGTGCGGACGAAGCGGCGCGGGCGGCGTTCGCCCGCAAGAAGAACCTGCGCCTGATGATCACCGATGGCCTGCCCGATCCGCGCCGTCCGGGGATGAGCGAAGTGGTGATTGCGGGCGGCCTGCTGGTGCAGGACCGTGATAACGGCTTTGTCACCCCCGACATGCTCAAAGTGGTGACGCAGCGTGCGCCCACCGAACAGGAACTCAAGGACTGCCTGTTCGCCTGGACTGTGGCCAAGCATGTGAAGTCGAACGCGATCGTTTATGCCCGGGACGGGGCGACCGCCGGAATCGGCGCGGGGCAGATGAACCGCCGCGACAGTGCCCGCATCGCCGCGATCAAGGCGCGTGAAGCGGCCGAGCAGTACGGTTGGGACGCACCGCGCACCACGGGCAGCGCGGTCGCTTCGGATGCTTTCTTCCCCTTCGCTGACGGCCTCTTGGCTGCGGTGGAAGCCGGGGCGACGGCCGTGATCCAGCCGGGTGGCTCGATCCGGGACGAGGAAGTGATCAAGGCGGCGGATGAAGCCGGCCTTGCCATGGTTTTCACCGGGATGCGTCACTTCCGCCACTGATATCATCGCAACGAATCAGCGCTTGCGGGCGGATGAACGCCCGCCCGCAAGCGCGTTCAGCGGCAGGTCAGCCGCCCGGGGGCATCTCGGGCGCCTGCCGCCCGCGGGCGGCGCAGCAGCACAATGGATTGGATGCCATGTTTGGAACCAGAAACGACCTCTATCGCAATTTCGGCATCGGCTTCGTGCTGGGTGCGGTGATCGTGGCGGTGCATTTCTTCGCGGCTGCGCCGGGTCTCACGCTCTGATGCTGGGGCGGTCCGCTCGCAAAAGCGGCCCCTCATCGATGCCGTCGCAATAGCGAACAGGCGCTTCGCCGCACATTATCGTGCCCGCCGGTCATCGGTTGATTGCCCCCCGCCATTGGCATGCCTATGTTATGGCCATGCAGGGCCACCATCATCACAGCGAAG
Source organism: Caenibius sp. WL (assembly GCF_019803445.1). Lineage (NCBI taxonomy): Bacteria > Pseudomonadati > Pseudomonadota > Alphaproteobacteria > Sphingomonadales > Erythrobacteraceae > Caenibius > Caenibius sp. WL. The sequence goes on from NZ_CP081844.1 coordinate 583,207, forward strand.
TTTCCGGCGACAGGTTGATCGATGTCGCGCGTGCGGTTTTGACCGACGCCGGTGAACAATGGACGGATATGCGCGCGGACGTGTTCCGCGCGCTGGCTGACGGTGCGCGTCCGGTATCCGCATACGATATTGCCGAAGACCTGTCCGCCCGGCGCGGCAAACGGGTGGCGGCCAACAGCGTCTATCGCATTCTCGATCTTTTCGTGCGGACCAATCTCGCCAATCGTCTTGAAAGCGCCAATGCCTATCTCGCCAACGTCCACCCCGGCTGCCGCCACGATTGCATTTTCCTGATCTGCGACAAGTGCGGGCAGGCGACCCACGTCGATGACGACGGGTTGACCGGCGCCCTGCGCAACGCGGGCCAGCGTGCCGGTTTTGCCGATGTGCGGCCCGTGGTCGAATTGCGGGGGCTGTGCAATGCCTGTGCGGGCTGATTGCGCAGGCGTGACTGTTCATCGACAGGTCCGGTTTTGCAGTGTAAGCGCCCCGCGATGACCGATAATCCGGCAACGCCCCTGCTTGATCGTGTGCATGTCCCCGCGGATTTGCGGCAGCTCGAACCCGCGCAATTGCGGCAGCTCGCGGATGAACTGCGGGTGGAAATGATCGCTGCCGTCGGTCAGACCGGCGGGCATCTGGGCTCTGGCCTGGGTGTCGTCGAACTGACGGTGGCGCTGCACTATGTCTTCAACACACCGGAAGACCGGCTGGTGTGGGATGTCGGCCACCAGGCCTATCCGCACAAGATCATCACCGGGCGGCGTGACCGGATTCGCACGATTCGCCAGGGCGGCGGCCTGTCCGGCTTCACCAAGCGCAGCGAAAGCGAATACGATCCTTTCGGCACCGCGCATTCGTCCACTTCGATTTCGGCGGCCATCGGCTTCGCCGTGGCCAACCAGCTTTCGAACCAGCCGGGCAAGGCGATTGCGGTGATCGGCGACGGCGCGATGAGTGCGGGCATGGCCTATGAGGCGATGAACAACGCCGAAGCGGCGGGCAATCGGCTGGTCGTCATTCTGAACGACAACGATATGTCGATCGCCCCGCCGGTCGGCGGGCTGTCGGCCTATCTCGCGCGGCTGGTTTCCAGCGGGCGCTTCCTCGGCCTGCGCGAACTGGCGAAGAAATTCGCGCGCCGCCTGCCGCGTCCGCTGCACGAAGCGGCACGCAAGACCGATGAATTCGCGCGCGGCATGGCGATGGGCGGCACCCTGTTCGAGGAACTGGGCTTCTACTACGTTGGCCCGATCGACGGGCACGATCTCGATGCCCTGATCCCGGTGTTGCAGAACGTGCGGGATGCCGCTGAAGGGCCGATTCTCGTCCATGTCGTGACGCAGAAGGGCAAGGGCTATGCCCCGGCCGAAGCGGCGGAGGACAAGTATCACGGTGTCCAGAAATTCGACGTCATCACCGGCGAACAGAAGAAGAGCAACGGCGGCCCGCCTGCTTATCAGAATGTGTTCGGTGAAACGCTGGCTAAACTGGCGGACAGCGATCCCCGGATTTGCGCCATCACCGCCGCGATGCCCACCGGCACCGGGGTGGACAAGTTCGCGCAGGCGCATCCTGACCGCACGTTCGATGTGGGGATTGCCGAACAGCACGCGGTGACTTTTGCCGCCGGGCTCGCCGCACAGGGGCTGCGTCCGTTTGCGGCGATCTATTCCACTTTCCTCCAGCGCGCGTTCGATCAGGTGGTGCACGATGTCTGCATCCAGAACCTGCCGGTGCGCTTCGCGATCGACCGGGCCGGGCTGGTGGGCGCGGACGGCGCCACGCACGCGGGCAGTTTCGATATCACCTACCTCGCCACGTTGCCCAACATGGTCGTGATGGCCCCGGCGGACGAGGCGGAACTGGCGCATATGACCTATACTGCGGCGGAATACGATGCGGGGCCGATCGCCTTCCGCTATCCGCGCGGCGCGGGGGTGGGGGTGCCGTTGCCCGAAACGCCCGAACTGTTGCCGATCGGCAAGGGCCGGATCGTGCGCGAAGGAGGCAAGATCGCGCTCCTTTCACTCGGCACTCGTCTGGCGGAAAGCCTGAAAGCGGCCGACCAACTGGAAGCCCGGGGGCTGCCGACCACGGTTGCCGACCTGCGCTTTGCCAAGCCGCTCGATTCCGATCTGATCCGCCGGCTGATGACCACGCATGATGTGGTGGTGACAGTGGAGGAAGGCAGCATCGGCGGGCTTGGCGCCCATGTGCTGACCTTGGCGAGCGACGAAGGGCTGACCGACGGCGGGCTCAAAATCCGCACCATGCGCCTGCCCGATGTGTTCCAGGATCACGACACGCCCGACAACCAGTATGACGAAGCGGGGCTCAACGCGCCGCAGATCGTCGATACGGTGCTCAAGGCGCTGCGCCACAACAGCGCCGGGGTGGAAGAAGCGCGGGCTTGATTGACGGCCCGTGCAAGGCGCTGCCTTGCGGTGCCCCCAGATTCTGCCGTTCAGGACTGCCGGGTCGCGGGGTGGATGCCCGCCGCTTGCGCTTCGCCTGCCTCTTCTTCTCCCGCTAGCGAATCGTCACGCAGCGTGTCGAGATGCATCAGCCGGGTGATCAGCGGCGCGATCACCAGCATGGCGACGCCTACCGCCATGGCGATCCAGCCGACCTGGCTATAGACGTCGAGCACCACCTGTTGCGCTGCCCCCGCGCTGCTGGCGCGTTCCGAGCCGGTGGCCGCCGCGATCAGGCCCGAAGTGAAATTGCCCGCGGCCGAAGCAAAGAACCACGCCCCCATGATCAGCGAAGTCATCTGCGCGGGCGACAGGCGGTTCATGGCTGACAGCCCCACGGGCGACAGGCACAGTTCGCCGGTGGTGTGCAGCAGATAGATCAGGAAAATAAACAGGACCGCCGTCTTGGCCCCTTCACCGCCCATGGTTGCGCCCGTGACCAGCACAAGGAAGCCTGCGCCGAGCTGGATGGTGGCGAGGCCGAATTTCGCGGCGGTGGACGGTTCGCGGCCACGCTTCGCCAGCCAGGTCCACAGCGCGGCGAACACCGGACCGAGAGTGATGATGTAGATCGAATTGATCGACTGGAACATGCTGGCCGGAACCCCGGCCCGGTCCACATAACGGTCGGTGTAGAGGTTGAGGCTGGACCCGGCCTGTTCGAACAGCGCCCAGAACAGGATCGAGCCGATCATCAGGTAGGTGGCGGCGAATATACGGTCGCGTTCGTGCGGAGTCAGACGGGTGATCGCCACGAACAGGACATAGGCGATCAGGACCGCGCCCGAAATCGCCAGCAGCCAGCCAACCATGTCCTGGTACTGGATCATCGCCCAGACCGCGGCGACCGCCACGAAGCTGACGGCATAGATCAGCCATTCGAACCGGATTCCCGCATGGCGCCGGGCCAGCCGTGCCGGATCGGGCGCTTCGCCCCGGCCGAGCAGCCATGGCTTACCCACAGCGAACACGATCAGCCCGACCAGCATGCCGATGCCTGCCAAACCGAAGCCGTAGGACCAGCTGTATTTCTGGCCGACGTAGCCGCACAGCAGTGCGCCCATCATCGCCCCCAGGTTAATGCCCATGTAGAAGATAGTGTAAGCGCCATCGCGGCGCTTGTCGGTCAGTTCGTAAAGCTGTCCGACCATCACCGAGATATTGGCCTTGAGGAAGCCGGAACCGACGATGATGAAGGAAAGCGCGAGCCAGAACAGGTTGAGCGCCGCGCTGCCCTGGCCGCCATCGCCTTCGAAGCCCATCAGGAAATGGCCGAACGTCAGCAGGACCGCGCCGAACAGCACGGCCTTGCGCTGGCCGAGATAGCGATCCGCCAGATATCCGCCGAGCACCGGCGTGATATAGACCAGCGCGGTGTAGGCGCCGTAGATGACGCCGCTTTCCCCGTCCGAAAACAGCCAGTGCTGGGTCAGATAGAAAATCAGCAGGGCGCGCATGCCGTAATAGGAGAAACGCTCCCACATTTCGGCAAAGAACAACATGAACAGGCCCTTTGGGTGCCCGAGGAAAGTCCCCAATGCATCCCCGCTTTGCGCGTATCGGGTTGTCATGTTCGCGCTTACCTTCCCTGCCAGTTGTCCCGCACGGCAGACTAGACGAAAGCAGAGCGCTGTGAAGCGCTGTTCTTTACGTAAGCAAGTCTTTCCGCGTGCAAATTATTTCATGCAGGCAATTGCGCATGGACTGTTCCTCTGGCAGTGTCGTGCCCCGGTCGCGGGTCGCGGCCCGCGAAAAACGGATTGGGGAAAAACGCCAAACAGGAGCCCCGATCCGATTGCGCAGTCGTGGAGGATTGCGATGATCAGGTCTGAATTGGTGGAAGCTCTGGCTCAGGACAATCCTGAGCTAAGGGCCGAAGAGGTTGAACAAGTGGTTCACGTCTTCTTCGATGAGATTGCACAACGTTTGGCCGAAGGCGGCCGGGTGGAACTGCGCGGTTTCGGGGCGTTTTCGACCCGTGACCGCGAAGCGCGCAAGGGCCGCAATCCCCGTACCGGCACATCGGTCGATGTTCCGGCCAAGCGGGTGCCCTATTTCAAGGCAGGCAAGGAAATACGGGAACGCCTCAATCCCGATGATTGATCGGGGGAGGCGAGTGCGCGGAATTTCCAGGGCCTGAACCGCCTGTGGCGGGTGTTGTCGGCGGTGCACCGGTAGGGGCGCCGCCGATTGCGTCCGGCCGCTCTGGGATAGCGGTCACGGCAGGAGGGGACCTTCTCGTATGCAGTCCATCCCGGTTTAGGCGTTGCGGCGCGGCGCACGGCGGGCTAGCCGGGCAAGGCCGCAAGGCGAAGCAGTGCGGGCGTGGCGGAATGGTAGACGCCGGGGACTTAAAATCCCCTGTCCTTTGGACGTGCGGGTTCGAGTCCCGCCGCCCGCACCAGGGTTCGCCGGGGCAGGAGGCTTCCGGGCGAAGGACACGACGATGAGCGCAAACACGGCACAATCGGCATCGGCAGCCTACGATGGCCTGCGGGCCCTGTTCGGCGACCGGTTCAGCACCGCTGCGGCCGTGCGCGAACATCATGGCCGCGCGGAAACCTTCTTTCCCGCGATGCTGCCCGATGCGGTGATCTTCCCCCATTCGACGGAGGAAGTCGCCGCCGCCGTCAGGCATTGCGCGGCGCATGCCATCCCCATTGTTCCCTATGGTGTCGGCACTTCGCTCGAAGGCAATTTTCTTGCCGCGCAGGGCGGGGTGTGCGTCGATCTGTCGCAAATGCAGCGGCTGCTGCGGGTGAGCGAGGAAGATCTCGATTGTACCGTCGAAGCAGGTGTCACGCGCAAGCAGCTTAACGAGGAACTGCGCCATACCGGGCTGTTCTTCCCCATCGATCCCGGCGCGGATGCGACGCTGGGCGGCATGGCGGCCACCCGCGCATCGGGCACCAATGCGGTGCGGTACGGCACGATGCGGCAGAACGTGCTGGGGCTGACGGTGGTGCTGCCCGATGGGCGGATCATCCGCACTGGCAGCCGCGCCCGCAAGTCCGCCGCCGGATATGATCTCAGCGGCCTGTTCATCGGCTCGGAAGGGACGCTCGGCATTATCACCGAAGTGACTCTGCGCCTCTATGGTCAGCCTGAAGCGATTTCTTCGGGGGTGTGCGAATTCGCCACTTTGCGCGGGGCGGTGGATACGGTGATCCAGACGATCCAGATGGGCATTCCCGTCGCCCGGATCGAACTGGTGGACGAATTGCAAATTCGCGCGGTCAATCGCTATTCGAAAACCGATCTGGCCGAATGCCCGACCTTGTTCCTCGAATTCCACGGTACTCCGGCCGGGGTCGCTGAACAGTCGACCCAGTTCGGGGAGATCGCCGCGGCGCATGGCGGGGGCGGGTTCCGCTGGACCACCAATACGGAGGAACGCACCGCCCTGTGGGATGCGCGGCACAAGGCCTATTATGCCGATCTCGCGCTCAAACCGGGCGGCACGGCGCTTTCCACCGATGTCTGCGTGCCGATTTCCAGCCTGTGCGATTGCATCACGGAAACCCGCGCGGCGGTGGACGCAAGCGGGATTATCGGCCCCATCGTGGGCCATGTCGGGGATGGCAATTTTCATGTCGTGATGGTGTTCGATCCCGATTCGGCGGATGAAGTGGCGCGGGCCAAGGCGCTGTCCGAACGGATTGTCGAACTGGCGCTGGCCCATGGCGGCACATGTACCGGCGAACACGGCATCGGGATCGGCAAGAAAGGTTATCTCATCGCGGAACATGGCGAAGATGCGGTGGATCTGATGCGGGCGATCAAGCGGGCGATCGATCCGGCAGGGATCATGAATCCCGGCAAGATCTTCGATCTCTGACTGGAAGAGCGCAAGGCAGCGCCCTTTCGTACCGCCTGTCGAGCGTGGCTCCGGCAAAATAGCGCAAACTCGTCCCCGGCGGATTCCATGGGGGTGGTTTAGGGAGCTGTTAACCCCGCCAGAGCCATAAGCAGGGCTGGAATGGACGGCTCGCGGCAGCTCGGCGTCCGTATGACGGAGTAGCGATGTGAGCGTGACAGGAGCGCCAGACAGCGGGGCCACCGCCGGCGAAAGGCTGGCGATGGACAGTCGCCGCGATCCGCGTTTCACGCTCCTGTTCCGGGCCGCGAAGCTGGTGGCGCCCAGCGGCGAATACCTGTGCATCCTGCGCGATGCCTCGGTCAGCGGCGTTCGTGCGCAATTGTTTCATGCCTTGCCGCCCCATCAACATTTCGTGCTGGAGATGCCCAACGGCGATCGCCATGCCATCGAAGCGGTGTGGGAACACGATGGCTATGCCGGGTTCCGGTTCGCCCAGCCGATCGATCTGGCGCGGCTGATCGGTGATTCGGGACCTTATCCCAAGCGCCCGGTGCGCCTCGCGGTCGATGTCCCGGTGACGGTTGCAGGCCTGGGCGAACCAGCATCGGCGATGATCCGCAATTTTTCGCAGCATGGCATGCGGATTGATTGCACGGCGCGTTTCGCGATTGACCAGCGGGTGCGGATCGCTTCGGAATTGCTGCCCGAACTTAACGGGCGCGTGCGCTGGCGCAAGGACAACGCCTATGGTCTGGTGCTCGACCGGACGTTCCGGTTCGAGGAGCTGGCCCAACTCGTCTGGGCGCTGCATACGATTGGCGGCGCGGAGGCCGAAGGCCGCCCCGCGCAGAACGGCGAACAGATCACCTGATTTTCGCCCGGATGCTCAGGGCCCGGAGGGGCGTGCCCGCCAGCGGGCCAGCGCGGCCCACGGCCTGACGCGCGACCCACCCGATTTCATCACCCGGCGGCGGAACAGCGTGGCCCCGCCGCGGACAAGCATCGCCACGACCAGCATCTGCCACACCAGCGCCAGCACATGCGGCCACACATGCGGATCGCGCGCGGCCCGGGCGATCATGGCGAAAGGCGAACTGAACGGGAAAACCATGGCCGCCAGTTCCGCCCAGCCGCCCGGCTGGGACAGCGCATAAGTGGCGAAGAAGAACACCATGAGCTGCATCATGGTGACGGGCATGGAAAGCGTCTGCACATCGCGCACCGTGCTGGCGAGAGCGCCCACGGTGAGGAAAATCGAGCCGAGCAGCAGGTAGGCCATGGCGAAATAGGCGGTTCCCAGCGCAAAGAACAGTGGCCAGCCCACCGCGGGCCCCGGCAGAATGAGCAGAGCCTTGCCCGCCAGTACGGCCAGACCCAGCCCGGCGGCGCCCCAGATTGCAATGGCGACCAGCGACACCGCCAGCATGGCGAACAGCTTGCCCAGGAATACCGCGTCTATCGGGATGGCGGCGGCGAGAATCTCGATGATCTTGTTGCTCTTTTCCTCCACCAGATTGGACAGAACCATGCCCGCCAGCAGCATGGTGAGCATGAACATCAGCGTTTGCGCCGCCTGTGCCGTGCGAATGCGGCCGTTGGCTTCACGGGCCGTGCTGGTGCTGACCGAGGTCAGCGCAACCGCAGGGAACAGGGGCTTGCCGTTATGTGCGGCCTGCGCGGCGATGATCGCCACAGGCCCTTTCCAGTCTTCGATGGCTTCTGCCGGTCCGGTCAGCACCGGGGCTTGCACCGTTCCGCTGACGATGGCTGTCCAGCGTGTGCCGGGGCGCGCCAGTTCCGCCTGCGGATCGCGCACCGGGCGGTCGAGCGGGACGATGGTGGGCAGGATGCTGCCCAGCCGGGGCACGACCGCTTCATGCGCGGCGATAAAGGCCTCGCGGTCGGGCGATGCCATGGCGATGGCGATCACCGGACGCCCGGTTTCGGCCAGACTGCCGCCGAGAGCCCCGGCCGTGGCGATCACCGCCACCGGGAACAGTGGGCCGAGCAGAAAGAAGAAGAATGCGCGGCTGAACAGCACCGCCACGAAATCGCGCCGGGCGATGACCAGTGCAGCCTGAAACAATGACAGACGGGCGGCGGTCACGAAGAGATATCCTCTGCCTGTTCGCTGTCGAGCGCGCGAGCGGCGGCCTCCCCCGCGATGGCGACGAAGGCATCGTGCAGGCCCGCCCGCTCGATCGAGAGCGAAAGAATGCCCGCCTCGCTCGCGATAAGCTGGCGCAGCAGCGGTTCGATCCCATCGGGGGGCAGGGCGAAATGCCACACGGTGCTGCCCCCCGGTGCCACTTCCTGCTGCGCCCCCTGGGGAAGGGCTTGCCGCCACGGGCCATCGGGCACGCGCGTTTCCAGCCGCACTTGCGGCGGAATGCGGTCGCGCGCGACATCGACGGCCCCGGCGAAAGGCACTTTGCCCCCGGCGATGATGGCGATCCGTTCGCACAGCCGTTCGGCATGGGCGATGACATGCGTGGAAAAGATCACTGTGGTGCCGTCTTCGGCCAGCGTGCGTATCATCCGCTCCAGCTTGCCCTGATTGAGCGCGTCGAGACCCGAAAACGGTTCGTCGAACACCACCAGCCGGGGCCGATGCACCAGCGACCCCAGCAATTGCACGGTTTGCGCCATGCCCTTGGACAGGTGGCGGATCTGCTTGTCGGCCGCATGGCCCAGACCGTGGCGATCCAGCAATTCGTGGCCGCGCCTGCGCCCTTCCTTCAGCGGCAGCCCGCGCAGCGCGCCCATGAAAGCGATCGCTTCCACCGCTTTCATCGTTGGATACAGCCCGCGTTCTTCCGGCAGATACCCGATCAGCCGGGCGATTTCATGTGGCCGGTCATGGCCGAACAAGCGCCGCACCCCGGCATCCGGATCGATAATCCCCAGCAGCATTCGCAGTGTCGTGGTCTTGCCCGCGCCGTTTGGGCCGAGAATACCGTAGATCGCGCCTTCGGGCACCGAAATGTCGATCCCGTCGACCGCCAGCGTCTCGCCGAAGCGCTTGACCAGTCCGCGCGCCTCTATTGCCAGGGGGGCTTGCGTATTGCCGCGGGAAACCTGTTCGCCTAGCTCCATCTTCATGCTTGTCCCATATCGCCGGGGAATGAAAAGAGGGCATAGGAAGTTTGGTTAACACTGCGGCCATTGCCGACCTCAAGCGCCGTTTCATCGCCGAGGCGGAGCGGGAAGGGTTCGTTGCCGTCGGCTTCGCTCCGGCGGTGGACGATCCCGTGCGCGGGGAACGGCTCGATGCGTGGCTGGCGGCGGGTTTCCATGGCGAAATGGCATGGATGGCGGACCGTGCCGATGTGCGGCGCGGCCCCGAAGCGATGTGGCCCGAAGCGCGCAGCGTGATCGCGCTGGGCATGAGCTATGCCCCGGCGAGCGATCCGATGGCTCTGGCCGCCGCGCCGGACCGGGCGCGCATTTCGGTTTATGCGCAGGGGGCCGATTATCACGATGTGATGAAGAAGGCGCTCAAGCGGCTGGCGCGCTGGCTGGTGGCCGAAGGGGTGAAAGCCGGGCTGGGTGAGGCTCGGCTAAAGCTGTTCGTCGACACCGCGCCGGTGATGGAAAAGCCGTTGGCCGCACAGGCCGGGCTGGGCTGGCAGGGCAAGCACACCAATCTGGTCAGCCGCACGCACGGGAGCTGGCTGTTCCTGGGGGCGATTTACAGCGAAATCCCCTTTCCGCCCGACGCGCCGCATACCGATCGCTGCGGTTCGTGCGACGCCTGCCAGCAGGCCTGCCCGACGGAGGCTTTCGTGGGGCCCTACCGGCTCGATGCGCGGCGCTGCATCAGCTATCTGACTATCGAACTGAAAGGACCGATTCCGGAGGAGTTCCGCAAGGCGATCGGCAACCATATTTATGGCTGCGACGATTGTCTGGCGGCCTGCCCATGGAACAAGTTCGCCGCCAGCGCGGCGCGCAACCGGGCATTCCTGCCGCGTGCCGAACTGGTGGCCCCACGCCTAGCCGAATTGCTGGCGCTGGACGACGCGGGGTTCCGCGCGCTGTTTTCCGGATCCCCGATCAAGCGGATCGGGCGCGACCGGTTCGTGCGCAACTGCCTGATCGCGGCGGGTAACAGCGGCGATCAGGCGCTGAGCGCACCGGTGCGCGCCTTGCTGGACGATGCAGACCCGGTGGTGGCCGAAGCCGCCCGCTGGGCGCTGGATCAGCTTACACCATGTCCTTGAGCGGAGTGGCCGCATCGGCCAGCAGATCGGGGGCGATGGCCGCGCCCGCTTCCACCAGCTTGCGGCCCTGGACGTAGTCCTTCATCGCGTTGACGCAATCGAGAGCGATGATCTTGCCGCCTTTAAGATAGACGACCGAGAAACTGCGGGTGGCCGGATCGCCGCGCAGCACCGTCTGGTCATGCCCGATGGACAGGCCCGCCGTCTGCAGCTTGAGATCGAACTGGTTGGACCAGAACCACGGCAGCGCGTGATAAGGTTGCGCATCGCCCATGATATGCTTGGCCGCGGTGTTGGCCATGTCATTGGCGTTCTGGACCGATTCGAGGCGGATCACCGCGTTGCCCGCAAAAGCGTTGGCATGGGCCGCGCAGTCGCCGATGGCATAGATATCGGGCAGGGACGTGCGGCAGAATTCGTCCACATCCACGCCGTTGGCGCCCGCCGCGCCCGCCGTGATCAGTGGGGCGACAGCCGGAACGATGCCGATGCCCACCACCACCATGTCGGCCGGGATGACTTCGCCGCTGGCGAGCCTGGCCCCGGTAACACGGCCATCCTTGCCTTCGAGGCTGTCCAGCGCGACTTCGAGCCGCAGGTCGACGCCCTTGGCGAGGTGTTCGTTCTGGTAGAATTCGGACAGTTGTTCGCCCGCCACGCGCGCCAGCACGCGCGGCAGCGCCTCGAGCAGAGTGACATGGCAGCCCAGCTTGGTCAGCACGGCGGCCGCTTCCAGGCCGATATAGCCGCCACCGATGACGACGATGTTCTTCGCGCCGCCATCCAGTTCGGCCATCATGCGATCGACATCGGCGCGGTCGCGCACCCCGTGGACCCCGGCCAGATCGCCGCCCGGCAGCGGCAATCGGCGCGGATCGCCGCCTGCGGCCCAGATCAGCTTGCCGTATTCGACGGTGCCGCCATCGGCCAGCGTCAGCGTGTGCGCGGCGGGATCGACCGCGGTGACCGTTGCGCCGAGGCGCAAATCCACACCCTTGTCCGCCCAGAACTGCGGCGGGCGGATGTAGATGCGTTCGAATTCCTTGTCGCGGGCGAGATATTCCTTGGACAGGGGCGGGCGTTCATAAGGCGGCTCGCTGTCGCGCCCGATCATCAGAATCGAGCCTTCGAATTTGTTCTGCCTGAGCGCGATGGCGGCCTGTGCCCCGCCATGACCCGCGCCAACGATCACGATATCTGCCTTGTCCATGGCAGGTGAGTTGGCGGAAATGGCCGCGCCGTCAAGCCCCGATGCAGCGTGTGTCCCGATCAATCAGGCGGAAAGTGCATCCCAGGTCAATTTTATCCCATGCCGGCGGGCGGCGGGATCGAACGTGGCGCCCGAAATGATCAGTTCGTCCACCTGCGTCCGGTCGAGGAAACGGCCCACCGCCGCGCGCACGGTGGCCGGGCTGCCCACGGCCGCGGCCTGCCCGACATGGGCCAGCATTGCCTGTGCCTGCATCGGCAGGCTTTCGCGGTAATCGGGGATCGGCGGCAGGATCTTGCCCGGCTGGCCGGTGCGCAGGGCGACATACATCTGTTCCTGCGAACTGGCCAGAATCTGCGCCTCGCGGTCGGTTTCGGCGGTGAACACGGTCATTCCCGCCATGACATGCGGCTTGTCCCACCGTTCGGACGGCTGGAACCGTTCGCGATAGAGCGTCAGCGCTGCATCGAGATGATCCGGCGCGAAATGGCTGGCGAAGGCATAGGGCATGCCCAGTTGCGCGGCGAGTTGTGCGCCGTAGAGGCTGGAGCCGAGCATCCACATCTCGATCCCGCTGGCCCCCCAGCCCGGATTGGGCTTGAGCGCAACTTCTGCCTGCCCATCGAAATAGATGCGCAGGTCCATCACGTCTTGCGGGAAATATTCGGCCGCCTGCCCGATGTTCTTGCGCATGGCGTTGGCGATTCGCCCGTCCGCCCCGGGCGCGCGGCCCAGGCCGAGATCGATTCGCCCGGGAAACAGCGCATCCAGCGTGCCGAACTGTTCGGCGATCACGAACGGATTGTGATTGGGCAGCATGATCCCGCCCGAACCGATGCGGATGGTCGTGGTGGCATGGCCGATATGCGCCAGCACGACCGAGGTCGCCGCCCCGCCGATCCCATCCATCGCGTGATGTTCGGCGATCCAGAACCGGGCATAGCCCGCATCTTCCGCCGCTTTTGCCAGTTCGGCGCTGGCCAGCATCGCATCGCGCGGCGTGCTGCCTTCGCTGACCGGCACGGTGTCGAGTACGGAAATGGGGATCATGGCGTGTCCAGTTGGGCGATATAGGATTGGGCGGTCTGCGCTTCGGGGCTGGATGGATCGGCATCGATCACCGATTTCCAGCTTTTGCGCGCAGCCTGTTCGTTGCCGGACAGCATGGCGATCACGCCCGCTTCCAGCCCGATTTCGAGATCGACCGGGCGCAGTTCGGCGGCCTTTTCGATGTAGCCTTGCGCCGCGGGCAGGCGGTTTTCGCGCCGGGCGAGCGTGGCCGACAACAGCCAGGCTTCGGCATTGTTGGGCACATTCTTGCGCGCGATGGCCAGCGCTTCGCCGGTTTCCGGCAGGCGGCCGAGATTGGCCAGTGCGCGGGCCCGATCCACTTCGATTCCGCCGGTCAGCGTGGCATCGCCCGCGCTGGCGGCATCGGCGCGCGCCAGATCGAGCGCGGTCAGCGCGGCGTCGTAGCGTTCGTCGACCATGGCGGCGTTACCCGCCATTGCCGCAAGGCGCGCCCGTTGCAGGGTTTCGCCGGGCGCCAGCGCTTCGCGGGCCTGGAGGAAAGCATATTCCGCTTCGTCCCAACTGCCGGACTGCCCCAGCGCCGCGCCGAGGCACTGATAGGGAAATGCCTTGGCCGCGCCCTTGCTGGCAGAAAGCCAGTCGCCCGCCTGCTTGATCGCTTCGGCAGGCTTGGTCTGTGCCAGATGGAGGCAGGTCTGCAATTCGTCGGGCGTGCCGGGTGGCATCGCGGCGGGCGGCGTTTCCGCCGGTTGTTTTTTCGGCTGGCGGGCAACCGGGCGGTCCGAAGGCGGCAGGCCGGAGACATCGGGCGGAGTCAGCGCCACGGGGCTGGCATGGACGAACAGGGGGAGAAGCAGGGAGGCGATCATGGGTGGGGCATTCCGGGCAGGGCCGCGACAGTCCGCAGGATCAGGTCGATATCGGAATCGCGGGAAAAGCGGTGTTCGCCATCCTTGACCAGCACGACCTGCACATCGGGTGAACGCAATGCGCTTGCCGTGCGCAGGGCGATTTCCCACGGCACATCGCCATCGCACTGGCCATGGAGCAGCCGCACCGGGCATGCAACCGGGATAGCGGTGTCCAACTGGCGCAGGCGTTGCCCATCCTGCCAGAATCCGGGGTGTGTTGGCGTGGGATCGGGACCGTAGGGATTGTCTTCATAGACGGTTTGTCCGGCGGCAAGCCGCGCCTTGTCCGCCTCGCTGGTGCCCCATTCGGTGAAATCGGGTGCGGCGGCGATGCCGACAAGGCCCGCCAGCCGCCCACCCAGTTCGCGCCCGACCAGCAGCATTAGCCACCCGCCCATGGAGGAGCCGACCAGGACCACCGGCGCCGTATTGCCAAGGGTAAGCGCGATCAGCGCCAGCACTTCGCCGCGCCAGCGCGAAAGCGTGCCGTCGGCGAAATCGCCGCTGCTTTCACCGCAGCCCGAATAGTCGAGCAGCAGGCAGGCCTGCCCGCGCTCGCGCGCCCAGTCGAACAGCGCGGTCGCCTTGCCGCCTGCCATGTCGGACATGTAGCCGGGCAGGAACACCAGCGCCGGGCCGCTGCCCGGGGTGAAGCGATAGGCGAGGCGGCACCCGTCTGGCAGGGCATGAAATTGCGTGTCGGTCATTGTCTGCCATCATGGGGATGGCCCGCGCGGCAGGCAAGGCCCACCCTCTCAGGCCGTGCGTGACTCCGCCCTTTGCGCCTGCTAGAGCGCCGTGCATGGCGCATAGACGCGATACAGGCGGCACGACGACTACCTCCACTCTGTGGGGGCGGTTGCGCGCGGCCTGAGCAGCGCGGCGGCCGCCCCGGTCCGGGCGGCAAAGCGTCGGCTTCCCGAATCGGCTTCCTTCCGGCGACGCGAACTCTTCCGGTGCGCGGCGGCTTGTGCCATGGCGCGCCACACAGCGAATTGAGACGAGTGCGATGAGCGAACTTCTGAAGATCAGCCTGCCCGATGGTTCCGTGCGCGAAATGCCGCAGGGTTCGACTCCCGCCGATGTCGCCGCCGCGATCGGGCCGGGCCTTGCCAAGGCCGCTCTTGCCGCGCGGATCGATGGCGAACTGGTCGATCTTTCCCGCCCTTTCGCGGGCGATGCGCAACTGGCGCTGGTGACGAGCCGGGACGAGGCCGACGCGCTGGAACTGGCGCGGCACGATTATGCCCACGTTCTGGCCGAAGCGGTGCAGGCACTGTTCCCCGGCACGCAGATCACGTTCGGCCCGGCGACGGATGACGGATTCTATTACGATTTCGCGCCGAAAGATCGCCCTTTCACCGACGAAGACCTGCCTGCCATCGAAGCGAAAATGCGTGAGATCATCGCCGCCGACAAGCCGCTGACACGCGAAGTGGTGGCGCGCGATGCGCTGATCGCCCAGTGGCAGGCGGCGGGCGAAACGTTCAAGGCCGAATGGGCCGCCGAACTTCCCGCGGGCGAGGAGTTGACGGTCTATCATTCGGGTGGCGACTGGTACGACATGTGCCGCGGCCCGCACCTGCCCTCCACCGGCAAGCTCGATCCCAGGGCGTTCAAGCTCACCCGCGTATCGGGCGCCTATTGGCGCGGCGATCAGAAGAATGCCATGCTCAGCCGCATCTACGGCACCGGCTGGCTCAACAAGAAGCAGCTCGACGAACACCTCCACCGGCTGGAGGAAGCGGCCAAGCGCGATCATCGCAAGCTCGGCACGGAAATGGACCTGTTTCATCTCCAGCAGGAAGCGCACGGCAGCGTGTTCTGGCATCCCAAGGGCTACGTGATCTGGCGCGAACTGGAAGCCTACATGCGCCGGGCGATCGACGGCGCGGGCTACAAGGAGGTCAAGACCCCGCAGGTGATGGACGCGCGCCAGTGGGAACAATCGGGCCACTGGGGCAAATACCGCGAAAACATGTTCGTGATCCCCGACGAAGTGCCCAATGTCGAGGATGAAGGGCCGATCATCTCGGGCGATGCCGAATGGATGGCGCTGAAGCCGATGAACTGCCCGGCGCACGTGTTGATCTTCCGCCAGGGCATCAAGTCCTATCGCGATCTGCCGCTGCGCATTTATGAGAATGGCTGCTGCCACCGCAACGAACCGCACGGCGCGCTGCACGGGCTGATGCGCGTGCGCCAGTTCACGCAGGACGATGCGCATATCTTCTGCCGCGAAGACCAGATCGTGGCCGAAGTGCAGGCGTTCTGCGAACTGGCCGACCGGATCTACAAGCATTTCGGCTTCACATATTCGATCAAGCTGGCGCTGCGCCCTGAAAAGCGCTTCGGCACCGAGGCAATGTGGGATCAGGCGGAAACCGAACTGCGCGATGCCGTGGTGCGCGCGGGGCTGGCGACGGCGGAATACGGCTGGGAAGAACTGCCCGGCGAAGGCGCGTTCTATGCGCCCAAGCTGGAATGGCACCTGACCGACGCCATCGGCCGCACCTGGCAGGTCGGCACGATCCAGTCGGACCGCGTGCTGCCCGAACGGCTCGATGCCTCGTACGTGGCCGAGGACGGCGAACGCCATCGCCCGGTCATGCTGCACCGCGCGATCTTTGGCTCCTACGAACGGTTCATCGGCATTCTGATCGAACATTTCGCGGGCAAGCTGCCGGTGTGGCTGGCTCCGGTGCAGGCGGTGGTGGCGACTATCGTTTCCGATGCGGACGATTACGCGAAGGACGCCGTGGCCAAGCTGCGCGCGGCGGGCATCCGCGTCGAATCCGATCTGCGCAACGAAAAGATCAACTACAAGGTGCGCGAACACTCGGTGGCGAAAGTCCCGCATCTGCTGGTGGTCGGCAAGCGCGAGGCTGAGGAAGGCACCGTTGCGATGCGCACGCTGGGTGAGCAGCACCAGAAAGTGATGAGCCTCGACGAAGCCATTGCCCTGCTGAAGGCGGAAGCGACCCCGCCCGATTTGCGATGATCATCCGGCGGGGAACCGCCGCCGATCGGCCGCGCGCGCTGCAAATCTGGCGCGATGCGGTGGATGCGACGCACGGTTTCCTGACGCCGCAAGACCGCGCGGAAATCGACGGCATGGTGCAGCAATTCTTCGCCGAGGCGGAGCTATGGCTGGTCGATGGCGAAGATGGCCGCGCGGCGGGCTTTCTCATCATGGATGGGGATATGATCGATGCGCTGTTCGTCGATCCGGCGGTCCATGGACGCGGCTATGGCACGGCGCTGTTGAACCATGCGCTGACTCTGGCGCCCGAAGCATTGGTGGATGCCAGCGAGCAGGCGACCAATGCCCTGCCGTTCTACGAAGCGCGCGGTTTCGTGCGGATCGGCCGTTCGGAAACCGATCCGCAGGGTCGGCCCTATCCGCTGATCCACCTGCGTTATACGGGTTAAAAGGCAGCGCAGCCCATTGATCGGTTCGTGTGACGGCAAGCACCACGGTGCGCAGTAGCAGGTGACTGCTTCGTCATTCCCGCGAAAGCGGGAATCCATTTGCAGCGGCGGAACTGGCTTCCCGCTTTCGCGGGAATGACGAAAGTCATTTGTTCCAGTGGGTTAAACGTCAACTCGGTTCAGCATGACGGGAAAAGAGGCGCTTTACAACTCGCCATGATGCGGATCATCAGCCCGTAGCGCTTGGCATCTGCTGGCTGGCGCAGTGAAAACCACCGCCGCCCGCCAGCACCGCATCGCCGGGCAGGCCGATCACGTCGCGATCGGGGAACAGCGCGGCAATCGCGGCCACGCCATCGGCATCATGGGGCGAGCCGAACGTGGGCACGACGACCAGGCGGGTGGTGATCGTGAAATTCATGTAGCTCGCCGGCTCGACGCGGCCATCCGTTTCGATCCGGCCGGGTGACGGCACATCGCGCACCGTAACCCCGAAAGCCTGCGCCCGCGCGCGGGCATCGGCGTAGATCGCGGCATTGGGATCGTCCGCCCCGGTCGCCACGGGCAGGGCCAGCGTGTTCGGCGCGACGAAGCGGGCAAGATTGTCGACATGGCCATCGGTATGGTCGTTGATCAGCCCATCGCCCAACCATAGCACGCGGGTAAAGTTCAGGTCGCGGGCCAGCCGCTCCTCGATCTCCGCGCGGGACAGGTGCGGATTGCGGTTGGGGTTCAGCAGGCACTGTTCGGTCGTGGCGACGAGGCCGGTGCCGTCACCATCGATCGCGCCGCCTTCGAGAATCCAGTCGGCCACGGTCACGTCCAGCCCGGCGTTCTGCGCCAGTTCGGCGCCGATTTCCTTATCCCCGTCCATCAGGTACTTTTCGCCCCAGCCGTTGAAGCCGAAGCGCCGCGCCACGCGCGCGCCGGCGCCGCCATGCACCACCAGCGGCCCGGTGTCGCGCAGCCAGACATCGCCATAACGCCGCCGTTCCAGCGTGACTTTGCCGCTGACGAGACTGCGCGCACGGGCCTCGTTCGCTGCATCGCGCACCAGCAGGCGGACCTCTTGCCCGCTTTCGGCCACGGCGCTGGCGAAAGCGGCGATCTGTTCCTGCGCACCGGGCAGCGAGGCGGGCCATTCCTGCGGATCGTGCGGGAAGCCGATCCACAGCCAATCCTGCGGCGCCCATTCGGGCGGCATGCGAAACATGATGTCGTTCATTGCGTGTCCTGTGTCAGCAACCGCCGGGCGCGCCGCAACTGGCGTCGCGAATGCGGCGGAATTCATCGTCTTTGTTCCAGTTGGGCCATTCGCGCGCCTGCGCCAGCATGCGCCCCGCCAGATAGTTGAGCTGAAGGTCCTGCGCCACCCCGCGCCAGTCCCAGCCGGGATCGTATTCGTCGCCCGGCGCGTGATAGCGCTTTTCGGTGTAGTCCCTGGCGAAAGCCGCCCCGGCCGCGCGCCCGCCGTGGAGCAGGTTTTCCCCGCCATCGAAATAGAGCATCGGCACCCCGCGCCGGGCGAAGCTGAAATGGTCGGAACGGTAGTAGAAGCCGCTTTCGGGGGCGCGGTCGGGGCTGGCCGTGCGCCCTTCCCTTTTCAGTGCGGCGGCGAGATAGGCGTCGAGCCGCGATTTGCCTTGCCCGATCACGGTGACATCGTGCGCCGGGCCGGCCAGCGAAAGCGCATCCATATTGATCCCGCCTGCCGTGCGCGCCAGCGGGAATACCGGGTGCGCGGCATAGTATTCCGATCCCAGCAGGCCCTGCTCTTCTGCCGTCAGCGCGATGAACGCCACGCTGCGCGCGGGCGGGCCGGCCTTGGTGAACGCTTCGGCCAGCGCCACCAGCGCCGCGGTGCCGGTGGCATTGTCGATCGCGCCGTTGCAGATATCGTCGCCGCTTTGGCTGGCCGGGCAGCGGCCCAGATGATCCCAGTGCGCGGTGTAAAGCACGTATTCGCCCGGCCGTTCGGCGCCGGGCAGCAGGCCGATGACATTCTTCGAGGCATAGCGGCGCACCGCGTTGTCGAAGCCGGTCGTCGCGGTCAGCCCCAGCGGCACCGCTTTGAAACCGGGCCGCGTGGCGGCGGCGCTCAGCATGGCGAAATCCTGCCCGGCAGCCGCGAAAATGGCGCGGGCGGCCTCGTTCTGGACCCAGCCGTTGACCAGCGTTTCGCCCTTGGCGCCGTCATCGCGCACGGCATGGGATTGCGGGCCGGACCAGCCCGCCTGAACCACGTTCCAGCCATAGGCAGCAGGCTTGGTGTCGTGCACGATCAGCGCGGCCGCTGCGCCCTGCCGCGCCGCTTCCTCGAACTTGTAGGTCCAGCGGCCGTAATAGGTCATCGCCCTGCCGTTGAAGAGCCCCCTGGTATCCTTGCGCGCGTGATCGGGATCGTTGACCAGGATCACCGCGGTCTTGCCGCGCATGTCGATCCCGGCATAATCGTTCCACCCCTTTTCCGGGGCATTGATGCCATAGCCGACGAAAACCAGTTCGCTCTGCCGCAGATCGATGCGCTTTTGCGGGCGATAGCTGACTCCGACCCAGTCGGTCCCGAAATCATAACGCAGCGGCTCCGCTTCCTCCGGCGGCTTGCGCGGATCGGCAATGATCAGCGGATCGTAGGCAGAGGCGGTGATCTCGATCAGCGGCACGTCCTGAAACCAGCTTCCGCGATTGCCGGGTTTGAGCCCGGCGGCGGCAAACCGCTCGACCAGATAGGCCAGCGTCTTCCGTTCTCCCGCCGTGCCCGGCGCGCGCCCTTCGAACGCGTCGGAGGAAAGCGTCCGCGTCACCTCCTGCATGGTGGCGATGGCGATGTCGCCCCGTTCGACCATCGGCAGCGGCGGGCCCGCCGTGCGCGGAGTATCCGCCGTGGCGGCGCAGGCGGCCAGCCCCAGCGCGGTGAGCATGACGATCAGCAATCGGGTCATCGGGCGGGCGTTCCTTGCGCGGGGTTCGCGCTGTAGTGACAGAGGCTCGCGCCGCCGACAAGCGCCGCCCTCTTGCTCTTGCGCGCGCCGTGGGGCAGGCGGTGCAGATGAGCGCAGACAGGGACGCAGATTGGCAGGGGGCGATAGCGCGGGCACGGGCGTATTCCCCGTTCCTCACGCTGGGACTGGATCGGCAGCCGGAACTTGCGGCCCTGCTCGCCGCCGGGCAGGTGGAGGAGGCGCTGGCCTATACCGCGCAGGCGGGCAGCGGCGCAGACGATCCGGCGGTGGCCCTGCGGCTGGAGCGCTGGGCGCTCGCCACGGCGCTCGGCATCGGCGATCTTGCGGGGAGCTTCTCGCTCACTGACGTGATGGCGCGGTTGTCGGGCTTTGCCGACCGCGCGCTCGATGTGGCGATTGCGGCGGCGATTCGCGAACGCGCGCCTGATAGCGATCCGGCGGGGTTCTTCGCCATTGCGCTGGGCAAGCATGGCGCGGGCGAACTCAATTACAGTTCCGATATCGACCCGATCCTGATCTACGATCCCGAAGCGCTGCCCCGGCGGGAACGGGACGAACCCGGCGAAGCGGCGCAGCGCGTGGCGCGCCGCGTGGTCGAAATGCTCTCGCACATGACGGCGGATGGCTATGTCTTCCGGGTCGATCTGCGGCTGCGCCCGGCTTCCGAAGTCTCGCCGCTGGCGATTTCGCTCGGTGCGGCGCTGACGCATTACGAATCCTCCGCGCTGGCGTGGGAACGCGCGGCGTTCATCCGCGCCCGTTCGGCCGCCGGGGACGTGCCGATGGGGGAGGATTTCCTCGCCGCCATTCGCCCGTTCGTCTGGCGCAAGAGCCTCGATTTCGGGGCGATTGAAGAGATCGGGCGGCTGATCGGGCGGATTCGCGGACATTATGGCGGGCCGACAGTGCCCGGCCCCGGCTTCGATCTGAAGCGCGGGCGCGGCGGCATTCGCGAAGTCGAATTCTTCGCCCAGACGCACCAGTTGATCCACGGCGGGCGGCGCCCTTCACTGCGCCAGCGCGGCACGCGGGCGACGCTGGATGCGCTGGCGGCGGAAGGGATTATCGCGGCCGAGGATGCGCGCCTGCTGGGCGAAAGCTACGATCGGCTGCGCGTGGTCGAACACCGGTTGCAGATGGTGTCCGATCATCAGGTGCACAATTTGCCCAAGGATGCGGCGGCCATCGACGGCGTGGCGCGGCTGGACGGATTGCCCGATGGCGCGGCGCTTCTGGCGGAACTGGCCGACATCACCGACACGGTCGGGCGGCGATTCGATGCCCTGCTCGAACAGACGGGGCAGAGCGCGGTGGTGGGCGGCGCCGCACCGGTTGCCGAAGGCGCGCCGCCTGCGCTCGCCGGGCAGCTTGGCCATCTGGGCTTCGCCAATCCGGAAGAGGTTGCGGAACGGGTGCTGGGCTGGACCGACGGGCGCATCCGCGCCCTGCGCAGCGATGCCGCGCGCGCGGCCTTCGCCGCGATCGAACCGGCTCTGCTGGCCGCGCTGGCATCCGCCCCCGATCCCGAAGCGGCCTTGCTGCGTTGGGAAACCTTTCTGGTTAAATTACCCACAGGTGTGAACCTGTTTCGCCTTCTGGAGGCGCGGCCGGGGCTGTTCGAACAGGTCGTCAGCATTCTCACGCTGGCTCCGCCCTTGGCTGAGGAACTCGTCCGGCGTCCCGATCTGCTCGATGCGCTGATCGACACCACCGCGCTCGATCTGCCCGGAACGGTGGCGGAACTGGCGGAGCGGATGGCCCGCTGCGACGATGGCGGCGATTATCAGGCGCGGCTGGATCGGGTGCGCCGGGTGGTCGGCGAAGTGCGCTTTGCCCTAGGCGTGCAACTGATCGAAGCGGCGCACGATCCACTGGAAATCGCCGAGGCGCTGGCGCGCACGGCGGAGGCGGCGCTGCATGTCTGCGCGGATGCCGCGTGCGAGGAATTCGCCGCGACGCACGGGCGGGTGTCCGGCTCCAGCCTGCTGGTGATGGGGCTGGGCCGGTTCGGCGGGGGGGCGCTGACGCATGCTTCCGATCTCGATATCGTTTATCTGTTCACCGACGGGGCCGGCGGTGAATCCGATGGCCGCCGCCCGCTGGGGGCGACTCTCTATTTCAACCGGCTGGCCCAGCGCGTCAGCGCCGCGCTCAGCGTGCCGACGGCGGAAGGGGCGCTCTACGAAGTCGACACGCGCCTGCGGCCGCAGGGCGCGCAGGGGCCGCTGGCCGTCAGCCTCGAAAGCTTCGCCCGCTATCAGCGGGAAGACGCCTGGACCTGGGAACACATGGCGCTGGCCCGCGCTCGCCCGCTCTATGGTTCCGACGCAGGCAAAGCGCAGCTTTCGGAAATCGTCCGCAGCGTGCTGGCCCGGGATCGCGACCCGGCCAAGCTGAAACACGATGTGCTGACCATGCGCAGCGAAATGGCGGCGCACAAGCAGCCGAAAGGCGCGCTTGACGCCAAGCTGGCGCGCGGTGGGCTGGTCGATGTGGAATTTCTGATCCACTATCTGCAACTGCGCGATCATCTGGGTTTTTCGCCCGATCTGTTCGGCGCGCGCGATGCCCTGATCGCGGCGAGGCTGCTTCCGCCCGAACTGGCGGAGGCGCACCGGTTCATGACCCGGCTGCTGATCAGTTCGCGGCTGCTGGCCCCGGACGCCGCGATGCCCCCGCCCGCCGCCGCTGCGGCGCTTGCGCGCAATTGCGGCTGCGGCGATGAAGCGGAATTGCTGACCCGACTGACCGAGGCGCGCCGCTGTGTGGCGGGCGCCTGGCACGATACTTTTGGCGAGACACTGGAGATTGACGATGCATAACCGCCCCGATGTTGGCGATGGGATGCCCGACGTGGCGCTGGAAAAACCCGCAGGCGGCACGGTGAAACCGTCCGATTTCCGGGGGCAGCCGCTGGTGGTGTTCTTCTATCCCAAGGACGATACGCCCGGTTGCACCACCGAGAACAAGGATTTCAGCGAACTGGCGGGCGATTTCGCCAAGACCGGTGTCGCGCTGTTGGGGGTGAGCAAGGACCTGCCCGCCAAGCATCAGAAATTCATCGCCAAGCACGGTCTGGCGGCCCCGCTGGCCTCCGATTCGGTAGAAAATGGCCTGGCCGATGCGCTGGGCATCTGGGTCGAAAAGAACATGTACGGACGCACCTACATGGGCATGGAACGGACAACCTATCTGCTCGATGGCGAAGGCCGGATCGCGCGCGTCTGGCGCAAAGTGAAAGTCAAAGGCCACGCCGCCGAAGTGCTGGAAGCGGCCAAGGCGTTGTAATCCGTATTCAGGCCGGTTGCATGCCCGGTTCCGTTGCCGCCGCGATCCGTTCGGCGCTGCTCACCGCCGATCCCTGTCGCAAGGTCATGGCCGCGCGGGCGGTGGCGCGCGACTGGCGGCTGGGGCGGCTGGAATGGGCGTTCGACGCGGCCATGCCCGATGTCCCGGCGCGGCCCGAACGGCCGGAACTGCTCTCGCCGGGCCGCATGCCCAAACGCCGCAAGGGCGGATCGGAACGGGGGCGGATCGCCCTGTGGCACGCGCTCGCCCATATCGAATTCGTCGCTATCGACCTCGCGCTCGACATGGCGGGGCGGTTCGGCGGGGAAATGGGGCAGGCGTTCGTCGGCGATTTTCTCGCGGTCGCGGCGGACGAGGCGATGCATTTCGCCATTCTGCAACGCCATTTGCGCAGGTTCGGCAGCACATATGGCGCGCTGCCCGCGCACGATGGCCTGTGGGAAGCCGCGTACGAAACGCGGCACGATGTCGCCGCGCGCCTTGCCGTGGTGCCGATGGTGCTCGAAGCGCGGGGGCTGGATGTCACCCCGGCCACGCTTGCACGGGTTCAGGCGGCGGGCGATCTGGCGGGTACGCGGATCCTGCAACGAATCCTTGACGATGAAATTCGTCACGTCCGGATCGGAACAACTCATTTCGTCGCGCATTGTCAGAACGAGGGCAAAACAGCGGAAATCCGCTGGAAAGAACTCGTGAATCAGTACTTTCGGGGCCGCGTTAAGCCACCGTTCAACGACTCGGCGCGCCTCGCAGCCGGTTTGTCGCGGGAATTCTACGGCGCCATTGCCTGTCCTTAATCTTTACCCTTAGAACCGCTGGAAGAGACGGCGGGAGGGATACCGAACGTTCTCTGAAATGGCATGAGGGCCCGTGTTCGGGTTCGAATACGGGATAATTGCGGCATCGTAACGGTGCCGGAAAAAGAGGACGTTGCGTCAAATATGGTTCGCCAGGTCGCAAAGAAGCTCGCTTCCGCCCTTACGATTCTTGGCGGTGGATTGATGATGATGGCCGCGATGCCGGCCCATGCATCGGATGAAGCCGCCGTCAACGATGGCGACACCCAGTTCCGCCAGCTTTTCGCAAGCTGGAAAGATCTGGACTCCGCCGCTCCCGGCAACCGTCAGCCCGCCGTTGCCGTCCCCTCGCGCATGCCGGTCGATGGCGTGCGGCTGAGCAGCGAATACGGCATGCGCACGCACCCCGTGCTGGGCGGCCGCCGCGCGCACAAGGGTGTCGATCTTGCAGGCCCCACCGGTACGCCGGTCTATGCCACCGCCGATGGCACCGTTTCCATGGCGCAGTGGTTCAGCAGCTACGGCAACTATATCCAGCTCGAACACGGCGCTGGCCTGGAAACCCGCTACGGCCACCTTTCGGGCTACACCGTGAAAGCGGGCCAGAAAGTCCGCAAGGGCGATCTGATCGGCTATATCGGTTCGACCGGCCGTTCCACCGGCCCGCATCTGCACTACGAAGTCCGCGTGGCGGGCGTTGCGGTCAACCCGATCCCCTACATGGTCGAAACCACCGCCCAGCAGGCTTTTGCTCTCGCTCGCGGGGAAGGTGGCAAGGGCGGCCCCGAATAAGCCTTTCCAGCAATTTGCACCACACGCGGCCCGGGTTGATCCCGGGCCTTGTCGTTTGTGGGTGGCGTTGTTTTGCCGGTGCAGGCGGATAGGAACAGGGGGCTGGAGCAGTCCCCGTTCGGCCTGAGCCCGTCGAAGGCCGAACGCAGCGGGTAGCCTGTTGCCCTAGTCGCCCTTGCAGTGCGCATCAGGCTGAGCGCGCGGGCGGTTTCTGCACGGGGGCTCGGTTTGCCCCGCGATCGGGTAGCGGTGTTATTCGCGCAACAGCCGCTGCGCCATGGCGCGCACGTCTGTGCCCATATCCTCCCGTTCGAGCGCCAGCGCCAGGGTCGCTTCGACGAAGCCGAGTTTGCTGCCGCAATCGAAGCGCCTCCCGGCAAAAGTCACCGCGTGGAACGGCTGGGTGCCGATCATCCGGGCCATGGCGTCGGTCAGCTGAATTTCGCCGCCCGCGCCCTTTTCCTGATTTTCCAGCGTGCGCATCACTTCGGGTTGCAGGATATAACGGCCCGAAATGATCTTGTTCGAAGGGGCCTGCTCAATCGGAGGTTTCTCGATCAGCCCTTTGACTTCGGTCAGCCGCCCGTCGAACCCCGGCAGGGCCGCGCCCGGGTCGATCACGCCATAGGACGACACGTCCTCGCGCGGGACTTCGAGCACGCTGATCAGATTGCCGCCGACATCGTCATAGGCATCGACCATCTGCTTCATGCAGCCGGGCGATCCGATCATCAGTTCGTCGGGCAGGAAAATGGCGAACGGTTCGTCGCCCACGATGGCGCGGGCGCACCAGATCGCGTGGCCCAGGCCCAGCGGCACCTGCTGGCGCACGGCGATGATATGGCCCGGCACGGCGTGTGTCGGCTCCAGAATGGCCAGCGCCTTTTCCCGCTCGCGCAGAGTGGCTTCGAGTTCGAAAGCGATATCGAAATGATCGATGATCGCCGTCTTGCCTCGCCCGGTGACGAAGATCATCTGTTCGATCCCCGCTTCGCGCGCTTCGTCCACCGCGTACTGGATCAGCGGCCGGTCCACGATCGGCAACATTTCCTTGGGGACGACCTTGGTCGCCGGGAGGAAGCGGGTGCCGAGGCCCGCGACCGGGAAAACAGCTTTTTTGATGGGTTTGCGTTTCGTCATGCCGTGTCCGGTTATGGAGAGACAATGGCGCAGGTCAACCGCGCACTGCCTTGCTCCGACGCGAAATCGCGCTAAACGCCATACATGGACAAGATCATCATCGAAGGCGGCAAGCGCCTGTCAGGCACGATCCCGGTTTCCGGGGCCAAGAATGCCGCTCTCACTCTGCTGCCCTGTGCGCTGCTCACCGAAGAGCCGCTGACGCTGCGCAATCTGCCGCGGCTTGCCGATATCGACGGATTCCAGCATCTGATGACGCAGTTCGGCGTGTCCACCGCCATCGCGGGCGGGCGGCCGGAAGATTTCGGCCGGGTGATGACCTTGCAGGCCACGCGGCTGACTTCCACCACCGCGCCTTACGATCTCGTGCGCAAGATGCGTGCTTCGATCCTCGTGCTCGGTCCGTTGCTGGCGCGCGGGGGCGAAGCCACGGTTTCGCTGCCGGGCGGCTGCGCCATCGGCAACCGCCCGATCGATCTGCATCTCAAGGCGCTGGAAGCGCTGGGCGCGCAGATCGAACTGGCGGCGGGCTATGTCCGGGCGATCGCGCCCGATGGCGGGTTGCCGGGCGGGCATTACAGTTTCCCGGTGGTTTCGGTCGGGGCGACGGAGAACGCGCTGATGGCCGCTGCCCTGGCGCGGGGCAAAAGCACATTCCACAATGCCGCGCGCGAGCCCGAAATCGTCGATCTGTGCCGCCTGCTGGTGGCGATGGGGGCCGAAATCGAAGGGATCGGCACATCGGAACTGACCGTGCACGGCGTCACCCGCCTGCACGGGGCGACCTATCGCGTGATGTCCGACCGGATCGAAGCAGGCAGCTATGCCTGCGCGGCGGCGATCACGGGCGGCGATATCACGCTGACCGGGGCCAATTTCGAGGAAATGGACGCGACGGTGCAGGCGCTGCGCAGCGCGGGGGTGACAGTGGAGGAAAGCGCGGGCGGCATGCGCGTCTATGCCGATGGCCCGCTGCGCCCGGTCACGTTGTCCACCGCGCCCTATCCCGGCTTCGCCACCGATATGCAGGCACAGCTCATGGCCTTGCTCTGCCGCGCCGAAGGCACCAGCGTGCTGACCGAAACGATTTTCGAAAACCGCTATATGCACGTGCCTGAACTGAACCGCATGGGCGCGCATATCGAAACATCGGGGCGCACGGCGATCGTCCACGGGGTTGAGCGGCTGACCGGCGCCGAAGTCATGGCGACCGATCTGCGCGCTTCGATGAGCCTGGTGATCGCCGGGCTTGCGGCCGAAGGGCAGACGCAGGTGCACCGCCTCTATCACCTCGATCGCGGGTATGAGCGGCTGGAGGAAAAGCTTTCGCTGCTGGGCGCCAATGTGGAGCGTGTCGGCGGCGATTGAGCCGGACCTTCCTGCGCTCTCGTTCGTTGGAACAGCAGGCAAAGGAGGTTGGCCATGGGTTTGTTCAAGCTGATTGCCGCGGCCGCCGCGGGAATCGTCGGCTATCGTGTGGTCACGGGCAACAAGGGCAAGGGGCGCCCGGGGCAGGCCGCGTTCGCACCGGGCCAGACCGACAGTGAGAATTTCGCCCAGGTGCGCGACGCGGGACCCGAAGCGATGCGCGACCCGGCGCGCCGCCCTTGGAGCCGGACCGACGAGCGTTCGGACGAAAGTTTCCCCGCCAGCGACCCGCCGGGCAGCTACTGATCCCCATCCGTTGGCGGCAGGAGCATCTGCCGGAACAGCCAGATTCGCACCGCTCCGGCCAGGCCGGGAGGGGTCTCGGCCTGAATCCGTTCGGCATCGATCTGCGCCACCAATGCGTTCAGCGGCAGATCCAGCTGCGCCGCGGCCTGCCGGAGCAGGTCCCAGAACAGCGGTTCGAGGCTGATCGAGGTCTTGTGCCCGGCAATTTCGACCGAGCGTTTGACCGGCGGATGATAGGATATGTCCATGGGGCGGTTGCGATAAACGGCAGGGCCGCAAGTGCCGGGATCGTGCCCGGCACTCGGGGCCTCTCATTCAGTACATGTGCTGCCCGCCGTTGATCGACATCGTCGACCCGGTGACGAACGTGGCGTCGTCGCAGGTGAAGAATGTCACCCCGCGGGCGATTTCATGCGCATTGCCGAGACGCCCGACCGGGATCTTGGCGACGATCTTTTCCAGCACCGCCTCCGGCACGGCGGCGACCATGTCGGTGTCGATATAGCCCGGCGCGATGGCGTTGACGGTTATGCCGAATTTCGCCCCTTCCTGCGCCAGCGCCTTGGTGAAGCCATGGATGCCCGATTTGGCGGCGGCATAGTTGACCTGCCCGTATTGCCCGGCCTGGCCGTTGACGGAGCCGATGTTGACCACGCGGCCCCATCCGCGCTCGCGCATGCCGGGGAATGTCGCCTTGGCCATGTTGAAGCAGCCGCCCAGATTGATCCGGATCACTTCGTTCCAGTCTTCCCAGGTCATCTTGTGGAGCACGCCGTCCCGCGTGACCCCGGCGTTGTTCACCACGATGTCGATCGGGCCGATTTCTTCCGCCACTCTCTGGCATCCGGCCATCGTGGCCTCATGATCGCCTACATCCCATTTGTAGGCTGGAATACCGGTTCGCTCGGTAAACGCGCGGGCCTTTTCCTCGTTGCCCGCGTAGTTGGCCACTACGCTGCGTCCCTGCGCCTGAAGCGC
Source organism: Caenibius sp. WL (assembly GCF_019803445.1). Taxonomy (NCBI): domain Bacteria; kingdom Pseudomonadati; phylum Pseudomonadota; class Alphaproteobacteria; order Sphingomonadales; family Erythrobacteraceae; genus Caenibius; species Caenibius sp. WL. Next base: position 611,965 of record NZ_CP081844.1, read on the forward strand.
GAGACAGATGCCTTCGCCGATGCCGCGTGTGCCGCCTGTAACGATAGCTACCTTAGTCATTTTAGGCACTCCCCTCTTCGTTTTGCGAACAGAGGGAGAGTAGCAAAGCCTTATGGCGCAGCAAGCGCGCAATGGCCGGATGGGATAGCTTTTTTGCGCAAGTTGGCCCGATCGGTAATCAGACGGGGATCAGAAGCGGAACTGCGTGCCGAGATAGACGGCCTGGCTGTCCTGCGTGCCATCGGTCAGCGGGCCGAGGCGATCGCGTTCCTGCGAATAGCGCACGCCCGCGGTCACATCGAGATTGCGGGTCAGGCGGTAGCTGCCGCCCACATCGAGTCGCTGCCCGGTGACGGCATCCAGCGTGCGCGGTGCGCGCCCGGCGTTGCCCTTTTCTTCCATTTCGATGTGCGCGCTGAACCGGCTCGGCTTCCCGGCCGCTTCCGATTTGCCCGGCTTGAACGTGGACAGATCGGGCATATCGAGCTTGCGCAGTTCGACCGGCGGCAGAAGCGGCTGGGCGAAGCTGCGATAATCGCGTGCCATGCCGAGATCGTAGCGGGCCGGGGTGATCAGCATCATGCTGCCGAGGCCGGGCTTGCCCTGAACCGCGTTGATCGCCGAACGGACGGAAATGGCGCGGGCCACCCTGTCATCGATGCGGACGGCGACGGTGACCGAACGGCCCGGCCGGTTGGCGGCCCCTGCCGGCGTGAAACGCATCATCCGCGCGGCGGCGGCATCGTTGCCGCGTTCGGCAATCAGCTTGGCAAGGCGGGGATCGACCGAAGCGGGAGTGAACGAGGCGAAGCTGCCGCTGGCGATCACGCTGACGGCCGAACCCGCCTTGGGGGCGCCGCCGAGAGCGAGACCGGTGTTCGGAGCCGCCAGGGCAATGCCGAGAGCCGCACACACCACGGCTGCGGAAATTCCGCCCCGTAGTCTGATTTTGCGTGCCCTGTTCATAATCCCTTGACGTCTTTCTCTTGCGCCTCTTCCAAAGGGCGCACTCCCCGGTGAACCGTTGCGCAGGCCGCCGACTCGGCAAATCCCATGCGTGGAAACGGTTCCTGAAGTTTCACAATAGAGTATTTTGCACGCAATTCCACCCTCGCGACGCCCTGATGCGTGCCTTTTTGCGAACTGTTGCAAGCGGCACACAGAATGGCGGGGCGCGCATCGGGCCGGTTGCGGTGGCCGGGCCGGTTTGCGGCCCGCCGATCCTGCAGCCCGCCGATTTTGCAGGCCGGACGCGCGGTGGGGCCTTGCCGCCGCACGCCTGTGGTTTATAGAGGCAACCCATGACAGGCTGAAGCCCTTTCGCGGCTCCAGCCTCACCCTATTCGGAACGGGAACACGGTCTTGAATATTGCCAGCAGCACCTCCAGCACCCATTTCGCCCGCCGCGCGGGCCAGGCCCTGCTCGTTGCGGCCGCGCTCGCCAGCCTCGCGGCGTGCGGCAAGAAGGAACGCCCCCGGGCCGATATCGCTGCGGCGCAGGTCAACACGATCGGCGTCAACGCCTATCTGTGGAAGGCCAGCCTGGAAACGCTGTCCTTCATGCCTCTGCTCCAGACCGACAGCAACGGCGGTGTGATCGTGACCGACTGGTACGCCAACCCGCGCAACCCGGCGGAGCGGATGAAGATTTCCGTCACCATTCTCGACCAGCAACTGCGTGCCGACGCGCTGCGCGTGGCGGCCAGCCGCCAGGTGGCCGTGGGCGGCGGAACGTGGGTGGAAGCCCCGGTGGAAGCCGCCACGATCCAGAAACTGGAAGACATCATCCTGACCAAGGCGCGTGAACTGCGGCGGTCGGCCATCGCGGGCTGACCGCGCGGACATAAGGATCCATGAGCGAAAACCGTTTTGACCCGTCGCAGGCCGACGGGCGTTGGCAGCATGCCTGGGAAGCAGCGCAAAGCTTCAAGGCCGACAGCAACAGCCCCAAGCCGAAGAGCTACGTGCTCGAGATGTTCCCCTATCCTTCGGGGCGCATCCATATCGGCCACGTGCGCAATTACACCATGGGCGACGTGCTGGCCCGCTACAAGCGGATGCGCGGCTACGAAGTGCTGCACCCGATGGGCTGGGACGCGTTCGGCATGCCGGCGGAAAACGCCGCCATGGAAAAGGGCGTGCATCCCGGCGGCTGGACGCGCGAAAACATCGCCAACATGAAAGCGCAGTTGAAGCGACTCGGCTTCGCGCTCGACTGGAGCCGCGAAATCGCGACGTGCGAGCCCGACTATTACGGGCAGGAACAGGCGCTGTTCCTCGATCTCTATGCCGCCGGGCTGGTCTATCGCAAGGAAAGCGCGGTCAACTGGGACCCGGTCGACCAGACGGTGCTGGCCAACGAACAGGTGATCGACGGGCGCGGCTGGCGTTCGGGCGCGCTGGTCGAAAAGCGCAAGCTCAGCCAGTGGTTCCTCAAGATCACCGATTTCGCGCAGGACCTGCTCGACGGGCTGGGCAACCTCGAAAACTGGCCGGACAAGGTCAAGCTGATGCAGGAAAACTGGATCGGCAAGAGCCAGGGGCTGCAGTTCCGTTTCACGCTCTCGAACGGCGAGCCGCTGGAAGTCTATACCACGCGGCCCGACACGATTTTCGGCGCGAGCTTCGTGGCGGTCGCGGCCGATCATCCGATCGCGCAGGGCGTGGCGGCCGGCAATCCGGCGGCGGCGGACTTCATCGCGCTGTGCAAGCAGGGCGGGACCACCGCGGCGGAACTGGAAACGGCGGACAAGCTGGGCTTCGACACCGGGATCATCGCGAAACACCCGTTCACCGGGGTCGATCTGCCGCTCTACATCGCCAATTTCGTGCTGATGGATTACGGCACCGGCGCGATCATGGCCGTGCCCGGGCATGACCAGCGCGATTTCGATTTCGCCACCAAGTACGGCCTGCCGATCCTGCGGGTGGTGGCCGAAAGCGCCGCCGAAGCGGACAAGCCTTTCGCGGGCGAAGCCGAAGCGGGCGACGGGGTGATCGTCAATTCCGGCTTCATCGACGGGATGAGCGTGGCCCAGGCCAAGGCCGCGATCATCGGCCGCGCCGAAAGCGAAGGCTGGGGCCAGGGCAAGACGGTGTGGCGCTTGCGCGACTGGGGCGTTTCGCGCCAGCGCTATTGGGGCACGCCGATCCCGTTCATCCATTGCGGCGCCTGCGGCATCGTGCCGGTGCCCAAGGACCAACTGCCGGTCGTCCTGCCCGAGGATGTCGATTTCGCGACTCCGGGCAACCCGCTGCTGCGCCATCCCACGTGGAAGCATGTCGATTGCCCGACCTGCGGCGGCAAGGCGGAACGGGAAACCGACACGCTCGACACGTTCGTCGACAGTTCGTGGTATTTCCTGCGCTTCGCCAGCCAGCCGGCGGACCGTCCGTTCGATCCGGAAGAACTGGCCAAGTGGCTGCCGGTGGAACAGTATATCGGCGGGATCGAACACGCGATCCTGCACTTGCTGTACGCCCGGTTCTGGACCCGCGCATTGCAGCATATCGGCAAGATCGGCTTTGCCGAGCCGTTCGCCAGCTTGTTCACGCAAGGGATGGTCACGCACGAAACCTATTCGCGGGTCGATGCGCAGAACGGCCAGCCGGTCTATTTCAGCCCGGCGGAAGTCGATCGCGGTGGCGATGGCGCGGTGCTGGTGGCCGATGGCGCGCCGGTGGAAATCGGCCGCGTGATCAAGATGTCCAAGTCGAAGAAGAACGTCGTCGACCCGGATGAGATCGTGGCCCGCTACGGCGCCGATGCGGTGCGCTGGTTCATGCTGTCGGACAGCCCGCCGGAGCGCGACCTGCCGTGGTCCGAAGCCGGAATCGAAGGTTGCGCCCGGTTCGTCCAGCGCCTGTGGCGGCTGTTCGGCCTCTATGACACGGCCGCCAGCGGCGAGGATAAGGCGCTCGACCGCAAGACGCACCAGACAGTGGCGGCGGTGGCCGAGGATATCGAGGCGCTGTCGTTCAACAAGGCGGTGGCGCGGATTTACGAACTGGCTTCGGCCATCGACAAGGCCGCCCCTTCGGCCAGCCGTTCGGCGGCGATCCGCACGATCCTGCTGCTCGCTTCGCCGATGATGCCGCATCTGGCGGAAGAAGCCTGGGCGCAGGCCGGGCACGCGGGGCTGGTGGCCGATGCCGCATGGCCCGAAGTCGATCCCGCGCTGCTGGTGGAAGACGAAGTGACTATCGCGGTGCAGGTCAAAGGCAAGCTGCGCGATACGCTGACCGTGGCCAAGGGCCTGCCGCAGCCGGAGCTGGAGGCGCTTGCGCTCGCATCCGAGAAAGTGCAGCGTAGCCTCGATGGAGCCCAAGTGCGCAAGGTGATCGTGGTGCCTGATCGACTGGTCAATATCGTCGCATGACGCGGGGCGCCGCCTTGCTCATGGTTCTGGGCTGTGCCGCGCTGTCGGCCTGCGGCCTGCAACCGATGTATGCGGGCGGCGGCCAAGGCGCGATTGCGCGCGGTCTGGCGAGTATCGAAGTCGCCCCGATCGAAGGCCGCGCGGGCTGGCTGATGCGCAATGCCTTGCGCGACAAGCTGGCCCCCGGCGGTGCCAACGCGGGCGGTGCGCGCTATGTCCTCAATGTCAGGCTGGATGAACAGCTGACCGGCCTTGGCCTGCTGCGCGACGATACGATCAGCCGCGAAAGCTTCGTCCTGCGCGCCCGCTATCAACTCGTCGATACGGCGACAGGGCAGACCGTGCTCGACAGCACTTCGGGCTCCGACGCGGGAATCGATGTGGTCAGTTCCGAATACGCGGTGATCGCGGCGGAGCAGACGGCGCGCGAAAACCTCGTCGGCGAAGTGGCCGACCGGATCGTGACCAATGTCGCCCTGCGGATGAAAGCGCTCGAACAGGCCGCCCCGTGAAGGCGACTCAGCGCGATTTTGCCGCCACCGCGCCCAAGGCGGTGCGGCAATGCGGCGTGTTCTTCTTCTGCGGGCAGGATGAAGCCGGGGCATCGGCGGCGGCGAGCAAGATCGCGGCGATGCTCGACGATCCGGGTGAACGGGTCGAACTGCCGGGCGCGGAACTGCGCCGCGATCCGGTGCGGCTGGGGGATGAGGCGCGCTCCACCTCGCTGTTCGGCGGCAACCGCCATATCCTGATTCGCGCGGCGGGCGACGAAGCGCATGATGCGCTGAAAATCCTGCTCGAAACCAAGGATGCGGGCGATGGCGCGGCCTGCCCGGTGCTGGTGGTGGCCAGTTCGGCCACGGACAAATCGCGCACGGCCAAGCTGCTGGAAGGGCGCGATGATTGCCTGGTGGCGATGTTCTACCCCCCTGATCTTGCCTCCGTCACCGCTTCGGTGCGGCAGATGGCCGATGCGGCGGGGGTGCGGCTGGGCGGCGATCTGGCCGAACGCATCGCCCGCGCCGCCGGGCTGGATGTGCGGCTGGCGCAATCGGAAGTGACCAAGTTGGCGCTCTATCTCGATGCCAGCGCGCAGGCGCCGCGCACCGCCGATGCCGAAGCGCTCGACGCCATCGGCGCGAAGACCGAGGAAGACGGCTTCACGCCGCTGGTCAACGCGGTGCTTTCGGGCGAGACCGGGCGACTGCCGGGCGAATTGAAGCGGATGCGCGATCTTTCGCTCAATCCGGTGGGGCTGCTGCTGGCGTTCGAACGGCGCACGGCCCAGCTGGCCGCGTTGGCGGCGAAACTGGGGCCGGGCGGCGATGTGGCCGCGCTGCTGGAAAGCGAAACCCGCGCCCGGCGGATTTTCTTCCGCGACAAACGCGATTTGGCGGTGCAGCTGCGCCGCTGGCAGGGGCGGCGGCTGGAACGGTTGGTGCAGCGGCTGATGGCGCTGCATCGCGCGCTCCTGTCCAACAACCAGGCGGCCGAAGTGCTGCTGGCGCAGGAACTGGCCGAAATCGCCCGCGCCGCCGCCGCCGACAAACGCTGAAGCGGGCCTGGCGGGGTGAGGCGGGGACCGGGCAGGCCCCGCCCCCATTTACCGGGCGAACAGGCGGACGGTGCCCGCATCGAAATACCCCGCGCCCACGGCGATCCGGATCGCGGCGATTCCGCCGGAAACACGCCATGCGGCATTGGCGTTGGTGATCGCCTGCCCCGGCGCGGACAGGATATTGCCGACCGAAACCAGAATCATGCCGCTTTCGCCGGTGAACAGCGGCACCTGCACCGCCCCGTGCCATGACGCGGTGGAGGGAGCGGAGGTGCCCAGCGCGGTGGGCGCGGCGAAAGTGCTGCCATCCGCCGACAGCGCGATCGACAGATTGGTATTGGCGGTGTGGTCGTGGCTGAGCCCTTCGATGGCCAGCAGCAGATCGCTGTAGCCCGCCGCAGGGGCGGTGAGATCGATGGCGGATACACCGCCGGGGCTGACGGTATCCACCAGCATCCACCCCGCCGAACCGCCGCCCCCGCCGCCCGTGGCGGAGAGGGCGCCGCCCGCAAGGCTGAGCCCGCTGCCCAGCGCCAGCCAGTCCACCGCGTTTGCGCCGGTGTTCCAGAACGGAATGCGCGCGCCATCGGGCACGGGCAGGTTCGCCCCGGCGAGCAGGCCAAACGGGGGCTTCCCGGTGATCGCATCCCATTCGGGCGGCGGCAGCCGCGCCGGATCGATCGTGCCGCTGGCAATGCGCGAAGCGGGCAGCGCGGGGATGCGGGCGGGCGCGATTTCCCCCGCTTCGCTGCCGCAGGACGTGGCCGGACGCCACAACCCATCGGCCGCGTCATAACGCAGGGCGAGTTCGTCCCCCGCGTGGCGCAGTTCGATGGGGCCGCTCAGTGCGAGCCCCGCATCGCCGGGGGACAGGCGCAGGATTGCGTCACCCTCGCCCGTGCCACCGCCATGCCGCAGGCGCACGATCTGCCCTTCGGCATGCCCATGCGCCTGCCCGAAAGCGAGAGCGACCGTGCCCGCCCCGTCCGGCGTGATCGTCTGGACGGGATTGACCGGCTCCAGCGTCAGCGTGGCGCCGGGCATGGCGCTGTGTTCGTCCCCGCCCTGCGCCGTTCCGCCCGGCAGAGGCGTGAACCGGGCGGCGGGCGCAATGAACGGCGCATCGGCCAGCGCCGTGGCGCGGACATAGCGCATGGCGGTACAGACCCCCGCCGAAAGGCGGACGGTGGCCGGATCGATCCGCCCGCCGAGCGCGAAGACGGCGTTCCACTCCGCATTCCCCAGCGCGCCGGGCCAGCGGTGCGCGGAAACGACGTGGACGGCGATCTGCGCCGGGGCGGGGGCCGCGCTGCTGGCCGGGCCGGTCAGCGTCACCGCGTCGGCGCCGTCCGCTTCTGCCAGCCACGCGGTCAGCGTGAGCGCGATCTGCCGTGGCCCCACTTCCCCCGCAAGGCCGAGGATAAGCGGCGCATCGATCGTGGTCAGATCGCCCTCCACCCATGATCCGATGCGGCATTGGCCAATGCGCTCGGCGGTGCAGCGTTCCAGCCGGGTGAACGCGCCCGTACCGGCAACGGACAGCCGCGCGGCATCGGCGAACAGGCAGTGGGCGAATGTGTGGCCTGACCCTGCGGTGATCGCAACCGCTTCCGCCGCCGGGCCGAAGCGGCAATGGCCGGCGTGCAACTGGCCATGAGCGCTTTCGTGGCGCAGCGCCGCCCCACCGGCGATGTGGAAATGGCAGCGTTCCAGCCGCTGGGTGAGCGGCCCGGCGGGATCGGCGCGGTAGAGATCGCCGCGAAACCCGGCGATCTCCACTCCGATCAGTGTGACCTGCGCCTGCGCCTGCGCCGCGCCGTCCAGCCACAGGCCGTGATCGGTGGGATCGTAAGCGTCTTCTCCCGGTTCGGCCGGGGCGATTTCGCGCCCACCCAGCAGGTGAATGCTGTCAATCACCAGTGTGCCCGGCACTGCGCCGCGCACCCGGATGCCCCCGCCCCGCCACAGCGCATCGGGGCCGGTCGATTGCGCCGTCGCTTTCACCGGCTGGCCGCCCGCGCCCATCGGGCCGCCATCATGGGCGCGGAAATGGAGATGGCTGTCGCCGCAGGCGGAGCGCAGGACCAGCGATGCGGTGATCACCAGCGGATGCCCGTCCAGCGCGGCGGTGGCGTCGGCCGGGCTGGTCCGCTGCGGCGCGCGGATGCTGTAATGGCGCTGTTCCAGCCGCACTTCGCCGATGGCCATCGCGGCGGCATAGTCCAGCGCGGCCTGCAAGGCGGGCCGGTCATCCCACGTATGGTCCAGCGCGGGGTCGCCGCACGCGCCGCATTGTTCGGCGCTGATCGCGCCGCCTTGCGGCAGCAGGCGGAAAATGCGCCCATCCGCCGCCGCGAAAGCGCAGGCCGGATGCGCGGCGAGCAAGGCCGCGTCGCACGCCGCATCGTGGGCATAGAGCGCCGCGCCCTTGCCGGCCGCGTGATGGCCGCTGGTGTGGAGATGCAGCACGCCGGGTGGGATCGCGGCGCCTGCCAGCGCGGCGAACGGGCCGGTGCGCCACGGGGCGAGCGCCTGCACGGCAAGGCCGCGCGCGGTGAGATCGAGCGCGCTCATTGCGCGATCCGATAGTGCAGGGTGCCCGCCGTGACCGCGATGGCGAGGTAAAGCCCCGCCCCGGCTTCGCTTTCGGCCCACACGGCCTCGCAGGCGTTGGCGGTGAAGCGCGCCCAGGCCGCGCCCCCGGCGGTGACCGGCAGGCGCGGCTCATCCGGCCCGGCGGCGCGTTCGAGCTGCACCGTGCCCGTCCATTCGCCCCAGAGGGCAAGAATCACCGGCGCGGCGGATCGGGGCGTGAACGGCCCGGCCAGCAGCGCGCCCGTGGCGCTGCCCGTCAGCGGCGCGGCGCCGGGGCCTGTCGGGACATCGTTCATGATTTGTACCGGCAATGGGGCGGTTGGCGCGACCAGCGCCAGATCGCCGCTCTGCCCGGCATAGCCGAGAGCGAAAGCGGGGGCGAACCCGGCGGGGACCGAAATCGGATAGGGAGGGGACATGATCGGATCCTTGCGTTGCGGCGAAAGACCCGAATCCAGCTACACATGCCGGGGGATGTAGGAAAATGGTTTTTGCAGCGCGCCTGGATCGGACGCACGTGCTGTTTGCGGCGGCGATGCAGGGGCGTTGTGGCGGCCCTTCGCCGGGCGTGTCAGTTAATCAACTGTATCTCTTGGCAAAAAACGGGTGCGATTTGCCCCGTTTTGGGCGTTCGTTCACCGGGCGACGGAGAACGAGCCACTGACCCGCCCGTTGTTCGCCCCGCCGCCGGCCCCGCCCTTGCCGTCCACCGTCGACACGCCGGAATTGAGATCGATCACCATCCGCTGCCCGTTCAGGGTGTCGGTCCCCCGCCGCAGCGCGACATTGCCGACCAGCGTGATCGTGCGGTTGTTGAAATCGTAGATCCCGACATTGCCCCGCGCCGTTTCGGCCCCGCGCGCGACATTGACTCCGCCGGTGGCGGTGATCCGCTGGATCTGCAGCGATCCGGCATTGCTGTATTCGACCATCGTCCGCGCCGCTTTCAGCCGCAGGTCCGCCTGCGTGATATCGACATTGCCCGACAGGACGACGCGATCCTGCCGGTCCTGCAATTCGATCCGGTCGGCGGCGTAATTGACCGGCGCTTTCGAATTGTGCCCTTTGAACGCCTGTGCATAGAGTTGCATCCCGCCCATTGCCGTCAGCGTGAGGACGAACCCGGCCGTGGCATAACGGAGGGAAGTCAGTGCGTGGCGCGTCAGCTTCATTGCGGCATCCTCAACTTGCCCGGAATCATTTGCAGGCGCGCATTGCCGTAAAGCGCAACGGTGCGTTCGCCAAGATCGGCCGAAATATGATCGGCACTGAACGTGCCGGATGGAATGGTTCCCTCGACTTTGCCCTGGCCCGTCAGCTTGCGGGTGCCGAGATCGATCGCGACATCGCGCGCGATCATGCGATAGCCGTCCGAAGCGGTAAAGCTGACCGGGCCATCGACGTTGACCACGTCGCTGCGGATATCGTAGCGGCCGTTGCCCGCCGAAATGACGCCGGGCCCCTCCGCCAGGAGGATGCGCGCCTTGAGATCTTCCATGCGCACCACGCCTTCGGCCGAACTGCGCTGCACCGCATGGCCCGCGGTCAGCGAGAACGGCCGCCCGCGATTGTCGATGCCGCGGTACATGGCATTGTCCACCCGCAACCGGTCGCGGATCATCGCCACTTCGTTCCGGTCGAGCAGGAAGCTGATATCGCCGCGCGGGGTGAACGGCAGCAACACCATCAGCGCCACTAGCACGCCGATCACGGCGGGCAGCACCTTGGTCAGCAGCGCCACCAGGCGATCGTGCGAGCCGCCGGGGGCGGCCCTTTCACGCCTGCTGTTGCGGATGCTGTCGGCCTGTGTGCTCATCGGCGGCGGGCTGCGCTGGTCACTCGTGACTGAAGATATCGTGTTCCGGCCAACCGGCCAGATCGAGCAGGGCGCGGGCCGGAAGGAAATCGTAGCATGCCTGTGCAATCGCCAGGCGCCCTTCGCGTTCCAGCCGCTGGACGAACACGGTGTGAAGCTGGTGGAGATAGCGCACGTCGGACGCGGCATATTCGCGCTGCGCCTCGGTCAGTTCGGGGGCGCCCCAGTCGCTCGATTGCTGCTGCTTGGAAATGTCCTTGCCCAGCAGTTCGCTGACGATGTTCTTCAGCCCGTGGCGGTCGGTATAAGTCCGGGTCAGCTTGCTGGCGATCTTGGTGCAGAAGACGGGGGCGGCCATCACTCCCAGATAGTGCTGGATCGCCGCCAGATCAAATCGGGCGAAATGATAGAGCTTGATCCGTGCCGGATCGGCCAGCACCGCCTTGAGATTGGGCGCGTCATACGTGCTGTTGACGCCGAAGCGGACGAGATGCTCGTCGCCCTGCCCGTCGCTGATCTGGACCACGCACAACCGGTCGCGCGGGGTGATCAGACCCATGGTTTCGGTATCGACAGCAACCGGGCCCGGCGCAAGCACGCCTGCGGGCAGGTCTTCTTCATGAAAATAGACAGCCATTCGCGTTCCCTAGAGCGATTGCCGGCCGAATGGAAACACCCGGCGACCGGCCGATCACGGCAAAACAACATGCCCGGGGCATCATGGGTGGTGCACGCAGGGGCCTGATCGCTCTAGGCTTATCTGTGCACGAGCGAAAGCCCCGGCTGGCATGGATGCGCACAAGCGATTACGCAGAGGGGATGAGCGATGCAGTCCCCCCCAGTTGGCAAGCCGTGTTGCACCCTGTTCTGACCACGCCCGAAGCGCGCCGTCTGGGCGGCTGGCTGAAAGCGGAAGAGGACGCAGGGAAACAGGTGTTCCCGCCCCGGGGCCAACGTCTGCGGGCGCTGGAGCTGACTCCGCTCGACAGCGTGAAAGTGGTGATTCTGGGGCAGGACCCTTACCACGGGCCGGGGCAGGCTCACGGGCTGAGCTTTTCCGTGCCGCAGGGGGTGAGGCAGCCGCCCTCGCTGGTCAACATCTTCAAGGAATTGCAGAGCGATCTGGGCATCGCGCCGCCCGCCCACGGCAATCTGGAAGCCTGGGCGCAGCAGGGCGTGCTGCTGCTCAACAATTCGCTGACAGTGGAATCGGGGCAAGCCGCATCGCACGCCGGGCGCGGCTGGGATGCGATCACCGATGCGGTGGTGGCGGCGGTGGCCGCGCGGGAAGAACCGACGGTGTTCATCCTCTGGGGCAGCCATGCGCAGGCCAAGGCCGCGCGTATTTCCGAACTGCGGGAAGGCAGCCGCCATCTGATCCTGCGTTCGCCCCATCCCAGCCCGCTGTCGTCGCACCGCGGGTTCTTCGGCTCCCGCCCGTTCAGCAAGGCGAACGCTTTCCTCGAAGAACACGGCCGGGGGGCGATCGACTGGCGGCTGTGATCCGCCGCCGGAACGATCAGCGCGGCTTCGCCCGGCGGAAGCGTATCTGCCCGCGTTCCCTGACGAGCGTGAGCGTTTCTCCTGCGATCACCCCAAAAGTCCCCGTCAGGTCGACCCGCCCGAGATCGTTGGGCACGAGATGGAAATGCAGCGCCGTGGCGCCAGGCGCAATCGGATAAGGCGGCGATTCGATGGCGTGGATCGGCTCGCGCAGTGTGATGGCTTGCGGCGCGGTGCAGGTTTCGGATGCAAAATCCCACCCATACACCTGAGTGTAGCCGTCGATCCGGGTGCCATCGGCGCAAGTGATTGTGAAATCGATCCCGGCGAGGCCGCGCCCGTTCGGCAGCGTGACCAGGAGATAGGGGGGCGGTTCCGTGCCGCTCGCGGCGATGGCCGGGGCCGGGGTGAACCGGGGCGGCACCGGTTTCGGTTCGGTGATCAGAGTGATCGCCCCGTCCCGTTCTTCCCAGCGCCCTTGCGATTCCTCGTCCAGCGCCCCGACGGACAGGGCATAGGCATAGCTGCCATCCTCTCGCAGCAGGAGTTCGGCCGCCATTTCATGCCCTTCGTTCCCGGTGTAAAGGCCCGCCGCCCCCGCTGCCAGCGCGGGAAAGGGCAGGAGAGCGAGAAGGCAGGGCAAGAGATGGCGCAAGGTTCGCTTCATGATCCGAACCTGCCCGCTTTCGTGGCATGCTGCCAGCCCGGATCGCGGGCTTTCCGCGCTCCGAATGCAAACAGGGCGGCCATAAGGCCGCCCTGCGAAAGGTTCGTATTGGCGCGAAGCCAGCGGGATCAGCGCGGCAGTTCGCTCACGCCCATCAGCGCTTCGTCCACCGCGCGGGCGCACTGGCGGCCTTCGCGGATTGCCCAGACGACAAGGCTCTGGCCCCGGCGCATGTCGCCGCAGGCATAGACCATATCTTCGCTGGTCTTGTAATCGGCCACATTGGCATCGACATTGCCGCGATCGGTGAGCGCGACGCCCGACTGATCGATCATGCCGTGCTTGCGCGGTCCGACGAAGCCCATGGCCAGCAGGATGAGATCGGCCTTCAGCGTGAATTCGCTGCCCGGCACTTCTTCCATCCGGCCGTTGTTCCACTCGACGCGGACGCATTCGAGCGCGGTCACTTCGTTTTCGCCGATCACGCGCTTGGTCAGCACGGCCCAGTCGCGGTCCACGCCTTCGTCATGGCTGGACGAGGTGCGCAGCTTGAGCGGCCAATCGGGCCAGGTCAGCGCCTTGTTTTCCTTGATCGGCGGCTTGGGCATGATTTCCAGCTGCACGACGCTGGCCGCGCCCTGGCGGTTGGAGGTGCCGACGCAGTCGCTGCCGGTGTCGCCGCCGCCGATGACAACGACATGCTTGCCGGTGGCGAGCAGCGAACCATCGGGAGCCGCAGTCTTTTCATCGTCGCCCGCGTTGCGCTTGTTCTGCTGCGTCAGGAAATCCATCGCGAAATGGACGCCCGGCAGGTCCGCGCCGGGGATTTGCAGCCCGCGCGGATCTTCCGCGCCGCCGGCCAGAACCACCGCGTCGAAGTTTTCCTTCAGCGACTTGAACGACACGTCCACGCCGACTTCGGTCGAAGTGCGCACGGTGACGCCTTCGGCCTCCATCTGCTTCTTGCGGCGGTCGATCAGATGCTTTTCCATCTTGAAATCGGGGATGCCGTAGCGCAGCAGCCCGCCGATCCGGTCGTTCTTCTCGAACAGAGTGACCGAATGGCCCGCGCGTGCAAGCTGCTGGGCGCAGGCCATGCCCGCCGGGCCCGAACCGATCACCGCCACCGACTTGCCGGTGCGCCTGGCCGGAACCTGCGGCTCGATCCAACCTTCCTTCCATCCGCGATCGACGATCGCGCATTCGATCGATTTGATCGTGACCGGCGAATCGATGATGTTCAGCGTGCACGCCGCCTCGCACGGGGCGGGGCAGATGCGGCCGGTGAATTCCGGGAAGTTGTTGGTCGAATGCAGAGTTTCCAGCGCATCGCGCCAGTCGCCCTCGTATGTCAGGTGGTTCCAGTCCGGGATCATGTTGTTCACCGGACAGCCGTTATGACAGTACGGAATGCCGCAGTTCATGCAGCGGGCGGCCTGCGTGCGCAGTTCGCCCTCTGCCAGAGGAACGACGAATTCCTTGTAGTTCCGCACCCGTTCCTTGGGATCGAGGTAGCCACGGTCGTGCCGTTCGTACTCGAGAAAACCGGTTTCCTTGCCCATGTCTTTGAACCTGATCCTTATTCCGCGGCCACGCTGGCGGCTTCGTTGCGCTCGGCTTCGAGCTGCTTGAGCGCGCTCCGATAATCGCGCGGCATGACTTTCACGAACTTCGCCAGCGCGTTGTCCCAATTGTCGAGCAGAGCGGCGGCCCGGGCGGAGCCGGTGTGCAGTTTGTGCCGTTCGATCAGGATCTTGAGCCGTTCGGCATCGTGATACAGCGGATCGCCGATGCCGTAATCCTCGATGCTGGAGGGCCGCTGCTGCGGGCGGCCGAGGCCTTCCGCTTCGCTCGGTTGCGGGGCGATCCGTTCGAGATCGACCTGGGCGAGATTGCACAGCTTTTCGAACTGGCCGTCCTCGTCATAGACATAGGCGACCCCGCCCGACATGCCCGCCGCGAAATTGCGGCCGGTCTTGCCCAGCACCACCACGACCCCGCCGGTCATGTATTCGCAGCCGTGATCGCCGGTGCCTTCGACCACCGCGATAGCGCCCGAGTTGCGGACGGCGAAACGTTCGCCCGCCACGCCGTTGAAGTAGGCTTCCCCGGCAATCGCGCCATAAAGCACGGTGTTGCCGACGATGATGTTCTCGGTCGGATCGCGGTCCAGCCCGGCGGGCTGGCGCACGATCACGCGGCCGCCCGACAGGCCCTTGCCGACATAGTCGTTGGCATCGCCGACGAGATCGAGCGTCACCCCATGGGCCAGCCACGCGCCGAAGCTCTGCCCGGCCACGCCGGTCAGATTGATGCGCAGCTGTTCGGGCTTGAGCCCGGCATGGCCGTGCACTTCGGCGATCCGGCCCGACAGCATCGCGCCGACGGTACGGTTGACGTTGCGGATCGGGCGATCGATCACCAGCGTTTCGCCCTTTTCGATGGCGCCGCGCGCCGCTTCGATCAGTTCGACGTCCAGCGCCTTGTCGAGCCCGTGATCCTGCGAGCTGGTGTGGCGGAGCGATTTGTCCGCTTCCACCGGCACCTGATAGAGCAGGCGGGACAGGTCCACGCCCTGCGCCTTCCAGTGCGCGATCGCCTTGTTCATGTCGAGCCGGTCGACCCGGCCCACCATTTCCGCGACCGTGCGGAAGCCCATTTCGGCCATGATCTGGCGCAGTTCTTCGGCCACGAAGAAGAAGTAGTTGATGACGTGTTCCGGCGCGCCGGTGAACCGCTTGCGCAGTTCGGGGTTCTGCGTCGCCACACCCACCGGGCAGGTGTTGAGATGGCACTTGCGCATCATGATGCAGCCCGCCGCGATCAACGGCGCGGTGGCGAAGCCGAATTCGTCAGCCCCCAGCAGCGCGCCGATGGCGACGTCACGGCCGGTGCGCAGCCCGCCGTCGACCTGCACCGCGATGCGGCTGCGCAGATCGTTGAGCAGCAGGGTCTGCTGGGTCTCGGCCAAGCCGATTTCCCACGGCGAACCGGCATGGGTGAGGCTGGTCAGCGGCGAAGCGCCGGTGCCGCCTTCGTAACCGGAAATGGTAACATGGTCCGCGCGCGCCTTGGACACGCCCGCCGCCACAGTGCCGACGCCGACTTCGGACACCAGCTTGACCGAAACGCGCGCCGCGGGCTGCACGTTCTTGAGATCGTGAATCAACTGGGCGAGATCTTCGATCGAGTAGATGTCGTGGTGCGGCGGCGGCGAGATCAGGCCGACACCCGGGGTCGAGTGGCGGGTCTTGCCGATGGTCTTGTCGACCTTGTCGCCGGGCAATTGCCCGCCTTCGCCGGGCTTCGCGCCCTGCGCCATCTTGATCTGGATATCGTCGGAATTGACGAGATATTCCGTGGTCACGCCGAAGCGGCCCGAAGCGACCTGCTTGATCGCCGAACGCATCGTGTCGCCATTCGGAAGCGGCTTGAAGCGCTTGGGATCTTCGCCGCCTTCGCCGGTGTTCGACTTGCCGCCGATCCGGTTCATGGCGACTGCCAGCGTGGTGTGCGCTTCCCAGCTGATCGAGCCGTAGCTCATCGCGCCGGTGGCGAAACGCTTGACGATTTCGCTGGCCGGTTCGACTTCGGAAATGTCGAGCGGCTTGTCCGCCTTCTTGAGCTGCATCAGCCCGCGAATGGTCAGCAGGTGTTCCGACTGCTCGTTGATCGACCTGGCAAACTCTTCGTAGTTCTTCCAGTCGTTGCCGCGCACGGCATGCTGGAGATTGGCGATGTTCGCCGGGGTCCAGGCATGGTCTTCACCGCGGATGCGGTACTGATACATGCCGCCGACATCGAGCATCTTGCGATAGATCGGGTTGTCGCCATAGGCGGCGGCGTGGCGGAGGACGGTTTCTTCCGCCACTTCGGCAAGGCCGATGCCTTCGATCGTCGTCGCCGTGCCGGTGAAGTACTGATCGACGAACGCACTGTTGAGGCCGACCGCGTCGAAAATCTGCGCGCCGCAATAGGACTGGTAGGTCGAAATGCCCATTTTGGACATGACCTTCAGAATGCCCTTGCCGATGGCCTTGATGTAGTTCTGCTGGACCTTCTCAGCCGACAGGCCGAGTTCCTTCTCGACGCGGATCTGCTCCAGCGATTCGAACGCGACATAGGGGTTGATCGCTTCCGCGCCATAACCGGCCAGAGCGCAGAAGTGATGCACTTCGCGCGCTTCGCCGGTCTCCACCACGAGGCCGGTCTGCATGCGCAGACCCTGGCGGACGAGGTGATGATGGACGGCGGCCGTCGCCAGCAGGGCGGGCATCGGGATGCGCTCGGGTCCCTGTGCGCGATCCGACAGGATCAGGATGTTCTTGTCGGCCAGCACCGCTTCGGTGGCGGCGGTGCACAGGTCCTTGATCGCGCCGGCAAGGCCCGCGGCACCCGTGCGGGCATCCCAGGTCATGTCCAGCGTGCCGGTGCGGAACGCCTTGTCGAGCATTTCCTCGGCGGAGCGGATCTTGGCCACGTTCTCGTCGGTCAGGATCGGCTGCATCACTTCGAGCCGCTTGTGCGTGCCCGCGTCGCGGCCGAGCAGATTCGGGCGCGGGCCGATCATCGACAGCAGGCTCATCACCAGTTCTTCGCGGATCGGATCGATCGGCGGATTGGTGACCTGCGCGAAATTCTGCTTGAAGTAGTCGTACAGCAGGCGCGGACGGGCCGAAAGCACGGCAATCGGCGTGTCGGTGCCCATCGAGCCGATCGGATCGTCGCCGTTGCGCGCCATCGGTTCGAGGAACTTGGTGATATCTTCCTGCGTGTAGCCGAATGTCTGCTGGCGATCGAGCAGCGTGGTCGTTTCCACCGGCAGATAGGCGGTCTGCGTTTCCGCCATGTCGAGGTCTTCGAGCTTATACTGCGCCTGTTCGAGCCACTTGGCGTAAGGCTCGGCATTGGCGAGTTCGGCCTTGACCTCTTCATCCTCGATGATGCGGCCCTGGGCGAGATCGATCAGCAGCATGCGGCCCGGCTGGAGGCGCCACTTGCGGATGATGTCCTCTTCCTTGAACGGCAGCACGCCGCTTTCCGAAGCCATGCACACGATATCGCCCTTGGTCACGCAGAAGCGCGCCGGACGCAGACCGTTGCGGTCGAGCGTGGCGGCGATCTGGCGGCCATCGGTGAACGCCACGGCGGCGGGGCCGTCCCACGGCTCCATCAATGCGGCGTGATATTCGTAGAACGCCTTACGAGCCGGGTCCATCAGCGGGTTCTTGGCCCAGGCTTCCGGGATCAGCATCATCATCGCATGGGCGAGGCTGTAACCGCCCGCCAGCAGCAGTTCGAGCGCGTTGTCGAGGCACGCGGTGTCCGACTGGCCATGCGGGATGATAGGCCACAGCTTGTCGAGATCGGGGCCGAGCAGTTCGCTTTCCAGCGTGCGGCGGCGGGCGTTCATCCAGTTGACGTTGCCGCGCACGGTGTTGATTTCGCCGTTATGGGCGATGAAGCGGAACGGCTGCGCCAGCTTCCAGCTCGGGAAAGTGTTGGTCGAGAAGCGCTGGTGCACCAGCCCGATCGCGGTGGTGCAATCGGGATTGGTCAGGTCGTTGTAGAAGGTTTCGACCTGATGGGCGAGCAGCAGGCCCTTGTACACCACGGTGCGGCTGGAAAAGCTCGGCATGTAGAGCTGAGCGATTTCCGGCATCGCGTGCTTTTCGGCCAGTTCGGCCAGCGGGTTCTGCAACTGCTTGCGGATAGTGATAAGCTTGCGCTCGAACGCATCCTGATCGGCGCAGTTGGGCCCGCGCGCGATGAACGCCTGGCGGATCATCGGCATCGAGGCGAGCACCGCCTTGCCGAGGCCGTCGAGCGTGGTCGGCACGTCGCGCCAGCCGATCAGCTGCTGGCCTTCCTTGGCGATGTACTTTTCGAACTGTTCGACGACGAAGCTGCGCGCCTTTTCGTTCTGCGGCAGGAAGCACATGGCGACCGCATATTCGCCGGCGGCGGGCAGAGTCAGCCCTTCGCTTTCGGCCCACTTGCGATAAAGCAGATCGGGAATTTGCAGCAGGATGCCCGCGCCGTCACCCAGCAGCGGGTCAGCGCCCACCGCGCCGCGGTGGTCGATATTGGCCAGGATTTCCAGCGCCTGGGTTACGATCGCGTGCGATTTTTCCCCTTTAATATGAGCGACAAAGCCCACACCGCAGGAGTCATGTTCGTTGCGCGGATCGTAAAGCCCTTGGGGCACCGGGTAACCCATCAAAGTTCTCATCCTGTCATAGGCCGGGCGCTGCATCCCCTGCAGCAGCTGATGGCAAAAAATACGCACGAATCACCGCGCCGCGAGGCAGCGAGGGAGTGCGACGGTTCCCCATGGCGACAGGAGCGCGGTTTTGCAACCGCGAAGGCAATTTTTCACGTGTTTTTTAGCAGGCGCGGAACAACGATTTGCGGTGCGAATCACCGCATTTCCCAAGCTTGAACGGGGTTTCAGCCGGTGCCGCTGATCCTCTGCAAAGTGGCCAGCGCGTCGCGCAGGGCTTGCTGCGGATTGTTCTGCCCGGCGCGGTTGTGCCGTTCCGTCGCGATATTGGCGACCGGCGTTTCGGGCATCGGGATCGGGGTGGGCATCGCGGGTGTGTCAGCGGCCTGCGCGGGCGTGGGCGCAGGCGGCGCGGCATGGTGTGTGTGTGCCCGGGAAGCGAGAAGGGCCTGGGCCAACCGTTCGACCAGTTCGACGATACTGAGATCTTCGAACAACCGCTCGCCCAGCGGAGTGCAATGGCCGGAGGGCATAGGGCGGACGGTTTCCGGAACGGGCGCCACCGCGCGTGCCGCGTCTTCCGCTGCGTCGGCGTGATCAGCAGGAAAGGGCATTGCTGCGGGAGCGGCTGGGAGCGGAGGCTCTGCTTCGGCCGCCGCTGTTGCGGGTGCCTCCGGTTGCGGGGCTGTGGCAGGTGCGATTGGCTGTTCATCGGTGTGCGATGCGTCCGATAGAGCAAGCTCGTCGCTGGTCAGCGTGTCGGCGGCGATGAAGGATCGGCGGCGGCGCGGCGGCGGTTCGGCGATCGCTTCGGTTTCGGACGGCTGGGCCGGTTTCCGCGTGAAGCGGGCGATAGCGGCGAGAAGCGAGGCGCGCGGCGGTGCGGGCACGTCGTTCGTCTCATTCCTTGTTTCGTCCTGAGCGGACAGCGGCTCGCGCGGGGTTCTGCTCCGGCGAACGCGGGTGGTGATGCGGGGCGTGCCTGTATCCGCCCTGGCGCGGCGCGGTGTCCCGGCGATCATGCGGGCGATCAGCAACCCCACGGCCAGGCCGAGCCCGGCGGCCGCCAAGGCGATCAGCATGCGGGCGGTCATGCCCAGAGGCGGCGCGGCGGCCGGAACGAGAGCGGGCAGGCCGATCAGGCCCACCACGGTTTCGAGCAACCGCGCCGGCAGCACGAGGCAGGCGAGCCCGAACAGCGCGGCAAACCACAGGGCGGCCAAGGCTGCGAAAAGCGGATGGCTGCTGACGGGCGCTTTTGCGGGCTTGCCTCGCCGCGGTTTCGGCATTTTCTGCGCTCTGGTCACGATACTCCCCAATCGCTTTGGCCTTAATCACCCCGGCCATTTCCCGTTTCCGCCGAATCGCCCGGTCAGGCGGTGGCGGAGCAGGGCGGTGCTCCACGATCGGTTAGCAGCGTCTGGTAAACGTCTTCATAACGGCGGACATTCCGCGCCCAGTCATGCCGCTGCCGCACGTGCTGCTGGGCCCGTTCCCGCAAAGCCGCCCATTCACCGCGCTCGGCCAGCAGCGCACAGAGTGCGGCGGCGCAGTCTTGCGGATTGTCGGGGGCGAACAGCGTGCCGGTTTCCCCGTGGGTCATCAGTTCGCGGTGGCCGCCGACATCGGATGCTGCCACCAGTTTGCCCTGGACCATGGCTTCCAGCGGCTTGAGCGGCGTGACCAGTTCGGTCAGGCGGCTGGCCTTGCGCGGATAGGCCATGATGTCGGCCAGCGCATAATAACGTTCAACCTGATCATGCGGCACGCGGCCGACAAAGCGAATCGCTTCCCGGGCGGGGGAGGCATCCGCTCGCCGCTTGAGCATTTCGGCCATAGGGCCCCCGCCAACCAGCAGCAGCCGCGCATCCGCGTGGCTGGCGAGAATCAGCGGCATGGCATCGATCAGATCGTCGATCCCCTCATAATCGTAGAAGCTGCCGATGAAGCCGATCACCGGCCCTTCGCCAAGGCCCAGTTCGCGGGCCAGTGCGGCGTCGCGCGGGGCGGGGGTGCCGAACAGATCGAGATCGACGCCGTTGGGCATGATCCCGATCCGCCCCGGTTCGAACCCGCGCGCGATCAGATCGTCGCGCAGGCCATGGCAGATGGTCATCACGCAATCGGCCCCTGCAACCACGCGGTTTTCCAGTGCCCGGGTCAGGCGATACTTGATCGAACCTTCGCGCCCGGTGCCGTTGCCCACGGCGGCGTCTTCCCAGAAGGCGCGGATCTCGTAAACCAGTGGGATGCCGCGCTTGCGCGCAATCCGCAGCGCAGCCATGCCGTCGAGCGCGGGGGAATGGGCGTGGAGGATATCGGGTTGCCAGCTATCGCACAGCCTATCGATCGCGGCGGCCAGCAGGGTGATCTCGTTCCATTCCCGCAGCCCCGCGGGACCTCGCGCCGTGCCCGCCGTCCGATGGAAAGTCAGCCCCTCCACCGTCTCGGGCGCTCCGGCGGCAGGCCGGGGCGCGATATGGCGCAGACCGGTGATGCCCCGCACCTCCAGTCCGGCGGCCTGCTGTGCCTTCATGATGGCGCGGGTGCGGAAGGTATAGCCGCTATGCAGCGGGAGCGAGTGATCCAGGATATGAAGAATACGCGTCATGGCGTGGCCGGTCTTCTCATGATAACCTTAACGTGCCGTCAACCAGAGGTTGCTAGGCGGTGTCTTCCTGCTGGATACCGGGGAATACCCGCTTGATCGACTATTTCACCATCGGATTGACGCATGCCCTGCTGGCGCTCGCTGCCTGGCGGCTTATGCTGCGCGGCGATCTGGATAATCCAATCGCGCGGCGCAAGCGGCCGGCGCGCCCTGACGGGATAGCGGAAAGCGGCGGCCAGACGGGGCAGGGCGATGCTTGAACTGGCCTTGCTCGGCTTCTGGGCCGGGCTGATCGTGCTCGGTTTCAAACGGCCGTTCCTGTGGGTGGTGGCCTATATCTACGTCGACCTGTTCGCGCCGCAGCGGCTCGGTTGGGCTCTGTTGCCCTCGATTCCCCTGTCGCTGCTAACGTTCGCCGCCGTTTTCGGCGGATGGATCGCGCTGGACAACAAGGTGGGCAGCCGCTTCGGCGCCCGGCAGGGGCTGTTGCTCGCGCTGCTGCTCTATTGCGCGCTGTCTCTGACCTGGGCCGATTTTCCCGACGCCGCACACGACAAATGGTCCTGGGTATGGAAAGCGATGGTCTTCGCCATTTTCCTGCCCTTGACGCTGACCACCCGCCTGCGGCTGGAAGCGGTTGCGCTGACGATGGTGCTGACAGTGGGCGCGATCGCGATCAACGGCGGGATCAAAACACTGGGCGGCGGCGGCGGCTATGGCACGCTCTCGATCTTTTCGGTCAGCGATGACAGCGGGCTTTACGAAGGATCGATTCTGTCCACCGCGGCGATCTGCATCATTCCGCTGATTCTCTGGCTCAGCCGCAACGGCACGATCTTTCCGCCGGACTGGCGCGTGCGCCTGTTCGCCGGGGCGCTGATTTTCGCTTGCCTGCTGATACCGGTGGGCACGCAGGCGCGCACCGGGCTGTTGTGTGTTGGCGCGCTGGCGATTTTGCTGCTGCGCAGCGTACGCAACCGGTTTTTCTATTTCGCTGCTGCCGGGATCGCGCTGATGGTGGCGGTGCCGTTCCTGCCCGACAGCTTCACCGCGCGCATGGAAACGATCAAGGACCATAAAGCCGATCAGTCCGCCTCGACCCGGATCGCGGTGTGGAAATGGACGCTGGGTTATGTGAAGGATCACCCTCTGGGCGGCGGATTCGATGCTTATCGCGGGAGCAGTGTCGATTACCAAACCAGTTCAACCGTCAGCGATGGTAACACCACCGTGGTGGAGAAGCAGGAAGTGACGGAGCAGGGCCGCGCCTACCATTCGAGCTATTTCGAAATGCTGGGTGAGCAGGGCTGGCCGGGCTTTTTCCTCTGGATTACGCTCCATGCGCTGGGCCTGTTGCAGATGGAACGGATCTGGCGGCGCTGGAAAGGCAGTGAGGACGAGCGGCTGCGCTGGTATGCCACACTGGCCGGGGCGCTGCAGCAAAGCCAGATCATCTATCTGGTGGGGGCGCTGTTCGTGGGGATCGCGTTCCAGCCATTCATGTTCGTGATCGTCGGCCTGCAATGCGGCCTGTGGGCCCAATGTCGCGGCGATTTGCGGCGCACGGCTATCCGCAACGGGCGTGACCGGCGGGAACGGGCGCTTTCGCGCACCGTCGTGCTTCCGCAGGATAGTCCTTGAAGACCAACCGCTAAAGGCAACGGGGAATAGCGGGCCGGGAAACGAAACGCTTCCCCGGCCCGAAGCAGGCGTTCAGGCGACGGCTTTCAGCGCCCGCTGTGCATGCGTCTGCATCCAGTCTTCGACAATCGGGGCGATCTGATTGCGCCAGCGGCTGCCGTTGAAAATGCCGTAATGGCCCACTGTCTTGGCCATGTGGTATTTCTTCCTGGCGGCGGGCAGATTGACCGCCAGATCGAGCGCAGCCCTGGTCTGGCCGAGCCCGGAAATATCGTCACGTTCCCCCTCGACCGCGAGGATCGCCGTGTGGGTGATCTTGCCGAGGTCGATCTTTTTGCCCCGATGGTACAGTTCGCCCTTGGGCAGCGAATGACGCTGGAACACATGCTCCACAGTCTGGAGGTAGAATTCCGCGGTCATGTCGCAGACCGAACGGTATTCGTCGTAGAAAGTCTTGGTCGCGGCGGCGCTTTCCGCTTCCCCGGCCACGAGATGCTTGAACATCTCGTAATGGCTCATCAGATGGTTGCCGAGATTCATCGACATGAAACTGGCAAGCTGGAGGAAGCCGGGATAGACCCGCCGCCCGCCGCCCGGGTAATGCACCGGCACGGTGGCGATCACGTT